>NZ_JBJDRE010000011.1:0-178493 GCF_044987315.1 Devosia sp. ZW T5_3
GTATGCGGGAGGGGGATGGGGTGGGGGATAAGAGGGATAAGTGAGCTCTTTGCTGTCTCCAGCCACAATGTCATCCCCGCGAAAGCGGGGACCTCTGTTTGCTTTCTTTCAGCACCCCTAAACGGAGGTTCCCGCTTTCGCGGGAATGACACCGTGGGTGGGGGGCGAGTTGGTGCATTGCTCCCAATATCACCGCACCTCCCTCGGGCTCGACCCGAGGGCCTTTCTCAATCTGGCGCAAGCGGCGAGTGGCCCTCCGGTCGAGCCCGAGGGAGAGCGGTGGGAAGGAGAGATTGGGGATGAACCGGGCTCGCTCAATCAACCACAATATCATTCCGGCGCAGGCCGGAATCTATACTGAAGGCCATCGGCCGGAAATGCGGCGGCCAGCGCGGTCGGCTTTCGGCTTCCTGCCGTTGATTTGGGGGTAAGTTGAACGGGCCGAGACAGAGAGCTGATAGCCCGACCCCACCCCGTGTCACCCTCGGGCCTGACCCGAGGGCTCTTCACTTGACGATCTCGTCCCAAAGATCACGCCAGTCCGGATTGCTCTTCTCAATCAGCTCGATCTTCCAACTTCTGTACCAACGCCTCAATGAGGTCTCGCGCTGGATCGCCATACTAATCTCGCCAAACTCTTCGAAATAGACCAGCCGCTTAATGCAATTAGCTTTGGTGTAGCCTTCAGCCAAACTTTCGCGGTGCTCATAGACACGACGCACAAGGTCATTGGTGACGCCAATATAAGTGCGCCCGCGCCGCATGTCGGCAAGGATGTAGATATAGAAGCCCATGTCGGCATCTTGAAGTATAGCGTCCTCGGGTCAAGCCCGAGGATGACGGCCGGTGGGTTCTTCCAACTTTGGGGCTGCAAAGCCGATCGCACCACATTTTGTGTATTGAACGGGCGTAGTTGAAATCGAAGCGTAAAGTCAGCAGCGGCCGCCGATTCCCTCCGGTTCGCCCCTCGTGACCATGTCGGCAATCATTGCGCTACAAAACACCTGCCACCGGGCTAGCCCGGTGGCGACGTTTCGATGCCTCACCCCAGATGCGCCAGCACCGCCAACAGCAACAGCGCCACGATGTTGGTGATCTTGATCATCGGGTTCACCGCAGGACCAGCCGTGTCCTTGTAGGGGTCGCCGACGGTGTCGCCGGTGACGGAGGCTTTGTGGGCGTCGCCGCCCTTGTGGTGGACGACGCCGTGGCTGTCGGTGAAGCCGTCTTCGAAGCTCTTCTTGGCATTGTCCCAGGCGCCGCCGCCGGCGGTCATGGAGATGGCGACGAAGAGGCCGGTGACGATGACGCCCATCAGCATGGCGCCCAGGGCCGAGAAGCCCGCGGCGGCGCCCGCGATCCAGTAGATCACGAAGAACACCACGATGGGGCTGAGCACCGGCAGCAGCGAGGGCACGATCATTTCCTTGATCGCGGCCTTGGTCAGCATATCGACGGCCCGGCCATAATCGGGCTTTTCGGTGCCGGCCATGATGCCCGGCCGTTCCTTGAACTGGCGGCGCACTTCGACCACCACCGATTGGGCGGCGCGGCCCACCGCGGTCATGCTCATGCCACCAAAGAGGAACGGCAAGAGCCCACCGAACAGCAGGCCGACCACGACATAGGGATCGGCCAGCGAGAAGCTGAGCGTGCCCATGCCCTGGAAGATGGCCGGGGCATCGGGGAGATTGGCGAAATAGATCAGATCCTGCGTATAGGCGGCGAAGAGGACCAGAGCCCCCAGGCCCGCCGAACCGATGGCGTAGCCCTTGGTGACGGCCTTGGTGGTATTGCCCACCGCGTCGAGCGCGTCGGTATTGTGGCGAACGGCCTTGTCGAGCCCGGCCATTTCGGCGATGCCGCCGGCATTGTCGGTGACGGGGCCGAAGGCGTCGAGCGCCACGATAATGCCGGCCAGAGCCAGCATGGTGGCCACGGCAAAGGCGATGCCGAACAGGCCAGCCAGATTGTAGGTGACGATAATGCCGGCAATGATCACCAGAGCCGGTAGAGCCGTGGATTCCAGCGACACGGCCAGGCCCTGGATGACATTGGTGCCGTGGCCGGTGACCGAGGCTTCGGCGATGGAATTGACCGGGCGCCGATTGGTGCCGGTGTAATATTCGGTGATGACGATGATCAGCCCGGTAATGACCAGGCCCGCCGCGCCGCACCAGAACAGGCTCATCGGGGTGAAGGTCTTGTCACTGGCTTCGATGGCCACGTTGAGATCGCCAAAGATCAGCCAGAGCACGGGGAGCAGCGCGATCAGCGAGAGCACGCCGGTGGCGATGACGCCCTTGTAGAGCGCGCCCATAATATTGTTGGAGGCACCCAGCTTGACGAAATAGGTGCCGATGATCGAGGTGACGACACAGGCGCCGCCAATGGCCAAGGGCAGCACCATGCCGGCCAGCTTCCACTGCTCGGGCAGGATGATGGCGGCCAGCACCATGGTGGCAACGATGGTCACCACATAGGTTTCGAACAGATCCGCCGCCATGCCGGCGCAGTCCCCGACATTGTCGCCCACATTGTCGGCAATGGTGGCGGGGTTGCGCGGATCATCCTCGGGAATGCCGGCTTCGACCTTGCCCACCATGTCGCCGCCCACATCGGCGCCCTTGGTGAAAATGCCGCCGCCCAGACGGGCGAAGATGGAAATCAGCGAGGCGCCGAAGCTGAGCGCCACCAGGGCATCGATGACGGTGCGGCTGGTGGGGGCAAAGCCCATGCCGGTGAGGACGATGAAATAAAGGGTGATTCCGAGCAGGCCCAAGCCCGCCACCAGCATGCCGGTGACCGCGCCCGATTTGAAGGCCAGATCAAGCCCGCGGGCGAGCGAGGTGGTGGCCGCCTGGGCGACGCGCACATTGGCGCGCACCGACACATTCATGCCGATAAAACCGGCTGCGCCCGACAGCACCGCGCCGATCAGGAAGCCGATGGCGGCATAGATGCCGAGCAGGAAATAGGCGGCGATCAGGATGACCACGCCGACAATTGCGATGGTGGCATATTGCCGCTTGAGATAGGCCGAGGCGCCTTCGCGCACGGCCGCCGAGATTTCCTGCATGCGGGCCGAACCGGCATCGGCCGCCAGCAGCCCCTGGGTGGTGATCACGCCATAAACAATGCTGAGCCCGCCGCAGACGACGATCAGCCATAAAGCCAAAGTCATTCCTTAAGTCCCTCTCGGTGTTCCTCCAGGGACCCAGCATGGACCAGGGCCGATCCTCCAATCGGCGCCGAGCCCATCCTCCGCTGTGACCCTTCTGCGTCCGATGATGTGATGGATTTGTGCGTTAAGCAATGGATATTGCGATGATTTGCCGCAGCGGCGGCGGGCGGCTAGGACGGAATATTCCCGAGCGCCCTGATCAAGGCGGCACCGTTGCCCGCCACGGCCAGCGTCTTGAGCCGCGCCGTTTCGCCGCTCACCACTGTCACCGCCGATCTGGGCACGCCCAAAGCCTTGGCGAGCAACGCCACCACGGCTGCATTGGCCTTGCCCTTGTCGGGCACCGCCTTGACCCGCACCCGCAGCACGGCGCTGCCATTGTCGCGTTGTTCCACGCCCTCGATGGCGTCGCGGCCCGCATTGGGGGTGACGCGAACAAAAAGGCTCAGCCCCGCGGGGCTGAGCCGATAGCAGACCGGGCGATCCATAGACCCTATGGCACTGCGGCGTAGCCGTAGCGCAGGATAAGCTGCTGGATGAAGAATATGATCAGGAACAGGATGATCGGAGAAATATCGAGCCCTGAAAAATTCGGCATAAAGCGCCGGATCGGGTTGAGCAGAGGTTCGGTCAATTGGTTGACCACGCGCCAAACTGCAGCGACGAACTGATTGCGCGTGTTGATCACGTTGAACGATATCAACCAGCTCATGATGATCATGACCAGCAACACCCACCAGTAGAGCTGGAGGATGACCATGATCACGTCGAGTACGGCCTTCATAGCGGTCTCCCTTTTGTCGGCAAATTATCTAATGACTATGCGGCCTTGCCACAAGAGCGTGATTGCCTCGGCTCCCAAAGACATGAGAGCCCCGCACCGGTCGCACGGTGCGGGGCCCACATGACTGACATCCGGTACGCATTACATGGGAACTTCCGGACATCCCTATATTAGCAACAAGCGTGCCAAGTCGGGGAGGCAGGCAAACCGGGCGGCAGAGATTAAGTTCTTGTGAAGATTGGCATTTTGCGAGCGGGCCTGCCTTGCAGAATGCAAGGCGCGTTGCGTTTTGCGAAAGCCTATTCCGCTGGCCTACGCGGCTTGCTCGGCTTCCACATTACCAGCCGCACCAGGTAGATCAGCACCACCAGGGCCAGCACGATGTAGCTGAGAGGATCAAGGATCACCTCGACCAGTTCGTAATGCTCATGCAGCAGGTAGCCGGCGGAGGTGAGGATGATGTTCCAGATCAGCGCGCCTGATGTCGAGGCGAGGAGGAACACCGGCAGCGGCATGCGGGCGAGGCCCGCGGGAATGGAAATCAGCGTGCGGATCAGCGGCATCAGCCGGCCGAACAGCACGATGATGGGGCCAAAGCGGTGGAACCAGTCGACGGCCACGTCGATCTCTTCGGCATTGAGCGTCATGACGCGCCCGAAGCGGTCGGCCAGGCGCCGCACGCGCTCGAGCCCGAACAGCCGGCCGGCATAATACCAGGGCAGCATGCCCACCACCGCGCCGACAGTCGCCGCGATCAACACGCCAAAAAAGTTGAGATCGCCATTGGCGGCGGCAAAGCCGGCAAAGGGGATGATCAATTCGGACGGGATGGGCGGGAAGATCGACTCGGCCAGCATCACGGCGAAAATGCCGGCATAGCCCCATTGGGAAATGGTCTGGATGATCCAATCGGTCATGGGGATGCTCCTTGCCGCGCCAGCGTCACCACCCGATGCGGTGGCCCTAGAAATGGATTGCCCGGACAAGCCGGGCAATGACGTGATGGAAAACTAGTGGCGAAACCCTAACCCCGGCTTACGCCGATTTCTGGGCGCGCATATTGCGCTTGCGATCATTGGGATCGAGCCAGATCTTGCGCAGGCGGATCGACTTGGGCGTGACCTCGACATATTCGTCTTCGGCGATATAGCCGAGCGATTGTTCGAGGGTGAGCTTCTTGGGCGTGGTCAGGCGCACCGCTTCGTCCTTGGACGTGGTGCGGATATTGGTCAGCTGCTTGCCCTTGAGCGCATTGACCTCAAGGTCATTCTCGCGGGAATGCTCGCCGATGATCATGCCTTCATAGATATCGACGCCAGCGTCGATCATGATCGGGCCGCGGTCTTCGAGGTTCCACAGGGCGAAGGCGACGGACTGGCCGGTGCCGTTGGAGATCAAGACGCCCGTGCGGCGGGTCGGCAGGTCGCCCTTGAAGGGCACGAAGGAGTGGAACAGGCGGTTGAAGATCGCCGTGCCACGGGTGTCGCTGAGCAATTCGGGCTGATAGCCGATCAGCGAACGGGTCGGAACCAGCAGCTGAATGCGGGTGCGGCCAACGCCGGACGGACGCATATCGGTCAGTTCGCCCTTACGCTCGGTGAGCTTCTGCACCACGGTGCCGGTATGCTCGTCATCGACGTCGATGATGACTTCTTCGATCGGCTCGTGGCGGACGCCATCGATATCCTGCATCAGCACCTTGGGGCGGCCGATGGTCAGCTCGAACCCTTCGCGGCGCATGTTTTCGATCAGCACGGCCAGCTGCAATTCGCCGCGGCCGGCTACGTCGTAGGAGTCATTGTCGTCGCCGGGCGTCACCTTGATGGCGACATTGCCTTCGGCTTCGCGCATCAGGCGCTCGCGGATGACGCGGGACTGCACCTTGTCGCCTTCGCGGCCGGCCAGCGGGCCGTCATTGATGCGGAAGGTCACCGACAGGGTCGGGGGATCGATCGGCTTGGATGCGATGGGCTTGGTCACCGAAGTGGCGCACAGCGTATCGGCCACGGTCGAGGTGACGAGGCCCGCAATAGCGACGATATCGCCGGCTTCGCCGACATCGACCGGAGTGCGCTCGAGGCCACGGAACGCCAGCACCTTGGAGACGCGGCCCTTTTCGACTTCCTTGCCTTCACGATTGAGCGTGTGGATCGGATCGTTGGAACGGACACTGCCCGAAGTGATGCGGCCGGTCAGGATACGGCCCAGGAAGGGATTGCGCTCGATGGTGGTGACCAGCATGCGGAACGCGCCTTCTTCGACGGTCGGCTCCGGCACGTGTTCGATGACCTTGTCGAGCAGCGGGCCCAGATCTTCCTTGGGACCTTCGGGCTCCAGCGCCATCCAGCCCTGCTTGGCCGAACCGTAGAGCACGGGGAAATCGAGCTGCTCGGGCGAGGCGTCGAGCGCGATGAAGAGGTCGAAGATTTCTTCGAGAACTTCCAGGTGCCGCTCGTCGGACTTGTCGATCTTGTTGATCGCCACGATCGGGCGCAGGCCCTGCGCCAGCGCCTTGCCGAGCACGAATTTGGTCTGGGGCATCGGGCCTTCGGCCGCGTCGACCAGGATCACCACGCCATCGACCATGGAGAGGATGCGCTCGACTTCGCCGCCAAAGTCGGCGTGGCCGGGGGTATCCACGATATTGATGCGGGTGTCTTTCCAGAGCAGGCTGGTGACCTTGGCCAGGATGGTGATACCGCGCTCACGCTCGATATCATTGCTATCCATGGCGCGTTCTTCGACGCGTTCGTTCTCGCGGAACGAGCCGGACTGCTTGAGCAGAACGTCGATCAGCGTGGTCTTGCCGTGGTCAACGTGGGCGATGATGGCGATATTGCGCAAGCTCATAAGGGATCGGCCTCTTTGGCATGATCCCAAAAATTGGCCCCGGAAGTGTTTCGGAGCGCGCCTTGGCTGAAATCATGCGGAAACATGAACGCCAGCCGCAATTTTTCGGGCAGGCTGGCGCATTTGTCGCGGCTATTACAGCACTTGAGCCCGCCCGACAAGCGCCCGACACGCAAAGGTGGGTTGCAGGGCGGCCAGGACCGCCCCGCAGGACTACTTCAGCGAGCGCGGCAGCGCCTCCGATTGCCAGAGCCCCAGGCCAAAGCCATCGGGGTCCAGAAAGTCGGCGCTCCAGCCGCCCGGCGCCTCCGAGACGGGGGTGACGATGGTGACCCCCTTGGCGACGAGATCGGCAATCACGTCGTCAATGCCGCCTTCGGTGACGTCAAACACCAGAGCCGGCGTATCGCCGCGCTTGCCATCCATCTGGAAGAAGACCAGGTCGAGTCCGTTTTCGAGCCGGCCGGACAGCCAGAACGGCTCGGCCCCTTCCTCGCGCTTGAGCTCGAGCCCGAACACGTCATTGTAGAAGCTCTCGGTGCGGGCAATGTCGGAAACGTAAAATACGATGCTGGCCGATTTCGGCTTGAATGCCATGGCGTCCTCCTGTGGCTGATATGCCTTGTTGCCGCGCTCAGCTGTTTTGTGAGCGCCGCACGATAAAAAGATGCCCATCGGGATCGTGGCTGGCGAAAATCCCGCCCTGTCGCAACAGGCCCGGCAGCAAAGCATCGCGAATGCGGCCATAGGCCAGATCGAGATTGAGCCCCGGCATGCCCTCGGGCATGACAACGCCGCGCGCACTCAGCTGGCGCTTGAGCGCGGTGATGCGTTGGCGCAGGGCGGTATCGCTGAGATTCAGCAGATAGGCGATTTCACGGCGATTGTGCCCCGACAGGGTCAGGGCTGCGACGGCCTTGAGCGCTGGCGGCAGAGTGGCAAGCGTGGTGGTGAGGTCGGGTAGTTCGGCAGGCGGCGCAGGCTCGACCCGTAGAGAATGCCAGTGGCTCTCGCGCAGCCTTCGCCGGCTGGCGCCCCTTGCGGCGAGCTTGGCGCGGTTGCGGATAATGCCGGCCAGCCAGCGGACATCCTGCGGGCCGGCAATCGCACGGCCGCTGCGCACGGCTTCGAGCAGCGCATCCTGCACCAGATCGTCCGCTTCATCAGCCCGAAGGGTGGCGCGGCGGGCAATGGCGAGCAATTGAGCGTAATGGCTTGGCCGCATGGCGTCTCCTTGGCGTGGGGGTGGCAAGGCCGATTGGTACGCCTGATCTCACCACAAACGCGGTGTCACCCCGGCGCAGGCCGGGGCCCATCCTGAGATATATCCTACGCCGCCAGGTGGATGTTCCAACCCGCGATCTGGCGGCCGCCGGCACCATCTCGAGATGGGCCCCGGCCTGCGCCGGGGTGACACCGTGGCTAGGGCGGGTTCTGGTGCAAATAGCCGAAGGGAGGACGTCCTAAGACGCCTTTTTCCGCTCAGCCAGCACTTCGGCCTCTGCCTGCGCCGCTTCGCGCTGCAACAGGCTGGAGAGGGCGGTCGGCGGCAGGGGGGGCGAAAACAGAAAGCCCTGCACTTCCGAGCAGCCCTGCGCGCGCACCATGGCGAGCTGTTCTTCGGTCTCGACGCCCTCGGCGGTGGTCGACATGCCCAGCGATTGGCCCAGGCCGATCACCGCCCGGATAATGGCCTGGCTATCCTGGCGGCTGGTGAGATCGGCCATGAAGGAGCGGTCGATCTTGATTTTGTCGAAGGGGAAGCTGCGCAGATAGGACAGCGAGGAATAGCCGGTGCCGAAATCATCCATGGAAATGCGCACGCCCATGGCGCGCAGGTCGTGCAGCGCCTTGAGCACGCTGTCGCTTTCGGCCAGCAGCAGGCTTTCGGTGATTTCAAGTTCCAGCCGGGTGGCGGGCAGCCGGGCATCGCTGAGCGCGGATTTGACCAGGCCCACCAGATCGCGGCTCTTGAACTGCACGGGCGACAGATTGACCGCCACGCGGATTTCGCCCGGCCAGGTGGCGGCTGTCTTGCAGGCCTCGCGCAGCACCCATTCGCCGATCGGCACGATCAGCCCGGTTTCCTCGGCAATGGGGATGAATTCCACCGGCGAGACCGTGCGATCGTCATGGTCCCAGCGCAGCAGCGCCTCGACACAGGTAACCCGGTTTTCCTTGAGGCCGAGCAAAGGCTGATAGACCAGGCGCAATTCCTGGCGCTGCAAAGCCAGCCGCAACCCCGCCTCGATGGTGCGGCGCTGCTGCAGCTCGGCATCCATGCCGGCTTCAAAGAAGTGATAGGTCGAGCGGCCTTCGCTCTTGGCCTTGTAGAGCGCCAGATCGGCATTCTTGACCAAGGTATCGGTCTTGATGCCATCGCCCGGCCCCAGCGCGATGCCGATGCTGACGCCGATCTCGATCTGCTGACCGGCAATGTTCATCGGCGCCGATATCGCCTTGATGATGCGGTCGGCCACCCGTGCCGCGTCGCTCGCACTCTCGACCGGGCGCATCAGAATGGCGAATTCATCGCCACCCAACCGGGCCAACAGGTCGGTTTCGCGCGTCGTGCCCCAGAGCCGTGCCGAGGCCTGCTTGATGACTTCATCGCCCACCGCATGGCCCAAAGTGTCATTGACCGCCTTGAAGTGATCGAGATCGAGATACAGCACGGCGGCCATTTCGCCACGGCTGAGGCCCGCTTCGGTCTTGGCCATCTGTTCCAAGAATTCGATGCGATTGGGCAGGTCTGTCAGAGCATCGTGGCGGGCCAGGTGGCGGATGCGCGCCTCGGTCTGGCGTTGCTCGGTAATGTCTTCATGGGTCGACACCCAGCCGCCATCCTTCATCGGATGGTGCTGCATCAGGATGACCCGGCCATTGAGCTCATGCACGGTCTTGCCATATTCGCGCCGGGCGATCACCTCGCGCCGCCACACGATATATTCCTCGCGCGTACCCGACGAGCTCATGCCCACATCGAACAGATGGCCCAGAATATCCTCGAGCTGGGTGCCCGGCTTATGCAGGCGCTCGGGCAGATTGTAGATCTTGATATAGGGCTGGTTGCAGATGACCAGACGACCCTTGGGGTCGAACATGCACAGGCCCTGGGAAATATTGTTGACCGCCGCGTCGAGCCGAATGTTCTGCCGCTCGAGCTCCAGCTTGCGCTTGGCAACGATTTCGGTGCGGGCGATCTCGTCGGTGACATCCTCATGCGTCACCACCCAGCCCAGCGCTTCGGAATAGACATGAGCGGTTTCGATCACCCGCCCGCCATGCACCATTTCCTGGCTTTTGTAGCGGGCGCCGCCGCGATTGGCCAGGAGTTCGCCGGTGTAGGCCTCGTAAAAGCCCTGGGCGCCCTGTTCGCGGTGATTGCCCAATTGGGCCGACAATTCCACCACCTCTTCCAGGCTCATCCCCCGATGCACCTGATCGAAGCGGAAGCCGTAGAGATCGCGCCAGTTCTTGTTCCACATCACCAGCCGGAATTGCGGCGACCAGACGCAGAAACCATAGGGAATGTTTTCAAGGGCCGCATCGAGCAACAGGGCCTCGGCCATCTCGCTCAAGCTGCCGGCGTCTTCTGCTCGCACCAGCCGATATCTCCCCGCCCGATGCACCTGCATCCATGCTGGCGGGAAAGCTAGAGATTTCCCATTAACGAGCCATTAAGGCCCTGCCGGGACCTTGCGATCCCGGCAGGAGAATCAGCTACTTGCCGGCTTTTTTATTGCGCGCCGCATAGGTCTTGAGGCGCAGACCGTTGAGCTTGATGAAGCCTTCGGCATCGTGATGGTCATAGGTGCCCGAGCCTTCTTCGAAGGTGACCAGATCCATCGAATAGAGCGAATAGGGCGAAGTGCGCGCGATGACGCTGGCCGAACCCTTATAGAGCTTGACGGTGACTTCGCCGGTAACGAATTCCTGGCTCTTGTCGATCAGCGCCTGCAGCATTTCGCGCTCGGGCGCATACCAGAAGCCATTGTAGATCAGCTCGGCATATTTGGGCATCAGCTCATCCTTGAGATGGGCTTCCCCACGGTCGAGCGTGATGGATTCAATGCCGCGATGGGCCACCAGCATGATCGTGCCGCCGGGGGTTTCGTAAAGCCCGCGCGATTTCATGCCGACGAAACGGTTTTCCACCAGATCGAGCCGGCCCACGCCATGCTTGCCGCCCAGCTCATTGAGCTTGGTGAGGAGGCTCGCCGGCGAGAGCTTTTCGCCATTGATCGAGACCGGATCGCCCTTCTCATAGCCGATGGTGATGATCTCGGCTTGGTTGGGGGCGTCTTCGGGATTGACGGTGCGCTGGGCGACGTAATCGGGCGCCGGCACGGCGGGGTCTTCCAGCACCATGCCTTCGGACGAGGTGTGCAGCAGATTGGCATCGACCGAGAACGGGGCCTCGCCGCGCTTGTCCTTGGCGATCGGAATCTGGTTCTTTTCGGCGTAATTGAGCAGCGCCGTGCGGCTCTGCAAATCCCATTCGCGCCAGGGCGCGATGACCTTGATCGAAGGATCGAGTGCATTGGCGGTCAGTTCGAACCGCACCTGATCATTGCCCTTGCCGGTGGCGCCATGGGAAATGGCGTCGGCGCCGCTTTCCTGGGCGATCTGCACCAGGCGCTTGGCAATCAGCGGCCGGGCGATGGAAGTGCCCAGCAGATACTGGCCCTCATAGACCGTATTGGCGCGGAACATCGGAAACACGAAATCCCGCACGAACTCCTCGCGCAGGTCCTCGATGTGGATTTCCTTGATCCCCATCAGCTCGGCCTTCTTGCGCGCCGGTTCCAGCTCTTCGCCCTGGCCCAGATCGGCGGTGAAGGTCACCACCTCGCATTGATAGGTCTCCTGCAGCCATTTGAGGATGATCGAGGTATCGAGCCCGCCCGAATAGGCCAGCACGACCTTCTTGATGTCTTTTGCCATGAAATTCCGCTCCCGGTATGATAGCGACACAATAGACCGCCCTCCGCGCAATATCCTTGCGATCATCGCAAGTTTGGCGCAGTTTGTGGCATATTATCCCGCCAGATAATTGAAACAGCGCACGACATGCCAGAAACGCTCGACGCCATCGATCGCCGTATCCTGAGAGCATTGCAGCGCAATGCCCGCATGTCCAATGTCGAGCTGGCCAATGAAGTGGGCCTGTCGCCCTCGCCCTGCCTGCGCCGCGTCAAACTGCTGGAAGACCGGGGCGTCATCGACCAATATACCGCCCTGCTCAATGGTCCTGCCATCGGCCTGGGTCTGACTGTCTTCGCGCGCATCTGGTTCAAGACCCAGGACGCCCAGACCACGCACCAATTCGCCGAAACGGTGCGAAGCTATCCCGAAGTGGTGGAGTGCTACCTGACCACCGGGGAATGCGACGCCATCATGCGCATCGTCACGGCGGACCTACACGCCTATTGGCGCTTCCAGTCCGACTATCTGATGCGCATCCCCAGCGTGCAAAGCGTCAAGACCGACGTGCCGATGGAAACCATCAAGCGGAGTTATGAACTGCCACTGGCGTGATGCATCGGAAGGCTCGCTTCGCCACGCCTGGCGGGCTATGGCTAGAACATTCAACACGCGGAAAATCCCATGCCCGGCTTCGTTCCCGATCTTCCCGTCATCCTGGCCTTTGCGCTGGCGACCGTGGTTCTGGCCATCACGCCGGGGCCGGATATGGCGCTGCAGCTCAGCCGGGCGATCAATTATGGCCGCGCGCATGGCCTGGCCTGCATGGCTGGCGCCATGGCGGGGATCATGGTGCATACCACGCTGGTTGCCTTGGGCATTTCCGTGCTGATCATCGCCGCCCCGCCCCTGTTCCTCGGGCTCAAGATCGTGGGCGCACTCTATTTGCTGTGGCTGGCCTATCAAGCCGTCGTCCATGGCGGGGGCCTGCGCATTGCCGAAGCCGCCAAGCGCAAGCCCAGTGTGGGCCAGAGCTTTGCCACCGGCATTGGCATCAACCTGCTCAATCCCAAGGTCGTGCTGTTCTTCGTGACCTTCCTGCCCCAGTTCGTCGATGCGCATGATCCCTCGGCCACCGGCAAACTGTTCTTTCTCGGCGCCGAATTCGTGCTGCTTTCGATTCCACTGGGCGTCGCGACCGTGTTCGCCGCCGATTGGCTGGCCGCCGCCTTCCGCCACAGCAAATGGGTGGAACGCGCCCTCAACTGGAGCTTTGCGGCGATCTTCACCACTTTCGCCGTGACCATCCTCACCGCACAAGCCCGCCACTAGTTATGACTGCCGCACTCCAATGAATTACCGCCACGCCTTTCATGCCGGCAATTTTGCCGATGTGGTCAAGCACCTGATCCTGGTCCGCATTCTGGACTATCTCAAACGCAAGCCGGCCGCCTTCCGCGTGCTCGATACCCATGCCGGTGTCGGGCTCTATGATCTGGAGGGTGATCAGGCCGAGCGCACCGGGGAATGGCTCGAGGGCATTGCGCGCCTGGTGCAAACCGGATTGCCCGCTGAGGCCGCGGAATTGGCCAAGCCCTATCTCGACGCGGTCAAGACGCAGAATCCCGACGGGCAATTGCGCTTCTATCCCGGCTCGCCTCTGATCACCCGTTCCCTGCTGCGCGAGCAGGACCGGCTCTTTGCGCTGGAGCTGCACCCGGCCGATGCCGCGGCGCTGCACGAAAACTTTGCCGGCGATTTCCAGACCCGCGTCACCCATCTCGACGGCTGGGCCGCCCTGGGCACGCATCTGCCGCCCAAGGAAAAGCGCGGCCTGGTCCTGATCGACCCGCCCTTCGAGGAAAAGGGCGAATTTTCCCGCATGGTCGCTGGGCTGGTCAAAGGCCATCGCCGTTGGCCCGGGGGAATTTTTGCCTTCTGGTATCCAATCAAGGAGCCAAGCGAGGTCGAAACTTTCGTGGCCGACCTCAAAGCGACCGGCATTCCCAAAATCCTGCGCCTCGAGCTGACCATTCGCGCGCCGTCCACGCCGGCACGGCTGTTTGGTACCGGCATGATCGTGGTCAATCCACCCTATGCGCTGGAACAGGAAATGAAGACGCTGCTGCCGCCCCTGTCGGCATTGTTGGCCGAGGAAGGTCGTGGTGGGTTCAAGATTGACTGGGTGGCGGGGGAGTAAGAAGCCCCCTCACCCGTCTCGGCCTCCGGCCGATCCACCCTCTCCCACAAGGGGCGAGGGTTGGCTCCGGTTTCAGCCCAACCACCGAGCCTCCCTTCTCCCCTCGTGGGAGAAGGTGCCCGAAGGGCGGATGAGGGGGCCTAAAGCTTGAACTCGTAATATTTGATCGTGTCCTCATCCCCATCAAAGCGGCGATAGAGGCCATTGGCCGCCTCATTATCGAGTTCGGTGCCCAGCCACGCTTCCTTGCACCCCAGCTCGCGCGCCCAGGCGAACAGCTCGGTCAACATGGCCGTCGCAATGCCCCGCCGCAGATAGGCGCTGCTCGTGCCGACTTCATCGACATAAAGCTCGGTGACCTTGTCCGGGTGGTAATGGACCACGCCCGTGCATTGCCCGACGACCAGATCGCCATCGAAAGCCAGCACCATCAGATGCCCCGGCGCGGCGAGGTAGGCCGCCAGCCGGTCCGGCCGGACTGGTTCATCGAATACATCAATGGCGATATTGGCGAATAGGGACGCGTCTGCAGCCGTTATCCGGTGACAGACGACGCTCATGGGTTAGACACCC
This sequence comes from Devosia sp. ZW T5_3, assembly GCF_044987315.1. Taxonomy (NCBI): domain Bacteria; kingdom Pseudomonadati; phylum Pseudomonadota; class Alphaproteobacteria; order Hyphomicrobiales; family Devosiaceae; genus Devosia; species Devosia sp. ZW T5_3. The sequence goes on from NZ_JBJDRE010000011.1 coordinate 14,518, forward strand.
GCCAGCGCGTCGCGGTCTTTCTTGCTCAGGCGTTCGCTTTCGCTCTTGAGCTGGCCGCAGGCGGCGAAGATGTCGCGGCCGCGGGGGGTGCGGACGGGGCTGGCATAGCCGGCCTTGTTGACGATATCGGCAAAGCGCTCGATGCGGCTCGAGGGCGAGCAGCCGTAATTGGTGCCCGGCCAGGGATTGAACGGGATGAGGTTGATCTTGGCAGGAATGCCGGCTAGGAGCCGCACCAGTTCGCGCGCATCGGCGTCGCTGTCGTTGATGCCGTCCAGCATCACATATTCGAAGGTGATGCGACGAGCGTTGCTGAGGCCGGGATAATTGCGGCAGGCGTCGAGCAGCTCGGCGATCTTCCATTTCTTGTTGATCGGCACCAGCACGTCGCGCAGATCGTCATTCACCGCATGCAGGGAAATGGCCAGCATGACATCGATCTCGCGGCCGGTCGGCTCGATGAAGGGCACGACGCCCGAGGTCGACAGCGTAATGCGGCGCTTGGACAGGCTCATGCCGTCACCGGCCGAGGCGATCAGCAGCGCCTGCTTCACATTGTCGAAATTGTAGAGCGGCTCGCCCATGCCCATCATCACGATATTGGTGATGGCGCGGCTTTCCCCACCGGGCACCAGACCGCCATCATCCGGGCGCACGCCACCGGGAAAATCACCCAGGCGCTCGCGGGCCATCAGGATCTGGCCCAGAATTTCGCCGGCGGTCAGGTTGCGCACCAGCTTCTGCGTGCCGGTATGGCAAAAAGTGCAGGTCAGCGTGCAGCCCACCTGGGACGAAACACAAAGTGTCCCGCGATCTTCCTCGGGGATGTAGACGGTTTCGATTTCGACCGGAGGATAGTTCGGATTGGCCGGATCGCGGAAGCGGAACAGCCATTTGCGGGTGCCGTCGGAGGAGACCTGCTCGGAAGCGATCTCGGGGCGATCGAGGATAAAGGTATCGGCCAGCTTCTGCCGCACGGGCTTGGCCACATTGGTCATGCGCTCGAAATCGGTGACGCCATTGACATAGAGCCAGTTCCACAACTGGCTGGCGCGCATACGGGCTTCCTTGTCGGCCGCGATCCCCGCAGTGGTCAGGGCCTCGGCGAGCTGCAGCTTGCTCAGGCCGATCAGCGACGGCCGGCTCGCCGCAGCAGGGCGGATAGCAGACGAGTGATCGAGATTAAGCGCAATGCTCATGGCAAGGGGGTCCAGACGTGACGGAAACGCGGGCCAATAGCATATAGGACAGCTTTAGGCAAAGTCACGGGGCGGGGAGGTGCTTTGCTTGCGGCGCAGGGACCCCAGTAGACCTCATCCTGAGCTTGTCGAAGGACGAGGGCGGGCACACCGGCCTCCACTCGCTCGACCTCGTGGTTCGACAAGCTCACCATGAGGTCTTCTTGGCAGCGGCGCTCACCCGGTGCCGTTGCTAGCAGCTGCTCGCCGATTGCGATGCGGCGGTCGCGCCGGACAGCGAAAAGGTCTGCACCACTTTGATGCCGGCAGCGCTGGTGCCTTCCACGGTCAGGCTCGACCCGGCGCGGATGGCGCTGGCGAGCGCCCCCGACTGGGCGGCATCGTCGAGCCAGGCGGCGTCGTTCTGGGTGAAGAGATTAAAGCTCTGCCCGCTGACGGTCACCGTGGCCATGCTGTCGGGCTGAAAGGCAAAGCCGGCAACCAGGTTGAATTCATTGGCGACACTCTCGCCGGGCCGGTTGGTGATATAGAGATAACTCTGGGTATAGCCATCGGGCTCGGGCTGCACGCTGGTCGGCTTGGTCATGGCAAAGCACACCGCGCCCGCGCTGTCATTGGCGGCATAGCTCGACCAGGCCCGGTGCTCGCCCAAGAGCCGCACTGATTGCGCCATGGCTGCATGGGGCAGCATCACAATGGCGGCAAGAGCAAGTGCGGCAGCGAGTTTGGTCATCATGGCCTCTGGATATGCAATGGGGCGAGCCCTTTTGGACCCGCCCCGAATTATGGCGTTTCGCCCGAAGCGGGCAAGGCAAATTACGTGCAGCAACGTTACTTGCAAGCCGCGTCGATGGCGTTGACGGCCGCAGTGGCGCCGGACAGCGAATAGGTGTCGGTCGTATTGGTACCGCGCTGGCTGGTGCCCTTGATGACCAGGTTACTCCCCGCCTTGAAGGCCGCCACGAACCCGGCTTCATCCCCGGTCGAAGCGAGCCAGGCGGCCGAGCCTTCGGTGACCATGGGATAGGTCTTGCCATCGATGGCCGCGCTCGCGCCGGCATTGGTGGAATTATAGGGGTAGCCGATGATCGTCTGCACCTCGTTCTTGGTGCCCATGCCCTTGCGATGGATGATCATGAAATGGATCGGGTCGCGATTGGCGCCGGCCGGCTCGCTTTTCTGCGGCGTCGCCGAGACGTAGCAGATCACGCCGGAAGCATCGGTCGCCTGCCAGGCGGTCCAGGCGTTGAAAGTCCCCAGTTCGGTCGCCTGCTGCGCTTGGGCGGCAGGGGCCAGAGCCATGATTGCGGCGACCGCGAGCCCAAGTGTCAGGCCACCGGTTTTCGTCGTCATTGCCAATTTCTTCCTCATCATCAGATCCGGGTTGGGAGGAGCTTGCCCGCTTCAACTTGCCCCAACATGGTTACCAAGGTGTCAAACGCCGCCGCATCCAACCGATTTGTCTCAAATGCGAGCCAATCGCGGCGGCATTTTGGCGTATAGCCCATCATGGCCCCCGGTTTGCGCCGTCGCGGTTAACAATGTGCTAACACTTGCGTTACCTTAAGCGGCCAAAGGATAACTTTGCTCCACCACATAGGGGCCGCCGCCCACCGAATCCTTGCTCGAATAGAGCACGAACCGGCCCACCGGAAAGCTCAACGGCTCGAACCGCCCGGCCTCGGCCATGAACCGGGCGACGTCTTCGGCGCTGGAATTGCGCAGCCGCGCCAGCGACACATGCGGCACGAATTTGCGCCCCTCGGGCGGTAGGCCGGCCCGCTGCAATACCCGCTCCTGCGCCGCCTGGAGGCGGGTCAGCGCCTCGTTCATCTCCACCCCGGCATAGAGCGCGCGCGGCTTGTCGCCGCCGAAAATCCCCAGATGTGTCAGCCGGATGGAAAAGCGCAGCGAATTGGAGAGCCGGTCGAGACTATCGACCACCTCATTGGCGGTCTGGTGATCGACATCGCCGATAAAGCGCAGCGTGATGTGGTAATTTTCGGGGTCGATCCAGCGCGCCCCGGTCAACCCGCCCCGCTTGAGCGAGAGGGCAAATCCCACATCGGCCGGGATTTCGAGGCCGGTAAAGAGCCTGGGCATGGGCTCCTCCTCTAGTGGATCAGTCACGCGATTCGTAGTTTGACCCTAACACAAGCGCGTCATGGGGCCAGTCCAAACGTCGCGGGGGCCCCGTTCGGTCTTGTAAACGACTGGTCTCCCATCCATATTGTGCGTCAAGTGGCGAAACAATGCGCCCACCGGCGGTGCAACGGACCGCTCTACCAATTGGGAAAGGAAACCGACTATGGCTGAATATGACCGTCAGACCCTCGGTGCGCGGGCCGGCTCGGCCTTGGCCATCGACGAGGGCCTGCGCAGCTACATGCTGCGCGTCTACAATTACATGGGTATCGGGCTGGTTGTGACCGGGCTTGCTGCCTGGTTCGCTGCTTCCGCCGCCATCACCACCAATCCGGACGCCGCCGTGGGCCAGCTGGCCAATGGCCAATATGTCACCCAGTGGGGCGCCCTGCTCTATGCAAGCCCGCTGCAATGGGTCGTGATGCTCGCGCCGCTCGCCTTCGTGATGGTGCTGAGCTTTGGCATCAACAAGCTCTCGGTGCCGGCCGCACAGGCCGTGTTCTGGGCCTTTGCCGCCATTATGGGCGTGTCGCTCAGCTCGATCTTCCTGGTCTATACCGACGCTTCGATCGCCAAGGTGTTCTTCATCACCGCCGCGACCTTTGGTGCCATGAGCCTTTACGGCTATACCACCAAGCGCGACCTGACCCAGATGGGCAGCTTCCTGATGATGGGCCTGATCGGCCTGATCATCGCTTCGCTGGTCAATATCTTCATGCAGTCCTCCATGCTCGAATTCGCCATCTCGGCGGTCGGTGTGCTGATCTTTGTGGGCCTGACCGCCTATGACACGCAGAAGATCAAGGAAGGCTATTCGGAGTCGCATGGCGCCGATGTGCTGGCCAAGGGCGCTATCATGGGCGCGCTGAGCCTCTATCTCGACTTCATCAACCTGTTCCTGATGCTGCTCCGCCTGTTCGGCAATCGCGAGTAAGCACCAGCTTCCTTGATTGGACGATCAAGGAATTTGGTTGGACGACAGATTGGACCGCATCCTAAAAGGGGTGCGGTCCTTTTCTTTTGCCGGGTTGTGAGCCGTGTCCACCCCCATCCTGCGTCCCTTCGCCTGGGCCGATATTCCCGCCATTACCGCCATCTACCGGCACTATGTGGAAACCACGGCGATCACCTTTGACACCGAGGCGCCGGGCGAAGCGGCCATGGCCGAGAAATTCGCCCATCTGGTCGCGCTGGGCCACCCCCTGATGGTGGCCGAACAGGATGGCAAGGTGCTCGGCTATGCCTATGCCAGCTTCTACCGCCCCCGTGCCGCCTATCGCTTCACCTGCGAGGATTCGATCTATCTCGACCCCGCGGCGACCGGCAAGGGACTGGGCAAGCTGCTGCTGACCGAGCTTCTGGCGCAGTCGAGGGCCTTCGGCTTCAAGCAGATGCTGGCGGTGATCACGGCCGACACCGCCAATTCCATCGCCATCCACGAAAAATTCGGCTTTACCCGGGTCGGGCGCTACGAAGCCGTCGGCTACAAATTCGATCGCTGGCACGACATCGTGCATTTGCAACTGGCGCTCTAGCCGATGACCATCCTGCACCTCATGGTCGGCCTGCCCTGTTCGGGCAAGAGCACCAGGGCCAGGCAGCTGGAGGCCGAAACGGGTGCATTGCGGCTGACGCCGGACGAATGGCACATCCAGCTGTTCGGCGACGACGTGGCCGACCCTGACCATGACCGGCGCCACGATGCCGTCGAAGTGCTGATGTGACGGGTTGCCAGTGTGGCGCTGCAGAAGGGGATCGACGTGATCCTCGATTTCGGCTTCTGGGCGCGGGGCGAGCGCGAGGACTTTGCGGCCCGCGCCGCGGCTTTGGGCGCCATGACCAAAATCCATTTCATGGATGTGCCGCGCGACGAGCTATTGGCCCGCCTGGCGCGGCGCAATGCCGAAGCGCCCGAGCATGCGTTTATCATTCCCGAAAGTGACCTGCTGGGCTGGCTAGCGCGCTTCGAGCCGCCGACGGCGGATGAACTGGAGACGATCGCAGCGGCCGGCAGCCAGCAGCCAGCAGCAGCAGACCTCATCCTGAGCTTGTCGAAGGGCGAGGGCGTGGCATAGAAGCCTCCACTCGCCCGACCTCGTGGGTCGACAAGCTCACCATGAGGTCTTTCACAATCAGGACGCATCGATGACGCCGCAAAAAACTCTGGCCCATGATGCCTGGACCCCCTTCCACCCACGCGAACTGGCGCAGCGGCTGGAACACATATCCTGGCCCTGGTGCATTGTCGGCGGCTGGGCGCTGGACCTCTGGCATGGTCATGAGACGCGCGAGCATGAGGATATCGAATTCACCGTGCTGCGCGGCGATGTGAGTCTGTTCCGACAAGCCCTGTCGGACCTCGAATTCTACGCGACCGGCAGCGGTGTAGTTGACTATCTGCCCGATGGGCAGGAGCCGCCCGCGGATATTTTCCAGATCTGGTGCCAGGACCCGGCGGCGCAGCGCTGGCGGGTCGATATGATGATCGAGCCGGGCACGCCGGATATGTGGGTCTATAAGCGGGACCCGGGCATCACCCGACCGCGGGCCGACATGGTGGCGGTGACGCCGGATGGCGTGCCCTATCTCAAGCCTGCAGCTATCCTGCTATTCAAGGCAAAGCTGGCCCGGGATAAGGACGTGGCGGATTTTGCCAACGCGGTGCCGAAGCTGGAAATCGCGGAACGGGCATGGCTCAAGGCGATGCTGGAGCGGGCGCATCCGGGGCATGAATGGATTGGGCGGCTGTAGAGCCGCGAGCTGCAGCGCCGGCTACACCAACGCTTTTCGCATAGGATAGCCATTGACCACGCGGCCGCTGGCTTGCGGGCCATCCGCTTGCCAGCCACGGCTTTCATAGAAGGCGCGGGCTGTTCTGGTGCTTTCGAGCCGGCCTTCGTTATGGCCCAGCGCGACGAGCGCCTGTTCCAGTCGGGCGAGCAGGGCTGTGCTGATGCCGGCAAAATGCGCTTGGGGAGCGACATAGTTGAGCGCCACTGTGCCGCCCTTCGTTACGGCGCCGACGGCCACGATTACGCCGTCGCGCTCGGCCACGTAGAGTTCGAGATCGGGATTGGCCAGCATGCCGGCGACGCCCGCTTGGCTCTTATTGCGCGTCCAGGCGGCAATGGCGCCGGCATCCATGCCATGGTCGGTGGCGCAGAGTTCGGTGATCGAGGCGGTCAGCACTACGCTCATGGCTGGCACATCGGCCGCAATGGCGCGGCGAATGGGCAGTGTCACCCCACCACCGCCAATTGCGGATCGAGCACGCGCAGCACCTGGCTGAGGTCGTGGCCGCGCTTGAGGATGCGGCCCTGCTGGTTGGTGACCGAATATTGCCCCTGGCGATTGCGCAGCTTGGGCGATTTTTCGACGATGAACAGCGGGCGCTCGGAGACGCGGGCGTAAATGGAGAAGACGGCGCGCTCGCGCAAAAAGTCCATGGCATAGTCGCGCCACTCACCTGAGGCCACCTTGCGGCCATAGACCGACAGGATCAGCATCAGCTCGCGGCGATCGAACGCCACGATGGGCATGGCCTTGGCCTGAGGCACACTGGAAGGCGCCTCTCCGGAATGGACCAGAGCCAGGCTAACCGTCTTGTCATGCGGCGTACGGCCTTGCACCGGTAACGCTCTCTCCGCTTGTCAACGCAGTGTCATGATTGCGGCATTTGCCTTTGCGCGCAAGGGTGCATGTCCAATCCTATGGCGGGGAGACAAAATACCCAATTTCGAACACAGTTTTTCCCTCACAGCGCCAGATTGGGCGGTCAGGTTCTCAGCATTGCCTCCAGTGGTTGGCAGCCGGACCGAACGAGCCCCCAAACCATGACGTTCGGTTGCCAACCAACCTTTTAGTTGACCAAGTCAGTCTATCGCTCCCGTTCTTGCCCCCAGGAACGGGAGTTCTTTTTGTCTGGATGCCGGCTTAGCGTTCGAAGGCTGCGGCGCCCAGGATCGGGCCGGGCAGCCCATCCTTTTCCTGCTGCACGATGACGGCCATGCCGGTATTTTCCGCCAGCATTTCGGGCAGCGGTAGTTTCAGATCCGCCCCCGTTGCGCTTTCCCACATGCCCAGCGCCTGCCGGCCGGTCACCACCTGGGTATAGACCATGGTCTTGCCGGCATTCTCGCCCTTGTCGATGGCGACATCCGCCCGGTCGAGATAGGTCACCAGCCACACCACCGCATTGCCGAAATCGGCATTGGGCGGCACGGCGATCTTGAGCATGTCGTCCTGCCTGGTGATGTCCACGGACAGGGGGAGCGTCGCCCGATCGAGCGCTCCATGCACTTCGTTGCGGCGCGAACCGACCACGCCCTTGTCGCCATTGACCACCATTTGCGGGGTATAGATGCGCGAGGAGCCCCAGCTTTTGGCATAGGCGCGCTGGCGATCGGAATAATCGGCTTTGCCGAACGTGTCTTCCCAGCCCACATAATCCCAGTAGTCGACATGGTAGGCGAGCGCGATGACATCGCCCTCTTCGGCCAGGCTGGTCAGTAGCGCATCGGCCGGCGGGCATTGCGCGCAGCCTTGGCTGGTGAACAATTCGACCACGGCCTTGGGGCGGTCATGCACTTTTTCCGCGCCGGCCGGAAGGGCCAGGAGGAGGAAGACGGCAATGCCGGAGACCGGTGCAAATAGGGAACGCGATATCATGGGCAAACTTGTAAGCTGGCCCTGACAAGCCCCGCCAGTCAAAAGAGGGTGAGAGCAGGAAAAACGCCGCCAGCGTTTCCTTCATGCCACGGTTCAAAGAAAATGGCGGCCCCGAGGGACCGCCATTTCCAATTCGGCATGTGAGCCGTGTTTACGCGGCGACGAGGCTGCGCAGCACGTAATGCAGGATGCCGCCATTCTTGTAGTAATCGAGCTCATTGGCGGTATCGATGCGGCAGAGGGTCTGCACATTGAGCACGCTGCCATCGGCGCGGGTGATCTTGACGGTCACCTGAGCGCGCGGCGCGATCTCGGTGACGCCTTCGATATCGACGGTTTCCGAACCATCCAGCCCCAGGCTCTGCCAGCTCTCGCCATCCTTGAACTGCAGCGGGATGACGCCCATGCCGACCAGGTTGGAGCGATGGATACGCTCGAAGCTCTGGGCGATCACGGCGCGCACGCCGAGCAGGTTAGTGCCCTTGGCCGCCCAGTCACGCGATGAACCCGTGCCATATTCCTTGCCGGCAAAGATCACCAGCGGCGTGCCGGCGGCCTGATAGGCCATGGCGGCGTCGTAGATCGCCATCTGGCTGCCATCGGGGCCTTTGGTATAGCCGCCCTCGACGCCATCGAGCATCTGGTTCTTGATGCGGATATTGGCGAAGGTGCCGCGCATCATCACTTCATGATTGCCGCGACGGGCACCATAGGAATTGAAATCGCGCGGGGCGACCTGGCGTTCTTCGAGGTATTTGCCAGCCGGGGTCGAGGCCTTGAACGAACCGGCCGGGGAAATGTGGTCGGTGGTGATCGAATCAAGGAACAGGGCGAGCACCTTGGCCCTTTCGACATTGGTGATGGGCTTGGGCTCCATCGACATGCCTTCGAAATAGGGCGGGTTCTGCACATAGGTGGAAGACGAATTCCACTTGTAGGTTTCGCCGCCATCGACGGCGATGCCCTGCCAATTGGTATCGCCCTTGAACACGTCCGAATAACGGGCGCGGAACATTTCGGCGGTCACATGCTTGCGCACGATCTCGGCGATCTCGTGGTTGGAAGGCCAGATATCCTTGAGATAGACCGGCTGGCCATTGCTGCCAATGCCGAGCGGCTCGGTGGTGACATCGACATTGAGCGAGCCGGCCAGCGCATAGGCCACCACCAGCGGCGGGGAGGCCAGGTAATTGGCGCGCACATCCGGATTGACGCGGCCTTCAAAGTTACGATTGCCCGACAGCACCGAGCAGGCCACCAGCTTGTTCTCGTTGATGCAATCGGAAATGGCCTGCGGCAGCGGGCCGGAATTGCCGATACAGGTGGTGCAGCCATAGCCGACAAGGTTGAACCCGAGCGCGTCGAGGTCTTCCTGCAGGCCCGCGGCGGTCAGATAGTCGGTAACCACCTGCGAGCCGGGAGCCAGCGAGGTCTTGACCCAGGGCTTGGAATTGAGCCCCAGCGCCCGCGCCTTGCGGGCGACGAGGCCCGCGGCCACCAGCACCGAAGGATTGGACGTATTGGTGCAGGAGGTGATCGCGGCGATCACCACATGGCCGTCATTGATACCATATTCCGCGCCCTTGACGGGGAAAGCGGCTTCCTCGGGAATGTCGTCGACGCCGGTGGCGCCTTCCTCGACAAAGCGCGATTCCTGCTTGTCGGCCGGCAGGCGGGTGCGTTCGGCACGGCCACCGGCCAGCTCGGGCAAAGCCTTGGCGAAGGAGGTCGCGGCATCCTTGAGGGCCACACGGTCCTGCGGACGCTTGGGACCGGAGAGCGAGGGCACAACGGTCGAGAGGTCGAGTTCGAGCGTCGAGGTGAAGACCGGATCGGGCGAATTGGTTTCGCGGAACATGCCCTGGGCCTTGGAATAGGCTTCGACCAAGGCAACGCGCTGCGGATCACGACCCGAGGTGGTCAGGTATTTGAGCGTATCCGTATCGACCGGGAAATAGCCGCAGGTAGCGCCATATTCGGGGGCCATATTGGCGATGGTCGCCTGGTCTTCGAGGCTGAGGTAATCAAGACCCGGGCCGTAGAATTCCACGAACTTGCCGACCACGCCCTTCTTGCGCAGCATTTCGGTGACGGTCAGCACCAGATCGGTGGCGGTGATGCCTTCGTTGATCTTGCCCGTAAGCTTGAAGCCAACGACTTCGGGGATCAGCATGGTGATCGGCTGACCCAGCATGGCAGCCTCGGCCTCGATGCCGCCCACGCCCCAGCCCAGCACGGCCATGCCATTGACCATGGTCGTGTGCGAATCGGTGCCCACCAGGGTGTCGGGATAGGCGACGGTTTCGCCATTCTCGTCCTTGGTCCACACGGTCTGGGCCAGATATTCGAGATTGACCTGATGGCAGATGCCGGTGCCGGGGGGCACGACGCGGAAATTATCGAAGGCCGACTGGCCCCAGCGCAGGAATTCGTAGCGCTCGCCATTGCGCTCATATTCGAGCTCGACATTCTGCCCGAAGGACAGCGCCGTGCCGAAGCTATCCACCATCACCGAGTGATCGATTACCAGATCGACGGGAACCAGCGGATTGATCTTCTGCGGATTGGCACCGAGCTTGGCGGTGGCGTCGCGCATGGCGGCAAGATCCACCACGGCGGGAACGCCGGTGAAATCCTGCATCAGCACGCGGGCCGGACGGTAGGAAATTTCATGTTCGGAGGTACGGGTCGTGAGCCACGTGGCGACGGCCTCGATATCGGCCTTGGTGACCGTGCGGTTGTCTTCGAAACGCAGCAGGTTTTCCAGCACCACTTTCATCGAATGGGGCAGGCTCGACACGCCCTTGAGGCCGTGCTTTTCGGCTTCGGCGATGGAATAATAGGTATAGGTCTTGCCGCCGACCGTAAGGGTCGATTTGGACTTGAAGCTGTTTACTGAGGTCACGGTGCTCCGCCCTTTGCTGGAATTGCTGCTGACGCGACAAGCGCAGTCGGAAAAGCTCCCGAAATCCGCCGGATAGCGCCGCCTTTTCTGGAATGACTCCAATCTGTGACGGCTTATAGACACTAAAGATTGCCCTTGCCAGTCTTGCCTTTGGTTCAATACGAGATGGGGTCATGACGCAAAGGCAAGCCTACCCATCTTTAGTGCTGCGCGCGCAGGGGCTTGCCTGTGGTCGCGGCGGCTTGCCGCTGGCCGATGACATGAGCTTTGCGGTACATGGCGGCACCTGTCTTTTATTGCGCGGGCCCAATGGCACCGGCAAGACCACGCTGCTGCTGACACTGGCCGGGATCGTCGCGCCATTGGCGGGTGCTTTTGCCGTTGAAGGGGCAGACCCCGAGGCCGGGCCATTGCTGCATTATTGCGGCCATCGCAATGCCGCCAAGCCACGGCTCAGCGTGGCGGAAAATCTTGGCTTCTGGGCCGCGGTCAATGGCGCGACAGGCGATAGCGTGGAAACAGCGCTTGATCGCGTCGGGTTGAGTGATCTCGCCACGCTCGATGCGGGTTACCTCTCGGCCGGCCAGAGTCGGCGGCTGGCATTGGCGCGGCTGCTGGTCACACAGCGGCCGGTCTGGCTGCTCGATGAACCGACGGCGGCGCTCGACACCGAGGGCCATCAATTGGTGACCGATCTGATCGACGGCCATCTCGATGCCGGCGGCATTGCCATTGCCGCCACGCATGATCCGATCACCCTGCCCGATGCCGCCCGCATGGAAACCCTGGCCTTGGGCAAAGCTGCATGAAGGCGTTTTCCGCCATTATCGGCCGTGAACTGGCGCTGGCCCTGCGCGGTGGCGGCGATGTGCTGACGCTGGTGCTGTTCTTCATCATCACCGGTGCCATCGTGCCCTTTGCTGTTGGCCCCGACAAAGCACTGCTGGCGACTATTGCGCCTGGCATTATCTGGATCGCGGCCTTCCTCGCCATGCTGCTGGGGCTGGACCGGCTGTTCCGCCCCGATCATGAAGACGGCACGCTGATCCTGCTGCGGCATGCCGAGCTGCCGCTCTCGGCCATCATTGCCGCAAAAGTGATCGCCCATTGGCTTTTGACCGCGCTGCCACTGATTCTTGCCAGTCCGATCCTCGCCGTGCTGCTGGCCATGGATTTTTCCGCCTTCTGGCGCATGGTGCTCTCGCTGCTGCTGGGCACCCCGGCACTGGCCGCGTTCGGCGCCATTGGCGCGGCGGTGACCGTGGCAATCCGGCGGGGCGGGCTGATCGCCCCCATTCTCATCGCACCCCTCTCCGTGCCCGTATTGATCTTCGGCACCGGGGCGATCAGCGCCACCCAATCGAGTGCCGCGCTGCTGTTTCTTGCGGCATTGAGCCTCATGGCGGTGGCGCTGGCTCCCTTTGCCGCCGCCCTTGCGATAAGCTCGGCCGAGGATTAGAGCGCTGATGTCATGACTATCCAAACCACACCCAAACAGAGCTGGTGGAGCCGCATCGCCCATCCCGGGCAATTCGTCGCCTGGACCCGTCCCCTGCTCTGGCCGCTCACCATCCTCACCGCCCTGCTGTTCGTGGTGGGGCTGTGGTTTGCCCTCTATAATTCGCCGCAGGATTACCAGATGGGCGATACAGTGCGCATCATGTATGTGCACGTGCCCACCGCCTGGCTCAGCCAGTTCGTCTATGCGGTGATGGCGGTTTCGGCACTGGGTTCGCTGGTCTGGCGCCACCCTATGGCCGATGTGTCGATGAAAGCGGCAGCGCCGCTGGGCGCGACCTTTACCGCTCTGGCGCTGTTTACCGGCTCACTCTGGGGCCGGCCCACCTGGGGCACGTTCTGGGAATGGGACGGGCGCATGACCTCGACCCTGGTGCTGCTGTTCATCTATCTGGGCATTATCGCGCTATGGCGCGCCTTCGACGATCAGCTGCGCGCTGCCCGGGTCATTGCGGTCTTTACCCTTGTGGGCGCTGTTAACATTCCCATCATCAAATTCTCGGTCGATTGGTGGAGCACGCTGCACCAGCCCGCCAGCGTGTTCCGCGCCGATGGCCCGCGCATGCCCGGCTCGATCCTGACACCGCTTTTCGTGATGTTTTTCGCGTTTACATTCCTGTTTCTGGTGCTGCATCTGAAAGCCATGCATACCGAGGTCAGCCGCCGCCGTGTCATGGCGCTGGAACGGCAGGCCGCGCAGGGAGCCAAATCGTGATCGATCTCGGGCCGCACGCCGTTTTCATCGTCGCCGCCTATGCCGGGGTGACCTTGGCCGTCGCCGCACTGATTGTCTGGACCCGCCTCGATGCGCGGCGTGTCGCCAAAAAACTGGCCGACCTCGAAGCCCGCGGTATTCGCCGCCGCTCGGCGGGTCCGGCCTGATGCGCTATGTGCTGTTTGCCCTGCCGCTGCTGCTGCTGGTCGCGCTGGTCGCGATCTTTGCCTCATCCATGGATCGCGATCCCAGCCTGGTGCGCAGTGTCCTGATCGACAAGCCTGCCCCGGCCTTTGCCATGGAAGCAGTGCCCGAACTGGGCGTGCCGGGCTTTGATACCGCTGCGCTCAAGGGCGAAGTCACCGTGGTCAATGTCTTTGCCAGCTGGTGCCTGCCCTGCCGGGCCGAGCATCCGCTGCTCGAGGCACTCAAGGATGTCGCCAAGGTCCGCCTCTTCGGCATCAACCAATCCGATGCGCCCGAAAATGCCCGCGCCTTCCTCGCCGAACTGGGCAACCCCTATGACGCCGTCGGCGCCGATCGTGACCGGCGTGTCTCGATCGATTGGGGTGTCTATGGCGTGCCCGAAACCTTCGTGGTCAATGCCGATGGCATCATCACCTTCAAGCATGTCGGCCCGCTGACGCCGCAGGCTGTGACCGATCATCTGATGCCGGCCATCGAACAGGCCCGGCTCTAGCATGGCGCTCCTCTGGCGCAGCATATTACTGGTCCTGATGATGGGAGGAGCCGCCATGGCCGATGATCTCATTACCGCCGCCCGCCAGGGTGACATTGCCGCCATAACGGCGCAGATCGCCGCTGGAGCCGATCTGGAAGCGCGCGATGCCGAGGGGGCAACGGCCCTGCTGGTCGCGACCCATGCCAACAATATCGAGGCGGCAAGGCTGCTGATCGAGGCGGGGGCCGACGTCAATGCCAAGGACGCCATTGCCGACAGCCCCTATCTCTATGCCGGAGCGCGGGGGCACCTCGAAATTCTCAAGCTGACGCTGGCCCACGGCGCCGACCTGACCAGCACCAACCGCTATGGCGGCACGGCTTTGATACCCGCCGCAGAGCGCGGCCATGTGGAAACCGTAGCGAGCCTGATCGCGGCGGGCGTCGATGTCGATCACGTCAACCGGTTGGGCTGGACTGCGCTGCTGGAGGCCATCATCCTTGGAGATGGCGGGCCGCGTCACGTCGCCATCGTCAAATTGCTGCTCGACGCCGGAGCCAATCCAAACCTGGCCGATGGCGACCAGGTCAGCCCGCTCACCCATGCCCGCAATCGTGGCTTTACCGACATGGTGCAGCTGCTGCAGCAGGCCGGCGGCCGCTAGACCCCGCTTTTCCGGCTAGAAATCGCTGGTCAGGCCTTTGATTTCCCAATCGCCGTAGCGACCGGGTTCGAGCCCGCCGCGGCCGCCTTTTTCCCGCGGGGCAAAGGCAGTTTTGCCGTCGATGGCGCGGCGGCGCTCTTCGGCTTCCGCCAGCGCGCGCTGGGCGGCGGGGGTCAGCGGCGGGCGCGGTTCGCCCTCATCCGAACTCTGTTCTGCATCACTCATTGCAGGCTTCCCAATTGTGGTATGGTCATGCGCCTTGCATGAAACCGTCGCCGTCACAACATAGTTGCAGGAAAGACGAACCCCAAGAGGCTCCGATGTTCAACATGTTTCGCACCTCCGTCCTGATCGCGGCCCTTACGGCGCTGTTCATGGTGGTGGGCTATTTCATCGGCGGCACGGGGGGCATGATGATCGCCCTGCTGTTTGCGGCGGGGACCAACCTGTTCAGCTACTGGAACTCCGACAAGATGGTGCTGCGCATGCAGAACGCCGTCCCGGTCGAGCGCAGCCAGGTGCCCGAGCTTTACGACATGGTCGATACGCTCTCGCGGCGAGCCGGCATTCCCACTCCGGCGGTCTATGTCATCCAGTCCGACCAGCCCAATGCCTTTGCCACCGGCCGCAATCCGCAAAATGCGGCGGTCGCGGTCTCGACCGGCCTGCTGCGCACGCTGGAAACGCGCGAAGTGGCGGGCGTCGTGGCGCATGAATTGGCCCATATCCGCAATCGCGACACGCTGACCATGACCATTACGGCGACCTTTGCCGGTGCGATCTCGGCGCTCGCCCAGTTCGGCCTGTTCTTTGGCGGCGGCAATAATCGCGACAATCCGCTGGGCGGCATTGGCGCATTGCTGATGGTGTTCCTCGCCCCGCTGGCCGCCATGGTGGTGCAGATGGCGGTGAGCCGCACGCGTGAATATGAGGCCGATAAGCACGGCGCCGAGATTTCGGCGGACCCGCTGGCACTGGCCTCGGCGCTGCAAAAGATCGCGGGCGCGGCCCATCGGACCGTCAATGTCGCGGCCGAGCGGAACCCCGCCATGGCCCATATGTACATCATCAATCCCCTGTCGGGGCAGCGCATGGATAACCTCTTTTCCACGCACCCCGACACCGCCAATCGCATCGCGGCCTTGCAGAAGCTTGCAGCGGAGATGCAGGTGAACGATAAGGGCGCAGCGCCTCAGCCCCGTTCGCCATCGGCATCGCCGTCTCGCGGCACGAGTGGCAACAGCACGAGCGGCTGGCGCGTGCCCCCCACCGGAAGGTCCGGCGAGGGTGGCGGACAAAGCGGTCCCTGGGGATAATTCGTAAGCGTGGCACCAAAATCCGAACCGGCGGGGCTCAAGCTCCGTCTCGTTGCCGCCCAGCGGCTCAAAGCCGTTCTGGCGGGCGACAATTTTGTCCCCCTCAATGCGGCTGACCTGGCCGACGGGCGTGATCGCGCGCTGGCCAACCGGCTGATCACCACGGCCCTGCGCCGCCAGGGCCAACTCAATTTCATTCTCCATGCCGTGCTCGACAAGGGCATGCCCGCCAAGTCCGGCACCTTCGAAGCCATTCTGCGCCTGTCGCTGGCCCAATTGGTGTTTTTGCCCGATCTGGGGGCGCATAGCGCGCTGTTCCTGGCTGTGGAAGCCACCAAGCGCGATCCCAAGGCGCGGCATCTGTCGGGCCTGATGAATGCGGTCTTGCGCAGCGCCCAGGCCAATTCGGCCAAATTCGGCATGCTGAGCGACGACCTGCTGATCCCCGATACCTTTGGCGACACCTGGCTGGACGCCTATGGCGAAGCGGCCATTGACGGCTTTTCCGATGCCCTGCTCGCCGGCGCCCCGCTCGACCTGACGCTCAAGAGCAATGATCCCGACCTGATCGACACTTTGGGCGCGCAGGTCGCCCTGGCCGATACCGTCCGCATCGAACAGCGCGACCGCCCCGTCGAGGCCCTGCCCGGCTATGCCGAGGGCCAATGGTGGGTGCAGGATGCGGCTTCCGCCATCCCCGCGCGCCTCCTGGCGCTGCAACCGGGCGCTCGTGTGCTCGATCTCTGCGCTGCGCCGGGCGGCAAGACCGCCCAATTGATCAAGGCCGGCTATGCCGTGACCGCGCTCGATAGCGACGCGACCCGCATGGAACGCCTGCGGGGCAATCTGGCCCGGCTCGACTACACCGCCGAAACCATTGTCGGGGATGCCGGCACGTTCGCACCCGCTTCGCTCTATTCGGGCGTGTTGCTCGACGCGCCCTGTTCGGCCACCGGCACGTTCCGCCGCCACCCGGAAGTGATCTGGCATCGCTCGGTGGGTGACGTTGCCGGCCGCGTACGGCTGCAGCGGGCTTTGCTGACCAATGCCTTCCGCTGCCTCGATGTGGATGGCGTGCTGCTCTATTGCGTCTGCTCGCTCGAGCCGGCCGAGGGCGAGGAGCAGGTCGATTGGGCGCTTGATTCGCTGCCGGGACTCGAATTGTTCCCGGTTTCGGCCGCCGATCTGCCCGGTCTCGAGCAGGCGGTAACGCCCAAAGGGCTGGTGCGCACCCATCCGGGCATGAGCCCGAGCGGATTGGCTGGGGGCATGGACGGATTCTTCGTGGCGCGCTTCCGCCGCCGGCGCTAGAATCGGCACGGGGGCGAATGGCAACGATCGGGGGACGTTGCACCGCAAAGGATTTGGGTCGTTGAGGTTTTTGACTAGCAAGAGACTGATCCCGGGCGCGCGGCGCGCGGGCGCAGTTTGATGTCCGGACAGATTCGATTCGCGTTGCGCCGGCTGTTTCTCGGCCTGGCCGACACCGTCGTGACCCTGCCTGTCTTGCGCTGGACCTGGCGGGGCCTGGCCGACGACGCCTTTGCCGGCGAATTGCCCGAATTTCGTCCCTCCGACCGCGAAGCCGTGCGCGACATGATGAGCGGCCGCTACCTTTTGGCCTCGAAGCTAGTGGAAACCGGGGGCGCCTCGCCCTTCGGGCTTGAGGCCGAGCACCAGGATTGGTGGCTCAACCTGCATGGTTTTTCCTGGCTGCGTCATTTCCGCGATGTGCGTGACCCCGGCGAGCGCAAATTTGCCCGCATGCTGGTGCTCGACTGGATCAGCCGCGAAGCCCAGTTCGAACGCGATACCTGGGCTCCTGCGCTCTGTGCCCAACGCATACTCAATTGGCTGCGGCATTTGCCGCTGTTGCTCGACGGGGCCAATCCCGAACAGGCCAAGACCATCCAGCGCGTGCTGGGGACCCAGATCCAGAGTCTCAAAGTACGGGCGCCGCTGACCAGCGACCCTATTGAAGCGCTTTATGCCGCCATTGCCCTGCTCGGCGCCGAAATCTGTGACCAGGACGACAAGACCGACGTGCCGGCGCGCATTGCCAAGCTCAATACCATCCTGGCCAGCCAGTTGGACGCCGACGGGCTGCATCTGTCACGCAATCCCAAGCTGCAATTGCAGCTATTGGTGGAGCTGGCCAGCGTCCGTCGCGCCGCCGGCAGCTACAAGACCGAGGAAAGCAACGAGCTGGGTGCCCAGATCGACCGCATGCATGAAAGCCTCGACGCACTGACGCTGTCGAGCGGCGAGCCCGTCTATTTCAATGGCGCCGGACAATTACCCCATGATGTGCTGATCGCCGTGCAGGCGCTGTCGCCGCTGCGCAAGCGGCGTTCCATGCTGTTGGGCGGCTATGGCATTCTGCGCAATGGCGAAGCAGTGGTCATCGCCGATTCCGGCCGCGTGCCGCCCAAGGGGTTCGATGCCGAAGCCCATGCCAGCGCATTGGCCTTCGAATTCTCCCATGGCAATGAACTGATCTTGGGCTCCTGCGGCCCCGCCCCGGCGGATCTACCGGACAGCCAGGCGCTGTTCCGCCAGACCGTGGCGCATTCGGCCCCGTCCATCGATGCCGAGGACGCCGAGCGGACGCCGCCGATCATCACGCTCGATACGGCCGATCATCTGCTGACGCTGGGCACCACCGGCTATGCCAGGCGCTACGGCGTTGACCTCGAACGCCGGCTGACCCTGCTCGCCGAAGGCACCACCCTGGTGGGGCAGGACCGCATGATCGCCAATGGCACGCCATCGGGCCTGCTCTCGGTGCGCTTCCATCTGGCGCCCAAGGTCATGGTGCGGCGGGTGTCCGGCGAGGGCCTGGTGCGGTTGGTGCTGCCCAATGGCGCGGTCTGGAGCTTTTTGTGGGAAGGCGCCGATTTCCATGAGGAGGAAAGCGTGCGCCAATCCTCCTATCTCGGGTTTCACAAGACGCGCCAGCTGGTGCTGGAGACCGAAGCGGCCGCCGACCGCGAGATCGCCTGGATCTTTACGCTCGAACAATAGTGCATGGTTCCCATTGCCGCCGCTTCGTGCTAGCGAGCGCGCAGAATTTCCATTCTCTCTGCGGGACATTTTTGATGAGCAAGACGGTCAAGGTCGGGCGCGCACTGCTTTCGGTATTCGACAAATCCGGCATGGCCGATTTTGCGCGAGGCCTGAGCGAGGCGGGCGTGGAACTGGTCTCGACCGGGGGCACGCATAAGCTCATCAGCGATGCCGGCCTTAAGGTGCGCGAGATTTCTGACCTGACGGGCTTTCCCGAAATGATGGATGGCCGCGTCAAGACGCTGCATCCCAAAGTGCATGGCGGGCTGCTGGCGGTGCGCGACAAGGCGGACCATGCCGCCTCCATGGCCGAGCATGACATCGGCGCCATCGACCTGGTTGCGGTCAATCTCTACCCCTTCGAAAAGACCGTCGCTTCGGGCGCCTCCTATGACGAGATCATCGAAAATATCGATATTGGCGGCCCGGCCATGGTGCGCTCTGCCGCCAAGAACCATGCCTATGTGACGGTCGTCGTCGATCCCACCGACTATCCGGCCATTCTCGAGGCCATCAGGACCACGGGCGGCGTACCGTTCGAGCTGCGCCAGAAGCTGGCTGCCAAGGCCTATGCCCGCACCGCCGCCTATGACAGCGCCATTTCGAGCTGGTTCGCCCAGGCGATCGACTATCCCGAAATCCCCTATCGCAGCTTTGCCGGCACGCTGCGCGAAGTCATGCGCTATGGCGAAAACCCGCATCAATGGGCCGGTTTTTACGCCAATGGCGACAGCCGCCCGGGCGTCGCGACCGCCACCCAGGTACAGGGCAAGACGCTCAGCTACAACAATATCAACGATACCGATGCCGCCTTCGAGCTGGTCAGCGAATTCGATCCGGCCCAGGGCGCGGCCGTCGCCATCATCAAGCATGCCAATCCCTGCGGCGTGGCCGTCGCCGGCGATCTGGTGACCGCCTATAAGAATGCGCTGCGCACCGACCCGGTCAGCGCCTTTGGCGGCATTGTCGCCACCAATCGCGAGATCGACGCGGCGACCGCCGAAGAGATCGTCAAGGTCTTCACCGAAGTGATTGTCGCCCCCTCGGCCACGCCAGAAGCCCAGGCCATCATCGCCGCCAAGAAGAACCTGCGCCTGCTGCTGACCGGCGGGCTGGCCGATCCCAAGGCCGATGGCCTAATGGTCAAATCCGTTGCGGGAGGCCTCTTGGTCCAGTCGCGCGACAATCGCAATGTCGATGATTGCGATATCAAAGTGGTGACCAAAAAGGCTCCGAGCGCAGCGGAAATGGCCGACCTGCGCCTGGCTGCCAAGGTGGCCAAGCACGTCAAGTCCAATGCCATCGTTTATGTCAAAGATGGCGCCACGGTCGGCATCGGCGCCGGGCAGATGAGCCGGGTCGATTCAGCACTGACCGGCCATCGCAAATCGATCGACGCGGCCAAGGCGGCTGGCATTGAGGGAGCATTGTCGCAAGGCTCCGTCGTCGCCTCGGATGCCTTCTTCCCCTTTGCCGATGGGCTTGAGGCGCTGGTCGCCGCTGGCGCCACCGCCGTGATCCAGCCCGGTGGCTCGATGCGCGATGATGAAGTGATCGCCGCCGCCGACGCGGCCGGGATCGCCATGGTGATGACCGGGATGCGCCATTTCCGGCACTGATCGGCCTGCCTATTGCTGCGTTACCGAATTGTAACGGGACCGGTAAGAGCTTCTTGAGATAGACCTGTCACATTGGCCGTACCGGTTTCTGCCAACGGCCAATGTGTTAGGGGCACGCATGCTGAGGCAAAGGGACGCTTTGGGGTCGCTGCTGCGAACGGGTTTGGCCCGCTCGCTGGCGAGCGGCATAGGAGCCGGCTGGGAAAGGCGCGGTGCGGGCCTTTCCAGATTAACCACTCTGGCGAGTATCCTGGCCCAAATTGCCGTCCTGCCTAGTTTTGGTGTTATTGGCGTGGCCATAGTAAGTTCACTTAGCCGTGTGCTGACTTACAGTCTATTGTGCTGGCGGTACGCGTTCAAAACGGGGCTCGACCCCACGATCTTTGATATTTTGCGGCTCGGTCCCGTTCGGGGGGACAGGACGGCGCCGCCGACGAGACACATCTGGTGAAAAACGAACCATGAGCATGTCGATCCCATCCCCCCGCCCCAAGGGCGCCATTATCCTGGGCGGGTCGCACGGCGCCATCGCGCTGGCACGCAGCCTTGCCGGGCAAGGGCTCGACGTCTGGTTCGTCACCAATTTCACCCCGCTGCCCCGGTTTTCCAATGCCGTGCATCACTGGGCCGAATGGCCGGGCGCCGAAAGCCCGGGTGCCATCGAGGCGCTTGAAGCGCTGGTGCACAAGCACAGTCTTGAAAACTACCTGCTCATCCCGGCCGCTGACGAGGACGTCAAGTTCGCCGCCCAGCAGCGCGAGCGGCTCTCGAGCCTGCTGGTGGTCACATTACCCGATTGGGCGCAGTTGCAATGGGCCTGCAACAAGGCGCTGACCTATCAACGCGCCGCGGAATTGGGCATTGCCGTGCCGCGCATTTATGTGGTGGGCGACGATCTGGCTGCAACCGCCGCCAGCATCGAATTCCCGGTCGTGCTCAAGCCCACCATGCGCATCGCGGTCAATCGCTTCACCCAGGCCAAGGCCTGGCGGGCCGACAATGCGGCCGAGTTCATCGACCTCTTCACCCAGGCTGCGCAATTGCAGCAGGGCAAGGACCACATCGTCGTGCAGGAATATATTCCTGGTGGTGGCGAGACCCAGTTCTCCTATGCTGGCCTGTGGTGGAACGGCACGCCGCGCGCCAGCTTTGCCGCGCAGCGGACCCGGCAGTTTCCGGTTGAGTTCAGCTATACCTCGACCTTTGTCGAAACCGTCGAGCAGGCCGATGTCATCGCCAAAGGCGAAGCATTCCTCGCCTCCATCGGCCATCACGGCCTGTGTGAAATCGAGTTCAAGCGCGATCCCCGCACTGGCGAGCTCAAGCTGCTCGACGTCAATCCGCGGCCGTGGTCCTGGTTCGGCCTGGCCCAGGCGGCGGGCATGGATTTTGGCGCCCTGCTGATTGCGCTCAGCGCCGGCGAGACCGTCGACCCGCCCGTGGCACGCCCGGGTGTCGGCTGGATGTTCATGCTGCGCGATAGCATTGTCAGCCTGCAATTGCTGGCCCAGGGCAAGCTGCGCCTGGGTGATTACCTGCGCTCGATCGGCCGCACCCGCACCCTCGCCACCTTTGCCTGGCGTGATCCCAAGCCCGGCCTGATCGAGTTGCCGCTGACCGCCTGGCGCTTGCTGCAACGCCGGATCAAACCGGCTGGCGCCCTGACGCCGGCCGCCAGCACCGCAGCAAGCACGATTTCGGAATAGCCAGCCGTACCCGAGGGTACGGTTATGCTTGACCCCTGCCCCGTCCCGGCTTAGAACGGCTCCAAACTTCGCATTCCTGCCGGAACCTGAACAATGACCAAGGCGCGCACGCTTTACGACAAGATCTGGGACGACCATCTGGTGCAGAACAACGAGGACGGGACCTCGCTGCTCTATATCGACCGCCACCTCGTGCATGAAGTCACGAGTCCCCAGGCCTTTGAAGGGCTGCGCATGAACAACCGCAAGGTGCGCCACCCCGAGCGCACCCTGGCCGTGGTCGATCACAACGTGCCCACCACCGACCGTTCCTTGCCCAATCCGGACCCGGAAAGCGCGATCCAGATCGCTGCCCTGGCCGAGAATACCAAGGATTTCGGCATCGAATATTTCGACCCCTTCGACAAGCGGCAGGGCATCGTGCACATCGTTGGCCCCGAGCAGGGCTTTACCCTGCCCGGCATGACCATTGTGTGCGGCGACAGCCATACCTCGACCCATGGCGCCTTCGGCGCCCTGGCGCATGGTATCGGCACCTCCGAAGTCGAGCATGTGCTGGCCACGCAAACGCTGATCCAGCAAAAGGCCAAGAACATGCTGGTGCGCGTGGATGGGCAATTGCCGCCCCACGTCACCGCCAAGGACATTATCCTCGCCATCATCGGCGAGATCGGCACGGCCGGTGGCAATGGCCACGTCATCGAATTTGCCGGCGAAGCCATCCGCTCGCTGTCCATGGAAGGCCGCATGACGGTCTGCAACATGACCATTGAAGGCGGTGCCCGCGCCGGCCTGATCGCGCCCGACGAAACCACCTTCAACTATGTGAAGGGCCGCAATCGCGCGCCGACCGGCAAGGCCTGGGACATGGCGCTCGACTATTGGAAGACCCTCTATACCGACGAAGGCGCGGTCTATGACAAGGTCGTTATTCTCGACGCCGCCAAGCTGCCGCCGATCGTGTCCTGGGGCTCCTCGCCCGAAGACGTGATCTCGGTGACCGGCGCGGTGCCAAACCCCGATGACATCGAGGACGAGAACAAGCGCGCTTCCAAGTGGCGGGCGCTCGACTATATGGGTCTGAAACCCGGCACGCCGATCACCGACATCACCATCGAGCGCGTGTTTATCGGCTCCTGCACCAATGGCCGTATCGAAGACCTGCGGGCTGCCGCAGCCGTCATCGGCGACCGCAAGGTTGCCGCCGGTGTCGACGCCATGGTCGTTCCGGGCTCGGGCCTGGTAAAGGACCAGGCCGAGGCCGAGGGGCTGCACACGATCTTCCTCAATGCCGGCTTTGAATGGCGCGAGCCCGGTTGCTCGATGTGCCTGGCCATGAACCCGGACAAGCTCAAGCCGCAGGAACGCTGCGCCTCGACTTCCAACCGCAATTTTGAAGGCCGCCAGGGCTTCAAGGGTCGCACGCATCTGGTGTCTCCGGCCATGGCCGCAGCGGCGGCAATTGCCGGCCACTTCGTCGACATCCGCGAGTGGCAGTAAGCTCGGCTGATTGGGGGGCGCGGTTCGCGCCCACCCTCGACGATATCGAAGCCCTGGCGACGGCGGCCCTCAAGGCGCTGCCGGAGCCGTTCCGCTCGCTGGCGGCTGACGTCACCTGCGCAGTGGCCGAATTTGCCGAGGATGATGTGCTCGAAGGCTTTGGCATGGAGAGCCCCTTCGAATTGATGGGGCTGTTCACCGGCATCGGGATGACCGAGGACGGCGCCATGCCCCAGACCGGGCAATTGCCCAACACGGTCTTCCTCTACCGCCGCGCCATTCTCGATTATTGGGCCGAAAACGACGACAATACGCTGGGCGAAGTCGTCACCCATGTGCTGATCCACGAACTGGGCCACCATTTCGGCTTTTCCGACGAGGATATGGAAGCCATCGAGGCGGCCGCGGAGAGCGACTAGGACGCTCGGTCGTCCTTATTGGGCGACTGGATGCTGATTGCAGCAGGCTTCTTTCCAGCTTCAGAAGTGTTGTCGCCGCCCTCACGCGGCACGAATTCGAACTCCGCCTCATTCCCCCCGGCCAGATCGTCCGACACCCGCAGCGTCAGCTTGGCCGCGTCGAGCGCGGCGAACCAATCGTCCCAGCTCACCAGCTGAAAGCCACCGATCCGGTCCGGGCCCTCATTGCCATCGGTATTGATGGCGTGCTGGCCAAAGGTCAGTTGCAGCAGCGTCCGGCTACCGGTGCCGTCGGGCGTTTCCATCAGCATGGGATTGCCGCCACGCGCTTCGGCCCATTGCCGGATCTCACCATGGGAAGTCAAAGTCCTGGCCATTACAGCGCTCCTGTGTTGCTGCCTCCACAATCACCAGCGCTGCCACACGGTTCCGCCGTCTCGAAGAATTCCCATTCGTGTCGCCGCCTGCTAGGAACGGCACAGCAAAGCCGGGAGCCGCAATGACCGACACCAACAAGACCATCCTGATGGGCCAGATCGGCGCCGCCCATGGCATCAAGGGGCAAGTGCGCATCACCCCCTTCACCCAGGACCCCGCCGCCATTGGCGATTACGGGCCGCTGGAGACTGACCGGCCGGGCCTGATCATCACCATCACTAAACTGCGCGTGCAGAAGAATGTGATCATCGCCAACATCAAGGGCATTGCCGATCGCACCGCGGCCGAGGCGCTGAACGGCGTGTCGCTCTTCGTCGATCGCGCCCGCCTGCCCGAGCCCGAGGACGAGGACGACTTCTATCATGCCGACCTGCTGGGGCTTGAAGCGCGGCTCGATAATGGCGTGGTGCTGGGCAAGGTTTCGGCACTGCCCAATTTCGGCGCTGGCGATTTGATCGAAATTCGCGATCCCCAATCGGGCGATACCTATTTGTACCCCTTCACCAAGGCCGTGGTGCCCGATATCCACCTCGCCGAGGGCTATCTGACCATTGTCGTGCCGCTCGATGCCGAAGAGGGCGAGGAAGAACCCGATTGAGTTTTTCCGCTGATATCATCACGCTGTTTCCCGAGCTGTTTCCCGGCCCGCTGGGCGCCTCCGTGCTCGGCCGTGGGCTGGCGGACGGGCTGTGGTCGCTCAACGCCACCCAATTGCGTGATTTTGCCACTGACAAGCACCGCACCGTAGACGACACCCCCTCCGGCGGCGGCGCGGGCATGGTGCTCAAGCCCGATATCCTGGCCAGCGCCATTGACGCGGTCTCCCCTGCCGGCGACTCCCGCCCCCGCATTCTGATGTCGCCACGCGGCACGCCGCTCACCCAGCAAAAGGCGCGGCAATTGGCGCTCGGCCCTGGCGCCGTGATCATCTGCGGGCGCTTCGAGGGTATCGACCAGCGCGTCATCGACGCTCGTGGGCTCGAGGAAATCTCGATTGGCGACTATGTGCTGGCCGGGGGCGAAGTTGCCGCCATGGTGCTGCTGGAAGCCGTGGTGCGGCTCATCCCCGGCGTCTTGGGCAAGGCCGAAAGCCATGCCGATGAGAGCTTTGAGGACGGGCAGCTCGAATATCCGCAATACACACGGCCGCAGCAATTCGAGGGTATCGATATTCCGGCGGTGCTGACCTCGGGCGATCACGGCAAAATCGCCAAATGGCGGGCCGAGCAAAGCCTGGCCCTCACCCGGCAGCGGCGGCCCGACCTGCTGGGTCCGGACAAGTCATAAAACTGTCCGAAACCCTAGACTCTGGGGCGTTTTTGCCCTATAGCCGCGCCACGACTGCGACATTGGGCTGATCGGACCCGATGACGTGCGAATAAAAAGACGAAAAACCTCCGTTACCAACCAAGACCGGGCGATCGGAATTTTCCCAAAAGGTTCCGAGCAATCGCTCCATTGAAAAGATCAGAACGGATCAAGACATGTCCAATATCATCGAACAGATCGAGGCCGAGCAGGTCGCCGCCCTCTCCGCCAAGCGCGAGCTTCCCGAATTTACCCATGGCGATACCATCAAGGTGTGGGTGAAGATCAAGGAAGGCAACAAGGAACGCCTGCAGGCCTATGAAGGCGTCGTGATCGCCGTCACCGGCGGTGGCATCACTTCCAGCTTCACCGTGCGCAAGATTTCCTATGGCGAAGGCGTGGAACGCGTGTTCCCGCTCTATTCGCCCAATATCGCTTCGGTCGAAGTGCTCAAGCGCGGTAAGGTGCGTCGCGCCAAGCTGTACTATCTGCGCGATCGTCGCGGTAAATCGGCTCGTATTTTCGAATCGACCAATTCGCGCACCAAGAAGATCGAAGCCAGCGAACGCACCGCCGCCCAGGCCGCGCGCGAGGCTCGTGAAGCCGAAAAGATTGCCGCTGCAGAGGCTTTTGCCGCTGAACAGGCCGCCAAGGACGCGGAAGCCGCAGCAGCGGCCGCCGCTGCCGAGCAGGCTGCAGCCGCTGAAGGCGAAGCCAAGAGCGAATAAGCTCTTCGGCCCTACGCTGATTTTTGAAGAACCCGGTCGCAAGGCCGGGTTTTTTGTTGTTGTACTGACGCCCGATGTCAGCAGTCATCACCTCACTGCCGTTTCCGGCTTGTCCTTGGCGGCCCCCTCCGCGATAAGAATGCCCTCTGCTCAAGGGGCCAATCAATGACCGTCGCCGTCGTCACCTGGAACATCAATTCGGTTCGCCTGCGCCTGCCCATGGTGCTCGATTTCATCAGCCAATATCAGCCCGACGTGCTGATGCTGCAGGAAATCAAATGCACCAATGACCAGTTCCCGACCAATGCCTTTACCGAAGCTGGCTATCCGCATCAGGCGGTACACGGCCAGAAGGGCTATCACGGCGTCGCCATCATTTCGAAATTCCCGCTGACCGACATTTCAAGCCGCGTGTTCTGCGAAATCCCCGAATCACGCCATGTCTCGGCGGTGCTCGATCTGGGCCGCGGGCCGCTGACCGTGCATAATTTCTACATCCCCGCCGGCGGCGATGAACCGGACCCCGAAATCAATCCCAAATTCAAGCACAAGCTGGGTTTCCTCAGCGAATTGACCAGCTGGTTTTCCGAGCCGGAATTCCAGCGCGGCCATCTGATTGCCGGCGATTTCAACATCGCCCCACATGAAAACGATGTGTGGAGCCACAAGCAACTGCTCAAGGTGGTGAGCCACACCCCAATCGAGACCGAAGCGCTCAACGCCATTCTCAATGGCGGTCATGGCTGGACTGACCTCGTGCGCAAGCATGTGCCGTTCGACCAGAAGCTTTATTCCTGGTGGAGCTATCGCAGCGCCGATTGGGAAAACGCCAATAAGGGCCGCCGCCTCGACCATATCTGGGCCACCGCCGACATTGCCGAGCATTGCATCGCCGCCGAGATCGCCAAGCCGTACCGCGGCTGGGCCGACAAGCCGAGCGACCACGTACCGGTCATCGTGCGGTTTGCCGGGGTTTAGGCCTCAACAACTGGATTCACGTGAAACAGCCGGGCAAAGAACCTATTCGCCCTTCATGCGGGCGCGGACGGGCTCGAGCGCGCCCAGGTAATTGCCTAGGTCGCGCTGCACGCGTTCGACGGCGCGTTGCGCCAGATCGGGCGATTGCTGCACCAGCTTGAGGAAAGCCTGGCGCGGCACGAACAGGGTCTGGCATTCGGTAACGGCGGTGATGGTGATCGGCCGCGGCTTGGCCAGGATCAGCGCCATGGCGGATACCACGCTGCCCGGCTCGGACATGGCATAGGGCTTGCCGGACGCCGGACCCTCCGGCTTGGCGCGCAAGGTTCCCGAAATCAGCACGAACGCACCCAGAGGCACGTCGCCGGCCTTGTACAGCACGGCATCGGCCTCGAAACGACGTGTGTCGCCGGCAAAGGCCAGCATGCGCCTTTGCTCGTCGTCGCAGATATCGAAAAATTCGGCCCTGGCCAGCGCCTCGGCCGCGTCGTCCCTGATCATAAGCCCCAAGTCCAGATGCACACCGTCCGCACCCAAGGCGCGGACAGTCTTCATCCTATAAGGCATTTTGTGCCGATTTGTACCCGATTTCCGCGTTACGGAACCAGGCGATAGCCACCCTCTTCAGTGACCAGCAGGCGCGCATTGGAGGGGTCACGCTCGATCTTCTGGCGCAGGCGATAGATATGAGTTTCCAGCGTATGCGTGGTGACCCGGTTATTATAGCCCCAGACTTCCTTGAGCAGCACGTCGCGTGTGATGGTCTTTGGGCCTTGGCGATAGAGGAACTTGAGGATCGAGGTTTCCTTGTCGGTCAACCGCACCTTGCCGCCATCATTGGCTTCGAGCAGCTTGGCCGAAGGCTGGAAGCTATAGGGTCCGATGGTGAAGACCACGTCCTCGCTCTGGTCATGCTGGCGCAGCGCCGCATTGATTCGCGCCAGCAGCACCGGAAAGCGGAAGGGCTTGGTCAGATAGTCATTGGCGCCCGATTCAAGGCCTTGGATCTGGTCGGCATCACTATCGTGACCGGTCAGCATCAGGATGGGGCTTTTATAGCCTTCGGTGCGCAACACCTTGACGGCGTCGCGCCCATCCATGTCGGGCAGGCCGACATCGAGGATCATCAGATCGATATTGTTTTCGCGGGTGGCCTTGAGCGCGTCATTGGCGGTGCCGGCCTGGAGAATGTCGAACTCGTTGTGCGTTTCGAGCTGCTCGACCAGGGTCTGCCGCAGATCGGTATCATCGTCCACCAGCAGAATGCGTCGCTTGTTCATTGTTTTCTCCGGGTTTTTGGCGCTTTGCCCGATCAAGGGTCACACTATTGCGACCGGTTTTTGTCCAACCAATCACATCGGCGTTACGACAGTCAGGAACGATGCGAGAGCGTTAAAAGTTGCAGCGATCTCCGCGATTTACACTTGCTCGTCCACGGTTCAGCGCGGGTCTGCCTTGGGCCGGTAGCCGAACAGCGCCGACCCTACCCGGATATGGGTAGCCCCCATGGCAATGCCAAGCTCGAAATCCCCGCTCATGCCCATGGAGAGCCCCGCCACACCACAGATCTCTGCCAATCCAGCCAGATGCGCGAAATAGGGTCCGGGCGGCACGCCATCGGGCGGAATGCACATCAGCCCGACAATATCGAGCCCATGCTCGGCGCGGCAACGGGCGATGAATGCCGCCGTCTCAGCGGGTGCAATACCGCTCTTCTGCTCTTCGCCACCGATATTAACCTGCACGAAGCACGGCAAGCGCTTGCCGGCGCGCGCCATTTCCTCGGCCAGCACAATGGCCAGCTTTTCCCGATCGAGCGTTTCGATGACATCGAACAAAGCCACCGCTTCGCGCGCCTTATTGGTCTGCAGCGGCCCGATCAGGTGTAGCTGCACATCGGGATAGGCCTCGCGCAAGGCGGGCCATTTATCCTTGGCCTCCTGCACGCGATTTTCCCCAAACACGCGCTGCCCAGCCTTGAGAAAAGGCAAGACAGCCTCGGCCGCAAAGGTCTTGGACACGGCCACCAGCTCGACATGATCGGCGGGCGGGCCGAAGCGCTTTTGCGCGGCCGCCATGCGCTCGTGGATCTCGCCCAGGCTCCGGGCGGCAAGGATATCGTTGTCGTCCATGCTTTTGCCCTGTTCCTGTTGACCTTGAGGGGGTTTTCTGTTGATGGTCCGGTAGCCAAAATCCCCTTACAACGCAAGCTGCGCGCCAGTTTTTCGCCGCTTGCGATTCCAACATATTCGAGGACGAAATCGTGAGCGTCGAACGCTACAATCCGCGCGAAGCAGAGCCCCGCTGGCAGCAGGTCTGGGACGATGCCAAGAGCTTCGTGACCAATAACGACGATCCGCGCGAGCCCTATTACGTCCTCGAGATGTTCCCCTACCCCTCTGGCCGCATCCATATGGGCCATGTGCGGAATTACGCCATGGGCGATGTGGTCGCCCGCTATTGGCGCGCCAAGGGGCGCAATGTGCTGCACCCCATGGGCTGGGACGCCTTCGGCCTGCCGGCCGAGAACGCCGCCATCGAGCGCAAAATGAACCCGGGCACCTGGACCCGCCAGAACATCGCCTCGATGAAAGCCCAACTCAAATCCATGGGCCTGTCCATCGACTGGACGCGCGAAATCGCCACCTGCGAGCCCGAATATTACCAGCACCAGCAATCGATGTTCATCGACATGCTGGCGGCAGGCCTGATCACGCGCAAGAATTCCAAGGTTAATTGGGACCCGGTCGACATGACCGTGCTGGCCAACGAACAGGTCATCGATGGGCGCGGCTGGCGCTCGGGCGCCGTGGTGGAACAGCGCGAGCTGACCCAGTGGTTCTTCAAGATTTCCGACTTTGCCGAGGAATTGCTGACCGGGCTGGACGGGCTGACCGAATGGCCCGAAAAAGTGCGCACCATGCAGCGCAACTGGATCGGCAAGAGCCAGGGCCTGGCCTTTGACTTTGGCGTCAAGGGCGCGCCGCATGGCTTTGCGACCCTGCCGGTCTATACCACCCGCCCCGACACCATGGCTGGCCCCACCTTTGCCGCCATCGCTGCCGACCACCCGCTGGCCAAGGCGCTGGCGGAGGACAATGCGGAGATCGCCGCGTTCAACAAGCTCTGCCAGCAATCGGGCACGTCGACCGCAGCACTGGAAACCGCCGAAAAGCTGGGTTTTGACACCGGGATCAAGGTAACCCATCCGGCCGATCCGAGCTGGGAGCTGCCGCTTTACATCGCCAATTTCGTGCTGATGGATTTTGGCACCGGCGCCATTATCGGCTGCCCCGCCCATGATCAGCGCGACCTCGATTTTGCCCGCAAATATGGCCTGCCGGTCATCGATGTGTTCAAGCCGCTCGACAGTGACGAAGCCGTCGGCGACGTGGCTTTCTCCCCGCTCAAGACCCAGAAGGTGCGCTATGTGCACTGGTTTGGGGAAAGCGGCGCCGAACTGACGTGCCAGGAAGCCATGGACCAGACCCTGGCGCTGTTTGAAGCCAAGGGCTGGGGCAAGGCACAAACGCAATATCGCCTGCGTGATTGGGGCCTGTCGCGCCAGCGCTACTGGGGCGCGCCAATTCCGATCATCCATTGCGAGGTCTGCGGCACCATACCCGTGCCGAAAAAGGACCTGCCCGTCGTGCTGCCCGAAGACGTCAGCTTCGACAAGCCCGGCAATGCCCTGGACCATCACCCGACCTGGAAGCATGTGCATTGCCCGCAATGCGGCGGCGCGGCGCGGCGCGAAACCGACACCATGGACACCTTTGTGGATAGTTCCTGGTATTTCGCTCGCTTCACCGCCCCCCATGCCGAAACCCCGACTGTCCCCGAGATTGCCAATCGCTGGCTGCCGGTGGACCAATATATCGGTGGCGTGGAGCACGCGATTTTGCACTTGCTCTATTCGCGCTTCTTCACCCGTGCCATGAAGGCGACCGGCCATGTCGATCTGGACGAGCCCTTCAAGGGCCTGTTCACCCAGGGCATGGTGACCCACGAGACCTACAAATCCCCCAAGGGTGAGTGGGTGGCGCCGGCCGAGATCGTGCTGGAAGCCGTGGGTGAAACCCGCACCGCCAAGCATCTGGTTTCGGGCGAGCCGATCACTATCGGCTCGGTTGAAAAGATGAGCAAATCCAAGAAGAACGTGGTCGATCCCGACGAGATCGTCGCCACCTACGGCGCCGATACCGCGCGCTGGTTCATGCTCTCGGACTCCCCACCGGAGCGCGATGTGCAATGGACCGAGGCCGGCGTTGAAGGCGCTAGCCGTTTCCAGCAACGCATCTGGCGCTTGGTCAGCGAAACGGTCGAGATTGCCAAACAGTCTTCCGGCATTGTTCGCACACCTGATGATGAAGAAGCTCTGGCCCTGCGCAAAGCCGTTCATCGCGCCGTGCACAATGTCGGCGGCGACATCGAGGGCCTGCGCTTCAACCGGGCCGTCGCCCAGATTTACGAGTTGACCAATGCGCTGGTCCGCTCGGCCGGCCTGGTCGCCGTGGCCCCCGCCGCCCGCCTGGCAGCGCTGGAAGAGGGCGTAGAACGCCTGATCCAGCTGATTGCGCCCATGATGCCGCATTTGGCCGAAACCTGCTGGGAAGCGTTGGGCAATCCGGGCCTGGTTGCCGACGCCCATTGGCCCAATGTCGATCCGGCCTTGCTGGTGGACGACGAAGTGACCTTGCCCATTCAGCTCAATGGCAAGCGCCGCGGCGAGATCGTTGTTCCCAAAGGCCTGCCCGCGGCTGAGGTCGAAAAACGCGTCTTGTCACTGGACGAGATTGTCCGCATGCTGGATGGCAAGGCACCCAAGAAAATCGTCGTTGTGCCGGACAGGATCGTCAATGTCGTTGTCTAAAGCCCTGCGCCCCATTGCTCTTGCCGGTATCCTGGCCATGTCAGCGGCGCTGGGCGCATGCAGCTTTGCGCCGGTCTATTCGAGCGGCACGCTGGCCAGCCAACCGCTATTGAACCTGGCTTTTGCCAAGCCCAATAGCCGGCTGGAACAGGTCGTCTACCACGAGCTTTCGCTGCGCTTCGGCCATTCCGAGGCGCCTGATGCCCCACTGGCGCAGGTATCGGTCAGCACCTCCGCCGCCGATACCATGCTCTCGCAGACAGCCAACCCCGAAAAACCGGTGGAAGTCACCGCAACGGCAACGCTCACCATCACCTATCGCGATGGTAGCAGCAAACCGCCGATCAAACTGACGCGCTTCGCCACGGCCGGCTATACCCGCAGCGATCAGGTGCTGGCCGATCGAGAAGCTGCCCGCGAAGCCGCCGAACGCGCCGCCAAGGCCGCTGCCGAATCGCTGCGTCTCGGCCTGCTGGCAGCCCTGAGCCGCTGATGAGCGCGCTCAAGGCGCATGAGGTTGCCCGCTTTCTGGCACGCCCCGACCTGACCGAGGGCATTTTCCTCGCTTATGGGCCGGATACCGGGCTGGTGCGCGAAACCGCGCAAAAGCTGATCCGCTCCCTCACAGGAGACGATCCCGAAAGCGCCAGTCTGGTCGTGCTCGATGGCAGCGAAGTGGATGCCGAGCCGTCAATCCTGGCTGTCGAGGCCAAGACCATCTCGCTCTTTGGTGGCAAGCGTATCGTGCGCGTGCGCGGCGCCACCAAGTCCCTGGTGATGACGTTGACCGAGTTACGCGACGATCCCGGCGGCGCCGCCATCGTGCTCGAGGCCGGCAATCTCGCCCCCAAGGATGCCCTACGGGCGTTAGTGGAGGCCGCCAAGCTCGGCCGCGCCCTGCCCTGCTACCCCGACAATGACGAGACACTGACGGCGCTGATTCGCGAGACATTCAACCAGCAAGGTATTCGCGTCGATGCCGACGTCATCGCCACCTTGCGTGAAATCCTGGGCAATGATCGCGAAATTACCCGCCGCGAGTTGGAAAAGCTCTCGCTCTATGCCGCCAGCAGCAAGGTTCTGACGCGCGAGGATGTGTTGCTGCTCTGCGCCGATAATGGCGCCTTGGTGATCGACGCCATTCTCGACGCCACTGGCGGCGGCCATGCTGAAAAGCTGGAACTGGCGCTCAACCGCGCCCTGTCGTCGGCCGTCGACCCCCAACGCCTGCTAGCCATGACCACGATCCACTTCGCCAATCTGCGGCGCTGGCGAGTGGAAGTCGATGCCGGCAAGACGCCGCGCGCCGTACTGGACGGGCTGCGCCCCAAGCCGCATTTTTCGCGCGCCTCGGCCCTGGAACAGCAATTGCGGCTTTGGACGGACAGTGCCCTTGCCACCGCCAGCGACCGCATCCTGCAGACCACCGCCGACAGCCGCCGCCGCCCGGCTCTGGCTGAAACCAGCTTGCGCCGCGCCCTGCTCGCCATCTGCATGATGGCCGCATCGCATTAAGTAAGTCAGGAATCAGCATGCACGTTTCACGTGAAACGTTGCGGTTACACGATCAGTTCGGGTAACCAGTCAGCCGCGCACAAATGCCATCGAGCTGCTCAAGCGTTTTGTAGCGGATCTCCAGCTTTCCGCCGCGTTCGCTATGCGCCAGCGATACCGACAGCCCCAACGCGTCCGACAGCCGGCGTTCCAGCGCGACAGTATCGGCGTCCCGGCTGGCACTTGGCTCAGTGGCCTTGCGCTTGCCCGCGACATCACGCTGCTGGCTCAAGGCTTCCGCCTCACGCACAGAAAGACCGCCAGAAACGATCTGCCGCGCCAGCTGGGCCGGATCTTCGGCTGTGATCAAGGTCCGCGCATGGCCCGCCGTCAGCGTGCCGCTGGCCACCATGCCGCGCACGTCCTCGGGCAGCTTGAGCAGCCGCAATGTATTGGCGACATGCGAGCGGCTCTTGCCGATCACCTGCGCCAGGTCCTGCTGGGTATAGTCGAATTGCTCGATCAGCTGGCCATAGCCCATGGCCTCTTCGAGCGGATTGAGATCGGCGCGCTGCACATTTTCGATAATGGCCAGCTCAAGCGCTTCCTTGTCATCGACATCGCGCACAATGACCGGCACATCATGCAGGCCCGCCTTTTGCGACGCGCGCCAGCGGCGCTCACCGGCAATCAGCTCGAAAATATTAGGATCTTCGCTCGGCCGCACCAGCAAGGGCTGCATAACGCCCTTTTCGCGAATCGAATTGGTCAGCTCTTCAAGCTGATCCGCGTCGAACGAGCGGCGTGGATTGGAACGATTGGCGATGATCATCTCAACCGGCAGGCGCTTGACGCCGCCGCTCTCGGTGACGCGGGCGCCCTCAATGGTCGCCATATCGCCGATCAGCGCGGCCAGCCCGCGGCCCAGTCGTGTCGGTTTTTCGTTCATATCGGGCTCCTATGCCGCGTTGAGCTGCCGCTCACGGCGGATCACTTCGGTCGCCAGCCGCAGATAGGCCTGGCTGCCGGCACATTTCAAATCATAGAGCAAAGCCGGCTTGCCGTAAGACGGCGCCTCCGACAGCCGCACATTGCGCGGGATCACCGTGTCATAGACCAGATCGCCCATTTCGCTGCGCACGTCCTGCAAAACCTGCTCGGAGAGATTATTGCGCTTGTCGAACATGGTCATCACCACACCCTGGATCGACAGGCGCGGGTTCAGCGTCGAGCGAATCTGCTCAATGGTCTGCAGCAGCTGGCTGAGGCCTTCCAGCGCAAAAAACTCGCATTGCAGCGGCACCAGCACGGCATCGGCCGCCACCAGCGAATTGATGGTCAGCAGGTTCAGTGACGGCGGACAATCAATCAGAATATAGCTGACCGGCCGATCATTGATCGTCAGATCGCTCAATTGTTTGAAAGCATTGCGCAATTTGAAAGCACGATCAGCCTGTCCGGCGATGGTCAGCTCGACGCCCAACAAGTCCATAGTCGAGGGAACGATGGCAACATTGGGCACGCTGGTCATGATCGCCGATTGCGCGACGGTCGCCTCGCCTACCAGCAAGTCATAGGAGGACACTTCGCGGTCATTGCGGGAAATCCCCAGCCCCGTCGAGGCGTTGCCTTGCGGATCGAGATCGACGATCAGCACCCGCTCGCCAATGGCCGCCAAGGCCGTCGCCAGGTTGATCGCCGTCGTGGTTTTACCCACGCCGCCTTTCTGATTGGCCAGAGTCAGAATTCGGGGCGTCAAATCAGCCTCCAGTGTCGTTCCGCTAACGCACTGATTTCCGTCGCAGATTCGTGATCTCGAGGATCACGCCGCCCGGATCGGTGTCGCTAGGAACCATTAACACGTCATGATGCCAATGCGCACCCGAATCCGCCAATTCTTCAACATATTCCCTGCCCTTATGCAGCAAGGCCCGGGTTTTGCTGGTGAAAAACGGCTCCATCCAGTCGCAGAGCAGTGGCATTGCCGCCAGTGCGCGGGAGGTTATGACATCAGGCGCTGGTGTTTCACGTGAATCAATCTGGTCGCTGCGCTGCGCAAAAACCGTCACCGCCAAGCCCAGTTCCCGCGCTACAGTGCGGAGAAAGCTGGCCTTTCTGCCATTGGGCTCCACCAGCACGAATCGCTGTGGCCCGCCCTTGAGAGCAATAGCCAATGGCAGCGCCGGGAAGCCACCACCGCTGCCCAGGTCCATGAAATTATGATCACCCTCCCGCAATAGCGGAAGAATCTGCAGGCTGTCGGCAAAATGTCGGGTCCATACCTGGTTCAGTGTTTCACGTGAAACAAGATTCTGTACCGCCTGCCACTTACGCAACAGCTGAGCATAGGATTCCAGATCGGCAGTGACCGCATCGGGGGACCGCACAAAGTGCGGCGCGTATTTAAGAGAGGCAGCAGTTTCAGACATCAACTCGCCTTGCGCAGCTCGCCGCGACGAATCACCGACAGCAACAGCGTAATGGCCGCAGGTGTCATCCCATCCAGTGCCTGTGCCTGTGCAATGGTCTGGGGCTGGTGCTGTTGCAGCTTCTGCCGCAGCTCGATAGAGAGACCGGGGATCGCTGCATAGTCCAGCCAATCGGGAATGCCCCGCTGCTCATCGCGGCGCACCGAGGCGATGTCTGCACGCTGACGTTCCAAATAGACAGCATATTGCGCATCGACCACCAGCTGCTCGATGGTCGTCGCATCGATCTGGGCAATCTCTGGCCAAAGTCGCGTAACATCATCCGGTGTCACGTCCGGATAAGACAGGAGATCAAAGGCCGAGCGCGCCTTGCCATCTTCGTTGACGGCAATGCCGGCCTTGCGGGCGGCACTGGGCGACACGCTCAATGTTTCGAGCAACTTACGCCCGCTCTGCAAACCGTCTGCCTTGCGGCGGAACATAGATTCACGTTGCTCGCCGACCAATCCGGTTTCGATCCCGGTCTGGGCCAGGCGCTGATCGGCATTATCGGCGCGCAGATAGAGCCGGAATTCGGCGCGCGAGGTGAACATGCGATAGGGCTCGGACACACCGCGCGTCACCAGATCGTCCACCATCACGCCAAGATAGCTTTCGGTGCGCGACAGGGTCAGCGCTTCGGCACCACGAGCCGCCAGGGCGGCATTGGCGCCGGCCAGCAGGCCCTGCGCGCCAGCTTCTTCATAGCCGGTCGTGCCATTGATCTGGCCGGCCAGGTAAAGGCCCGGTTGCTTCTTGACCTCAAGCGTCAGCCGCAGCTCGCGCGGATCGACATAATCATATTCGATGGCATAGCCGGGGCGGACGATCCGCACATTTTCGAGCCCCGGCATGGACTTCAAAAACGCGTCCTGCACATCGGCCGGTAGCGAGGTCGACAGGCCATTGGGATAGATCGTGCTGTCGTCGAGCCCTTCGGGCTCAAGGAAAATCTGGTGGCTGTCGCGATCGGCGAAGCGCACCACCTTGTCCTCGATGGACGGGCAATAACGCGGACCCCGGCTCTGGATGCGGCCGGAATACATGGCAGAGCGATGCAGATTGTCCGAGATGATTTTATGGGTCTCGGCCGTGGTGCGGGTGATGTGGCAACTCACCTGCGGCGTGGTGATCGCGGTCGTCAGTGCAGAAAACGCCTCGGGCGGATTATCGCCAGGCTGCTCTTCAAGGGCAGAAAAATCGATGGAGGTGCCATCGAGGCGTGCCGGAGTTCCGGTCTTGAGACGGCCGAGATTGAGGCCAAGCGCCTCAAGCCGGGTGGAGAGGCCCAGCACGGGCTTCTCTCCAACGCGGCCAGCAGGCACGGTTTCTTCGCCGCGATGGATCAAGCCGCGCAGGAAGGTGCCGGTGGTCAGGACCACTGCTTTCGTGGAAATCTGGCGACCGTCCAGCAGAACGACGCCGCTGACCACGCCGTCCGTGAGGACGATGTCATCGACCTCGCCCTCGATGACATCGAGATTGGGCTGAGCGGTGATCGCCGCCTGCATAGCCTCGCGATAGAGCTTGCGGTCGGCCTGGGCACGGGGGCCGCGCACGGCTGGACCCTTGCGACGGTTGAGCACACGAAACTGAATGCCGGCCTGATCTGCGACGCGGCCCATTAGCCCATCCAGCGCATCGATCTCGCGCACCAGATGGCCTTTGCCGAGGCCGCCAATAGCAGGATTGCAGCTCATTTCGCCGATGGTCGCGAATTTGTGGGTTATCAGGGCCGTGGGAACACCCAGACGTGCCGAGGCCGCGGCAGCTTCGCAGCCCGCATGACCGCCTCCGACAACGATGACTGCATAGTCGCGCATGATAAAATCTCCGGCGCGCCCTCATAGGCCAATGTTTCACGTGAATCAATTCACGGCGCCGCAGGGCCGTGTTTCACGTGAATCACTTGCCGATGCAAAAACTCATAAACAGCCGGTCCAGGACGCGCTCGGCATCAAGCCGACCCACCAGCCGCTCCAGCGCGAATGAAGCTTGGCGCAGGTTCTCGGCGGCCAGTTCCATATCATCCAGGCGGGTCGTGGCAGCGTCAAGGGCCGTGCTGGCGTCCTGCAGTGCCAGCCGGTCGCGTTCACGGCTCAGCAGAGCGGGCTCACCCGTCCCCAGCGTTTGCCCAATAGTGCGAAGACGGGCAAAAAGCTGATCAAGGCCAGCGCCTGTTTGTGCGGAGACGGCGATGTCTGCTGTAGCATCCGCGCCGCCAAGATCGGACTTGGTTGCTATGTGCAGCATGGGGACGGAAACAGTCGGCGGCGTCATATCAGCGGTATCTGGCGCGGTCAGCCACAGCACGATGTCGGCCAACTCGATGGCGTGACGGGCTCGGCGCACGCCTTCCGCCTCGGCCTTGCTGTCAGTCTCGCGAAGGCCGGCAAGGTCCAGCAGCACAAAGAGCTGGCCGGCAATGTCGAGCGGTACTTCGCGGACATCGCGGGTGGTACCGGCCTCGTCGGTGACAATAGCGATATCGGAACGCGCCAAGGCATTGAGCAGACTGGATTTTCCGGCGTTGGGGACACCGGCCAGCGCCACCCGAATGCCCTCGCGGACGATGCGGCCATGCTCAATCGAGGCCAACGCCGTTTCAATGCTGGCTTTCAACGCCGAGATGTCGTCGCCGAATTGGGGCGGTAGACCATCGGCAACATCGCCTTCGTCGGAAAAATCGAGCCGCGCTTCAATTTCGGCCCGCAGATCAAGCAGTCGATTGCGCCAATCATCGATCTGCCGCGATAGACCACCCTCGAAACGAGCCAGGGCCTGGCGCCGCTGGTTTTCCGTTTCGGCTTCCAGCAGATCGCCAAGACCTTCGATTTCAACCAGGTCCAGCTTGCCATTCTCGAAGGCACGGCGGGTGAATTCGCCAGCCTCGGCCAGGCGGGCACCCTGCCCGGTCAGCAATTTGAGGATGGCGCGAACGCCCGCCGGTGAACCATGCACCTGCAATTCGGCGCAGTCTTCGCCGGTAAAGCTATGGGGCGCAGGAAAGAAGGCAACCAGGCCACGATCGAGGACGGAACCCAGACCAATCGGTCGAAGCACCATGCGACGCGGTTCGGGGACGTTGCCAGCCACCAGGGCGAGGATTTGGGGGACGGCGGGACCGGAGAGCCGGATCACCGCGACGCCCGAGGGCGGTGCCCCGGAGGACAACGCCACGATTGTATCGCCTGACCGCATCGGATCAGACGGCAATAGGCGCGGCGAAAGCTCGCGACGCGCCCATATGCTTTAGGTATTCATCGAATCGAAGAAGTCGGAATTCGTCTTGGTTTGGCGGATCTTGTCCATCAGGAATTCCATGGCGTCGATCGTGCCCATCGGGGTCAGGATACGGCGCAACACATACATCTTCTTCAGGATATCGGGCTCGACCAACAGCTCTTCCTTGCGGGTGCCGGACTTGGTGATGTCCAGCGCCGGAAAGACGCGCTTGTCGGCGACCTTACGGTCCAGAATAATTTCCGAGTTACCCGTGCCCTTGAATTCTTCAAAGATCACTTCGTCCATGCGCGAACCGGTATCGATCAGCGCCGTCGAAATAATGGTCAGCGAACCGCCATCTTCGATATTGCGCGCGGCGCCGAAAAAGCGCTTGGGGCGCTGCAAAGCATTGGCATCCACGCCACCGGTCAGCACCTTGCCCGAGCTTGGCACAACAGTGTTGTAGGCGCGGCCGAGACGCGTGATAGAATCGAGCAGGATCACCACGTCGCGCTTGTGTTCGACCAGGCGCTTGGCCTTTTCGATCACCATTTCAGCGACCTGAACGTGGCGGCTGGCTGGCTCGTCAAAGGTCGAGGAAATGACTTCGCCACGCACCGAGCGCTGCATGTCGGTCACTTCTTCGGGGCGCTCGTCGATGAGCAGCACGATGAGATAGCATTCGGGGTGATTGGTCGCGATAGATTGTGCAATATTCTGCAACAATACCGTCTTACCAGTACGCGGGGGCGCAACAATCAACGCACGCTGGCCTTTGCCAAGTGGCGCCACCAGATCGAGGATTCGGGCCGAACGATCCTTCAAAGTGGGATCAGGCAGCTCCATGCGGAGCCGTTCTTCGGGATAGAGTGGGGTCAGGTTATCGAAGTTGACCTTGTGGCGGACCGCCTCGGGATCTTCGAAATTGATGGTCGAAACCTTGAGCAGCGCGAAATAGCGCTCGCCTTCCTTGGGAGAGCGGATTTCGCCCTCGACCGTGTCGCCGGTCCGCAAGCCGAAGCGGCGGATCTGGCTGGGGCTGACATAGATATCGTCGGGACCGGGGAGGTAATTGGCGTCGGGAGAGCGCAGGAAGCCAAAACCGTCCGGCAGCACTTCGACCACGCCTTCCCCGGTAATGTCGATATCCCGAGCCGCCAGCTCCTTGAGAATGGCAAACATCAATTCCTGTTTGCGCATGGTCGAGGCATTCTCGACCTCGTGTTCTTCGGCGAACACCAGCAATTCGGCCGGAGATTTGGCCTTGAGCTCGCTGAGCTTCATATTCTGCATGTAGCGGATGGACCCTTGAGGGAAATCGAAAAGAGCGTTGAGGCTATTTTGGGAGGGTGGGCACCGCGCAGCGACTTGGGAAGTCAGCTTTGAGTCTCGGGTGCGTTGGCCATCATGTAGCGTGATCCCGGCCCGATTTCAAGATCGAAACACGAACGCCCGAACCGGATTCACGTGAAACAGGATTTCAGAACGGCCGCGCGATCACCGCGATGACGATGATGATCATCAAAACCGTGGGCACTTCGTTGATGATGCGGAAGTACTTTTGCGGCTTGGTGTTCTTGTCCCCAGCGAATTCGCGGCTGTGCCGAGCCAGAATCCCATGGCAAGCGGTGAGCGCCAAAACGCAGACGGCCTTCAGATAGGGCCAGCCGGCGCTCCAATCGACCGCACCCAAAGCCACCATCCAAAGACCAAAAATCCAGGTGGCAATCATGGCCGGGGTGATGATGCCGCGCAGCAGCCGGCGTTCCATGATTTTGAAGGTCTCGGATTTGTCCGAGCCGATCTCGGCCACAGAATGATAAACGAAGAGCCGCGGCAGATAGAGCATGCCGGCCATCCAGGCGATGACGGCGATCACATGGCCCGCCTTGATCCATTCCATTTGGGTGAACTCCTCAACAGTTCAGTTTCTTTGGTCCGCTAGCCGTTTTTGACCAGCTCGACCAGGCGCTCGACATGGGCAATCGGCGTCTCGGGAACGATGCCATGGCCCAGATTGAAAATATGCGGCCGATCGGCAAAGGCGGCAATGATCTGGCGGGCCCGATCTTCCATCTGCGCGCCGCCGGCCACCAGCCGCAGCGGATCAAGATTGCCCTGCACGGGAAACCCGGCCGGGACGTGCTTGGCGGCAAACTCCAGCGGGGTGGCATAATCAAGCCCGACGGCATTAACGCCCGTCGCCGCGACATAGGCCGCGATATTGCCAGCCGCACCCCGCGGAAAGCCGATGATCGGCGCATTGGGCACCCGGGCGCGAACGCCTTCGACAATGCGGCGATTGGGATCGATGACCTGGCGGCTAAAGGCCTCATCGTCCAGGTTCAGCGCCCAGCTTTCAAACAGCTGCACCACATCGGCGCCCGCAGCAAATTGGGCGACGAGATAGTCGATACTGGTTTGCACCAGCACATCCATCAGAGCCGCAAAGGCCTCAGGGTGCCGCAGGGCAAACAATCGCGCGGCGGCCTGGTCGGGTGAGCCCCGGCCGCCAATCATGTAAGTCGCTACCGTCCAGGGCGAACCGCAGAAACCGATCAGGGTCTTATCGGGAGCAAGCCCAGCGCGAACCCGACGCAGGGTTTCAAACACCGGCGCCAAATGCTCCAAAGCCCGCTCGGGCTGCAATTGCCCGATTGTCTCGGCAGTCACTGGCTCAAGGACAGGCCCTTCCCCAGCCTCAAAGCGCACCGATTGGCCCAGGGCGTCGGGAATGACCAGAATGTCGGAGAACAGGATGGCTGCATCGAGCGGGAAACGGCGCAGCGGCTGTAGCGTGACTTCAGCAGCCAGCTCTGGCGTGTAGCAGAGATCGAGGAACCCGTTGCTCTTGGCGCGCAGCTCGCGATATTCCGGCAGGTAGCGACCAGCCTGTCGCATGATCCAGATCGGCGGTCGCTCCTGGCGCTCGCCCAGCACTGTTGCCAGCAAAGGTTTGTGGGCCACAGCGCTCATTCGATCACCCCTTCCAAAACCCCTAAAGAGAATCTTGTTCTTAGTATTTGTATTATCATGGCGGTGTTTTGGATGAATTCATCGCCGTCCACAATCGCCCATCGCGGTGACACAAGGGCGCAGCGCAGAGGTTAACAGGGTGTTAATCCAAATCACCCGGACCCAGATCTTAACAAAAGGTAAATAGTTAACGCCGCCTTAAGAACGTGAGTCCCGAGTCAACGATTCGATTCCGCCTGTGCGAATCCGCTTGATAGAACGACCGTGCCCCAGACCGGTTTTCCCCAGAGCTATCCATAGTCCTCGCAGCCTCTGCCCCCGAGTCCAACTGTTAATGTTTAATTTACCAAGTCGAACAAGTTTGGCCGCGAGCCAAAACCATGAGTCATTATCACAGGGAAGGCTTGAGCTGTGGATGACAGTGTGGAAAACATGGGCCCATGCTGATCCTAGCCTCCCAAAGCCAGACGCGAAAAACCCTGCTGCAACAAGCCGGTTTGCGGTTTTCGACCCAACCCGCCGCCATTGACGAACGCGCCATCGAAACCGCGGCTTTGGCCAATGGCGCCGATGCCCGCGACGTGGCTTTGCTGCTGGCGCAAAAGAAGGCCGAAGCGGTCTCAAATGTTAACCCCGGCGCCTTTGTT
This sequence comes from Devosia sp. ZW T5_3, assembly GCF_044987315.1. Classification (NCBI taxonomy): domain Bacteria; kingdom Pseudomonadati; phylum Pseudomonadota; class Alphaproteobacteria; order Hyphomicrobiales; family Devosiaceae; genus Devosia; species Devosia sp. ZW T5_3. Next base: position 57,775 of record NZ_JBJDRE010000011.1, read on the forward strand.
ATCGGGGCCGATCAGACCCTGGCGCTGGGCACCGAGCTTTTGCACAAGCCGGCCGATCGTGCCGCCGCCGCCGCCCAGCTCGACCACCTCAAGGCCAAGACCCATCGCCTCCATGCCGGGGTGACTTTGGTGCGCGATGGCCAGGTTTTGTGGTCTGATCTCCAGACCGCAGAACTCACCATGCGCGATTTCTCCGCCGAAGAGCGCGAGGATATTCTGGATCGCGAAGGTACCGCGGCGCTCAATTCGGTGGGCGGCTACCGGCTCGAGGGACCGTCCATCCGGCTGTTCGAAACCGTGGCCGGCGATTATTTCACCATTCTGGGCCTGCCGCTTTTGCCGCTCCTGGCGGCTTTGCGCGCCATTGCGCCCGAACTTCTGGCCGGAAAGCCATCAGCGTGACCACCAAAGCCTTTGTTATTGGGCATCCCATCGCCCATTCGCGCTCGCCCTTGATTCATGGCACCTGGATCGCCGAACACGGCATCGACGGCAGCTATGAGGCCATCGACGTCGCCCCGGCCGAACTGCCCGGCTTTTTCGAGCGGCTACGGGAGGGTGAATTTGCTGGCGGCAATGTCACCATTCCACACAAGGAAGCGGTGTTTGCCCTCTGCGACAGCGTCGATCCGCTGGCCAGGACCATTGGGGCCGTTAACACTTTGGTGGCGCGTGCCGGCAAGGTGCATGGCACCAATACCGACTATCTCGGCTTTTTGGGCAATCTCGATGCGGCGGCGCCCGATTGGTCCGCGGGCAAAAGCACCGCCATTGTGCTGGGTGCCGGCGGCGCGGCGCGGGCCATTCTGGTGGCGCTGAAAAGCCGGTCTATTCCCGTCATTCTGCTCAACCGTACAAGGGCCACTGCGGACCGCCTGGCCAGGGACATTGGCGGCGATATCAGCACGGGTGGGTTGGCTGATTTCAATGCCGCCGCGCCATCCGCGGGCCTGGTGGTCAACACCACCTCCATTGGCATGCATAGCAGCCGCTTTGAGGGCTTTGATCTCGATCTGCTCCCGTCGGACGCTCTGGTCACCGACATTGTCTATGCGCCCCTCGTGACGCCGCTACTGGCCGATGCCAAGGCGCGCGGCTTGCGGATCGTGGATGGGCTGGGCATGCTGCTGCATCAAGCCGTGCCGGGGTTTGAAGCCTGGTTCGGGATTCGACCCTCGGTGACCAAAGACTTGCGCACCAGGATCGAAGCCACGCTGGAGCATTGAGCATGTGGCGCATCGGCATTACCGGATCGATTGCCACCGGAAAATCGACGGTACTCAGGGCTTTTGCCGACCTGGGCGTACCGGTCTTTTCCGCCGATACCGCGGTGGCCGAACTCTATGAGGCCGAGGCCGTAGCGCCGGTCGAGGCTCTCTTTCCCGGCGTCACCCATGACGGCCGCATCGACCGTGCCCTGCTCTCCAAGAAACTGGGTGAAGACCCCGCCGGCTTCAAGCGGCTCGAAGCTGTGGTGCACCCTTTGGTCCGCGGCCGCATCGCGCAATTTCTCGACACGGCCGAGACCCAGGGCCACGCGCTGGCGGTGGTGGAAGTGCCGTTGCTGTTCGAGAGCGGCCATGATTATGGCTTTGACGCCATCGCCGTGACCTTTGTCGATGAGGCCATCCAGCGCGAGCGGGCGCTGGCGCGGCCGGGGATGTCCGTGGAAAAGCTCAACACCATCCTTGCCCGCCAGACTCCTCAGGCCGAAAAGAAGAGACGCGCCACCTATCTCTTCGATACCGGCAGCTCCGCCGCCCAGACCCAAAAAGAGGTCGCCGCGCTGGTCGCCGCTATCCGCGCCAAAGGGCCAGAAAAATGAACCGCGAGATCGTGCTCGATACCGAAACCACGGGCCTGTCGCCCGCCGATGGCGATCGGCTGGTGGAAATCGGCTGCGTCGAGCTGATCAACCACATCCCTTCGGGCCGGCACTATCACGTCTATATCAATCCGCAGCGCTCCATGCCCGAAGAGGCCTTCCGAGTGCATGGCCTATCGGAAGAATTCCTGTCCGATAAGCCGCTCTTTTCGGCGGTGGCCGGCGACTTTCTCGATTTCATCGGCGACGCCAAGCTGATCATCCATAATGCGGCCTTCGATATCGGCTTTCTCAATGCCGAGCTGAAAAAGGCCGGCCGGCCGATCCTGGCCAATGAAGTGATCGATACGGTCATGGTGGCGCGGGCCAAGCATCCCGGCTCGCGGGTGAGCTTGGATGCCTTGTGCAAGCTCTATGGCATCGACAATTCCCGCCGCACGCTGCATGGCGCTTTGCTCGATAGCGAGATCCTGGCCGAGGTCTATCTCGAGCTGATCGGCGGCAAGCAGGTCAGCCTGGCGCTGATTGCGGAAAACCGCGTCTCGGGCGCCGACGCCATTGCCGCTCGCGCCGATGTGGCGCCACGGCCGGTGCCGCTGGTGCGCAAGATTAGCGAGGCCGAGCGTGCCGCGCATGCCGCCATGGTGGCCAAGCTGGGCCCCGATTCGCTCTGGGCGCAATACGACAGCGAAGTGGCCGCCGCCGAATAGAAAAACCCCGGACCATGGATCCGGGGTTTGCTTCATCACAGAACCAAAACGGCCAAAATCAATTTGGCTTGTCGGTCTCGGCATTGGCGGCGGTCAGCGGAGCCGCGCCCTGCTTGGCGGCGAGCTGGGCCAGGTTCTGGCGATAGATGGCAGCGAAATCGACCGGCTCCATCATCAGCGGCGGGAAACCGCCCTGCTGGGTGACGCTGGCGAGCACCTGACGGGCAAACGGGAAGATCAGGCGCGGGCACTCGATCATCAAAAGCTGGCTGAGCTGGGCTTCGGGCACGTTCTTGAGGCGGAACACGCCGCCATAGACCAGCTCGACATTGAACAGCACGACGGTTTCGCGATTGGCCTTGGCGTTCAGCGTCAGCTCGACGGCATAGACGTCATCGGCCTGCTTCTTGACGCCGACCGAGATCGACACGTTGAAGGCCGGATTGCCGCCACCGGCCATGATCGAGCCCGGCGCGCCGGGATTTTCGAAGGAGAGGTCGCGAATATACTGACCCACCAAGTTCATGGAGGGCAAATTGCTGGCCTGGGGTGCTGCGGCGCCCTGGTTCTCGTCAGCCATTCTCTAGTCCTTTGCGGCAATATCGTTGCCGGGGTGGCTAGCATCTTTGGCCCTGTGCCACAAGCGCAGCGCCCGCTCCGGCGTCATTTCGGCCGATAGTCTTCTTCATCCAGATCAATGGTGCCCGGCCCGTGAATACGGCCGTCTTGCGGATCGCGTTGGCTCCGATAACTGGCCGTCTCGACCACGGTGACGCGACTGGCCAGAGCATCATAAATCCAGCCACGCACCGGCGGCAGCAAGAGCGCCAAAGCCAGGATATCGGTGAGAAAGCCCGGCAGGATCAGCATCAGCCCGGCCAGCCCGATCATCATCGTGTCGGCAATGGTGCGGGCCGGCAATTGGCCGGCGCTGATATTGCCGCGCAATTGGTTGACCACGCTCAAGCCCTGCTGGCGCAGCAACATGGCGCCGAACACAGCCGCTGCGATCACCAGCGCCAGGGTGGGGAACAGGCCGATGGTCTGCCCCACCTTGATGAACAGGGCGATTTCCACAATCGGCAGCAACAGCAGACCCAGGGCGAAAAAACGAGCCAAAGGCGGACATCCTTCCGGTAAAACCGCGTCACGCCGCGGCAAATTGCAACTCGCCCCATCGTGAACTGGTTTTGAGGTGAGGCTTTGCCTATATATAGGCCAATATCCGCGCTCAGCGAGCGTCACCCGTGTCGATTTTCCGATGCGTCTTGCGCAAGGTACCCATTGATGGCCGAATTTCTAGATCTTCCGACCCTCATCGTCATCGCTGTCGCGGTGTTCGTCCTGTTCAGATTGCGCTCCGTGTTGGGCACCCGCACGGGAAATGAACGCCCGCCGGTCGAGCGGCGCAAACCGGCCGACGCCCCGGCGACCGATGATACGGTCGTGCCGATGCGCCCCCGACCTAGTGCTGCCGCCCCAGATCTGGACGACGAGCGCCGCGCCCGCAAGACCGAGGCGGAGATCGAACAACTCTCCCATGGCGATGCGGATCTCGCCACCGGCCTGCGCCAGGTGGTCGAGGCCGATCCGACCTTCTCGCCCAAATCCTTCCTCGATGGCGCCAAGCAGGCCTATGAGATGATCGTCACCGCCTTTGCCTCGGGCGATCGCACCACGCTCAAGAACCTGCTTGAAAAAGACGTGTTCGACGGCTTCCAGCGCGTCATTGCCGACCGAGAGGCAGCCGGCCAGACCGTCGATTTCACCTTTGTCGGCCTGCCCAAGGTGGAAATCTCGGAAGCCGAATACGATAAGAAGAATATCCTGATCACGGTACGTTTCCATGCCGAAGTGGTGTCGGCCACCCGCGACAAGGATGCCAATCTGATCGAGGGCAATGCCGATCAGGTGCAGACCGTGGCCGACGAATGGACTTTTGCGCGTAATCCCAAATCGCGCGATCCCAATTGGAAAGTCACTTCCACCAGCCAGCTCGATTGATCTCAGTGTCCGGCAGGCGTGACCTTGCATGTCCAAGCGTGATTCCAAACGCCTGCCGCACGATTTTCACCTGTGGACGGCTGTTGCCGCCACGGTCGACCCGCTGCGCCGCAAGGGCCTGCTGAAAATGGCCACCGGCCCGCTGCCCCTGCCGGTTGGCGAGCCCCAGCCTGAACTGCCCAAGCCACCGCCGGCGCGCAAACCGCCCCGCAAGGCGTTTTTGCCGCCCTATCAGGCGCCCATGGCCAATAGTCCGCTGCCCGACAAGGCGGTGGAGCCGTCGGTGCGCAAAAAGGTGGTGCGCGGCCGGATCGAGATCGATGGCACGATCGATCTGCATGGTATGACCCAGAATGAGGCGCGCGGCGCTTTGTACCGCTTCATCCAGGCGCGCTTTGCCCGGGGTGACCGCACCATATTGGTCATCACCGGCAAGGGCCTCAAGACCGACAATGATTATATCGCGGCCATGAGCGAGCGCGGTGTGTTGCGCACCATGTTGCCGGTCTGGCTCAATGAACCGAGTCTGGCGCCGCTGGTTTCGGGATGGAGCATTGCGGCCCGTGGCCACGGCGGAGAGGGGGCGTGGTATGTGCGCCTGCGCCGCTCATGACCCCGCTTGGCGCAAAAATCCGGGCGCTGCGCGAAGAACGCGGCATCTCGCTCAAGGAGATGGCTGCGGCGCTCAATGTGTCGAGTGCCTATCTGTCGGCGCTCGAGCATGGAAGGCGCGGCAAGCCGACCGGCTTTCTGTTGCACCGGATGATCACGTTCTTCAACGTCATCTGGGACGAGGCCGAAGAGCTGCAGCGCTTGGCTGAACTGAGCGACCCCAAGATTACCATCGACACCGGCGGTCTGGTGCCCGAGGCGACCGAGCTGACCAACCGGCTGGCCAAGGATATCGGCAAGCTCGATCCCGAGGATCTACGGTTTTTGACCAATGAGGTCATGCGGCGGTCGGGGAAGAAGTAGGTCCTTCTTCCCCGCTCTTTCGATCGCCTACAGCACGAACTTGCTCAGATCCGTATCTGCTGCCAGCACCCCAACCTTATCCGCGACGAACGCGGCGTCGATTTTGATGGTTTGGCCCTGCTTGTCCGGCGCGTCGAAGGAGATGTCCTCGACCAGCCGTTCCATCACGGTCTGCAGGCGCCGGGCGCCGATATTTTCGACCGAGTTGTTGACCTTGACGGCCGCATCGGCAATCGCCTCGATGGCGTCCTGGGTGAAGTCGAGCGTCACCCCTTCCGTGCCCATCAGCGCCACATATTGCTTGATCAGGCTGGCATCGGTGCTGGAAAGGATCTGGATGAAATCCTCCCGCGTCAGCGCCTTGAGCTCGACCCGGATCGGCAGGCGGCCCTGCAATTCGGGCAAGAGGTCGCTGGGCTTGGACACATGGAACGCGCCCGAGGCGATGAACAGGATATGGTCGGTACTGACCGGGCCATATTTGGTCGACACCGTGGTGCCTTCGATCAGCGGCAGCAGATCGCGCTGCACGCCTTCGCGGGACGGACCACCGGAGACGCCACCCTCGCGAGCGGCCACCTTGTCGATCTCGTCGATGAAGACGATGCCGTGGTTTTCCACCAGCTCGATGGCCTCGGCCTTGAGCTGTTCCTGATCGAGCAGCTTGTCGGCCTCTTCGGCGATCAGCGGCTCATAGGCATCCTTAACCTTGATCTTGCGCTTGACGCCGCGCCCGCCCATGGCCTGCCTGAACATGTCGGAAAGGTTGATCATGCCGATGCCGCCATTGGGCATGCCGGGGATTTCAAACCCGCCGGTATTGGCCGCGGGCGTCATCTCGATCTCGATTTCCTTGTCGTCGAGCTCATTGTCGCGCAGCTTCTTGCGGAAGCTATCGCGGGTTGACGGCGCGGCGGAATTACCCACCAACGCGTCGAGCACGCGTTCTTCGGCATTGTGATGGGCCTGGGCCTGTACGTCGGCGCGGCGCTTGTCGCGCAGCACGGCAATGCCGGCTTCCACCAGATCGCGGATGATCTGCTCCACGTCGCGCCCGACATAGCCCACTTCGGTGAATTTGGTGGCTTCAACCTTGATGAATGGGGCCTGCGCCAGGCGAGCGAGACGCCGGGAAATCTCGGTCTTGCCGACGCCGGTCGGCCCGATCATCAGGATATTCTTGGGGCTGACTTCGCGCCGCAATTCGGGCGGCAGCTGCTGGCGGCGCCAGCGATTGCGCAAGGCCACGGCCACGGCGCGCTTGGCGTCCTTCTGGCCGACGATATTGCGGTCGAGTTCGGAAACGATCTCGCGCGGGGAAAAATTGGTTTCACTCATTGTTGGTCTCCAGGTGCCTTATCCAGGAAGCGCACCATCAAATGGTCATCGACAAATCGACCGTTGACATAAAAGGCCCGCGGATCGTTGCCGTAGGTCACAAATCCCGTCTTTTCATAGAGACGGATAGCGGGCCGGTTTTCGGCCCAAACGCCCAGATGCACCTGCAACACCTTGCCCCGGGCATGATCGAGCAGCGTTTCGACCAGTGCCTGCGCACAGCCGGTGCCGCGCATCTCCGGGCGCACATACATTTGCAGCAGCCAGCCGCGATGGCGGTCCTTGTCGCCACCGCTCTGATCGAAGGCCACCAGCCCCACGGGGCGGCCGCCTTCGGCAAAGGCACCAAACAAGGTCAGCTGGGTCAGGGTCTCGACCCATTGGCTGGCCGGCCGTGCCGCCGCGCTTTCATAGGTGGCGGCAAAGGCCTCGGGATGCTGTTGCAGGCTTTCCAGCCGCAATTCGCGATAGGCCTCGACATCGTCACCGGTCAGCTGGCGGATGGAATAGCTCACGCGTCGAGCTCGATGGTTTCCAGCGTCACATTGCCATTGGTGTAGACGCAGATTTCCTCGGCGATCTTCATGGCGCGGCGGGCAATGTCCTCGGCATCGAGTTCGATCGCCTGATGCAGGGCCAGAGCCGCCGAATGGGCGTAATTGCCGCCCGAGCCGATGGCGATGACGCCGTGGTCAGGGGTGAGCACGTCGCCCGTGCCGGTCAAAACCAGGGTGTCGGTTTTGTCGGCGACGATCATCATGGCTTCGAGCTTGCGCAGATAGCGATCGGTGCGCCAATCCTTGGCCAATTCGACCGCGGCGCGCATCAATTGATCGGGATATTGCTCAAGCTTGGCTTCGAGCCGCTCAAACAGCGTGAAGGCATCGGCGGTGGAGCCGGCAAAGCCACCGATCACCTTGCCGCCGGCCAGGCGCCGGACTTTCTTGGCGGTGTGCTTCATCACCGTCTGGCCCATGGAAACCTGGCCATCGCCAGCCACTACGACCTTATTGCCCTTGCGCACGGAAACGATCGTCGTCCCGTGCCACCCGGGGAAATTACTGTCACTCATTGGGAAGGTACTCCAGAACTGTTGAGTGATATTTAGGTGACATGAACGCGAATGCAATGCGTGCAAAAGCGCCGCACGGCGCTTGCGCCTGCGGAGACACGGTAACGGGCGGCCTTTGACTCATGCCAGTTTAGTCTAGGGGAGCCAAAGGCCGCCCGTCACGATCCGCTTTTGTGCAGGGTCCGGTTCAGGCGGTACCATTCTTGCAGGTCCGGCTGCCGAGTTTCCAACCCCACTGGACAGGCGCCCCCATCCCACGGCCACCCCGCCCGGCCCTGCGTGGGGACCGGTGACTGGCGGGATGGGGAGATAGTGACATGCGCCCAACGGGGCGGGGATAAGTTTTTGGCGGCGGTGTTGGCGGTGACATCGGAGTACCCCCTCCTAGCCTCCCCCTGATAGGGGGAGGGATCTCTCCACTCTTGGAACTGGATCGCGTTTTAACCACAAGGCGGTCCCTCCCCCTATCAGGGGGAGGCTAGGAGGGGGTATCCCGATCCCGCAACGCAATCTTTATGCCTCTGCGCTTATCTGCTAGAGAGCCCCGACCTTCGGAGACACGCCAATGCGCACCGCCACGATCGCCCGCAAGACCAACGAGACCGAGATATCCGTCTCGATCGATCTCGATGGCACTGGCGCGCATAACATGGCGACCGGCATCGGCTTTTTCGATCACATGCTGGACCAGCTTTCCCGCCACTCGCTGATCGACATGGATGTGTCCTGCAAGGGCGATCTGCACATCGATTTCCACCACACGGCGGAAGACGTGGGCATTGCTATCGGCCAGGCGATTGCCCAAGCGCTGGGCGACAAGAAGGGCATTCGCCGCTATGCCTCCTGCGACCTGCCCATGGACGGCACGCTGACCCGCGCCGCGCTGGATGTGTCCGGCCGCCCGTTCCTCGTGTTCCGCGCTGAATTCAGCCGCGACAAGGTGGGCGAGATGGATACCGAACTGTTTCGGGAATTTTTCCAGGCCTTTGCCATGAATGCCGGCATCACGCTGCATATCGAGAACTTCTACACCGACAATAACCATCATCTGGCCGAGTCGATGTTTAAGGCCGTGGCCCGTGCTCTGCGCGACGCCGTCGAGATCGATCCGCGTGCGGCCGATCGCGTGCCCTCGACCAAGGGCGTGCTGTAGGCTTTTGTTTTCCGGCCTTTTGCACTAAATCCACCCCAACCACGGTGTCACCTCGGCGCAGGCCGGGGCCCATCCTGAGATCTCAAGATGGATCCCGGCCTGCGCCGGGATGACATCGAGTTTTTGGAGCGTTCAGTGACCCTCTTCGCCATTTTCGATCCCAAGCCCGGTCTGTCCTCTGCCCCGGCCGCCATCCCGGAGAAATTCTCCTGGTTCGCGGCCCTGTTGCCGCCGCTCTTTGCGCTGGTGCATGGGCTCTGGCTTGAGCTGATCGGCTTTGTCGTGGCGCTGGTGGCTTTGAGCTTTGCCGCGCCCTGGCTCGGCGCCGACGCGACCATCTGGCTCTATATTTTGTTTGCCGTGGCCATCGGCTTTGCCGCCCCCGGCCTGCGCCGGCATAACCTTGCCTCACGCGGCTGGCGTCATCGCGGCGACCGCGTGGCAGGCGACGCGGATCTGGCGCGGCTCGGTGCGCTGGAGAGCCGCTCATGAGCCTGGTCACCATTATCGATTACGGCGCGGGCAATCTGCACTCGGCCGCCAAGGCGTTCGAGCGCATGGCGGCATGTCTCGATGACCGCCCGATTGTGGAAGTCACCTCCGATCCCGACCGCGTGCGGCAGGCCGATCGCATCATGCTGCCCGGCGTCGGCGCCTTTGCCGAATGCAAGGCGGGTCTCGATGCTGTTGATGGCATGGTCGAGGTTCTGCAGGAGCGGGTGATCGCTGGGGGCGTGCCTTTCCTCGGGGTCTGCGTCGGCATGCAATTGCTGGCCAGCGAAGGCCGTGAAAAACTCGTGACGCCGGGTCTCGGCTGGATTGCCGGGGCGGTCGAAAAGCTGACCCCATCCGATCCGGCGCTAAAAATTCCGCATATGGGCTGGAACACCATTTCGGTGCTGCGCCCCCATGCTCTGCTCGCCGGCATTCCCACCGGGCCCGATGGGCTGCACGCCTATTTCGTGCACTCCTATCACCTGGTGACGGACGGGCCGGAGACGTTGGTCGCTACCGCCGATTATGGTGGTCCGGTCACCGCCTGCGTGGCGCGCGACAATATTTTTGGCACCCAGTTCCACCCGGAAAAAAGCCAGGCGCTGGGCCTCAAACTGATCGAGAACTTTTTGCGGTGGGCGCCATGATCCTGTTTCCAGCCATCGACCTCAAGGACGGCCAATGCGTGCGCCTCAAGCTGGGCGACATGAACCAGGCCACCGTGTTCAATGACGATCCGGCGGCGCAGGCCAAGAGCTTTGAGGACCAGGGGTTCGAATATCTGCATGTCGTCGATCTCAACGGTGCCTTTGCCGGCGAAAGCGTCAATGGCGCGGCCGTCGAAGCCATCCTCAAGACGGTAAAGTTCCCCGTCCAGCTGGGTGGCGGTATTCGCAATCTTGGCCATATCGAAAGCTGGCTCGACAAGGGCCTGGCTCGCGTCATCCTCGGCACTGTGGCAGTGCGCGATCCGGCCTTGGTGAAAGAAGCAGCCACTAAGTGGCCCGGTCAGGTCGCTGTCGGCATCGATGCGCGGGGGGGCATGGTGGCGGTCGAGGGCTGGGCGGAGACGTCCGAGCTCAGCGTGATCGAATTGGCCAAGCGCTTTGAAGGCGCTGGGGTCGCGGCCATCATCTATACCGATATCGACCGCGACGGCGTGCTGGCCGGGATCAATTGGGAGTCCACCCTCGAGTTGGCCCGCGCCACCTCCATTCCGGTGATCGCCTCGGGGGGCTTGGCTTCGATGGCCGATATCGAGCGCATGACGCAGCCGGACTATGCGGTGCTCGAAGGCGCCATTTCCGGCCGGGCGCTCTATGACGGGCGGATTGATTCACGTGAAGCATTGGCCCTGTTGCGGCAGGCGTCGCCGGCCAAGCAAGGAAGCGCCGCATGAGTGAGGCTGCCCGGCGCTTTCCCTGGGCCGCCTATTGGATCGTCTGGGCGGTGATCCTGTTCCTGACCATCCTGCCGCTGCTGTCGGTGCTGCTGGCCGCCGCCATTGCCGACGCGCATGGCTGCCGGCTCGATGAGGGGAACGCTCATCCCTGCATCGTCTGGGGCTCGGACTGGGGCACCACGCTCTATGCCATGGCGCTGATGGGCTGGCTGATGATCGCAAGCCTGCCTCTGGGCGGCGGCGCCTTTATCGTCTGGCTCGTGCTATTGATCATCCACCGCCTCGCCTGGGGCCGCGCCGCCAAGGAATCCAAACCATGAGTCTCAAGACCCGCCTGATCCCCTGCCTTGATGTGATGGGCGGCCGCGTGGTCAAGGGCGTGCAATTTGTCGATCTGATCGATGCCGGTGACCCGGTGGCGGCGGCCATTGCCTATGATGCGGCGGGCGCGGATGAGTTGACCTTCCTCGACATCACCGCCAGCCACGAGGGCCGCGACACGATTTTCGACGTGGTGGCGCGCACGGCCGAACATTGCTTCATGCCGGTGACGGTGGGCGGCGGCGTCCGCTCGATCGAGGATATCCGTAAGCTGCTGCTGGCGGGGGCCGACAAGGTCGCGATCAATTCGGCGGCGGTAAACGATCCCGATTTCATCGAACGGGCGGCGGACAAATTCGGCAATCAATGCATCGTCGTCTCGGTCGATGCCAAGCAGCGGCTTGATCAGCGGGTGGGTGGCGACAATCGCAGTGAATGGGAAATTTTCACCCATGGCGGGCGCAAGGCATCGGGCCTCGACGCGGTGGAATTTGCCGTACGCATGGTCGAACGCGGCGCGGGCGAACTGTTGGTGACCTCGATGGATCGCGACGGCACTAAATCGGGGTTCGACCTGGCGCTGACCCGCGCCATCGCCGATGCGGTGGAAGTGCCGGTGATCGCTTCGGGCGGGGTCGGCAGCTTGCAGGACCTGGTCGACGGGGTGAAGCAAGGCCATGCCAGCGCCGTGCTGGCCGCGTCGATCTTCCACTTCGGCACCTTCACCATTCCCCAGGCCAAGCACTATCTGCGCGAGCATGGCGTGGATGTGCGGCTGGACCGGGCCGCCTAACGGCATTGGAGGCATTCATGCCCATGACTCTTGAAACTCTCGACCAGCGCCTGGCTTTGCGCGCTGCGGCTTCGCCGGAGGAAAGCTACACGGCCAAGCTGATTGCCCGCGGCGTGGAGAAATGCGCGCAAAAGCTGGGCGAGGAAGCCACCGAAGCGGTGATCGCTGCGGTCAGCCGCGACAAGCCGGAACTGACCAAGGAAGCCGCCGACGTGCTCTATCACTTGCTGGTGCTGCTGCGCGTCTCGGGCGTGGCGCTGGACGATGTGATGGCCGAACTCGATGCCCGCACGGCCCAATCGGGCCTCGCCGAAAAGGCCGGCCGCAAGGACAATAGCTGAATGAGCAAGCGCAAGGCGCCCGCCCCTTACCACCACTTCACCAAGGCGGAGTGGTCCGCCTTGCGGGCCGACGAGCCGATGACGCTGACCCGCGAGGACGTCGCCCGGCTGCGCACCCTGTCCGACCCGATCTCGCTGGAAGAGGCCGAGGAAGTCTATCTGCCGCTGACGCGCCTGCTCTCCTTCTATGTCGAGGCCATTCAGGGCCTGCATAATGTGTCGGCGCGGTTCCTCGAAACCCCTGATCACAAAGTGCCCTTCATCATCGGCGTGGCCGGGTCGGTGGCGGTGGGCAAATCCACCACGGCGCGTATCCTGCAGGCGCTGCTGCAGCGCTGGCCCTCGAGCCCCAAGGTCGATCTCGTCACCACGGACGGGTTTTTGTATCCCAACGCGGTGCTGACCGAACGCGGCATCATGGAGCGCAAGGGCTTTCCCGAAAGCTATGATCGCGGGCGGTTCGTGGCCTTCCTGTCCGATATCAAATCGGGCAAGGGCAATGTTAAGGTGCCGGTCTATTCGCACCTGGTCTATGACGTGGTGCCGGGCGGGGAAGTCGTGGTCGACCGGCCCGATATCCTGATCGTCGAAGGGCTGAATATTTTGCAGCCCGGCGAGCTCCCCAGGAACGGCAAGCCCATCGTCTTTGCCTCCGATTATCTGGATTTCTCGGTCTATATCGACGCCGATACCGATGATCTCGAGGGCTGGTATCTCGAACGGTTCTTCCGCCTGCGCGAGACCGCGTTCAAGGACCCGACCTCCTATTTCCGCCGCATCGCCGAAATGAGCGAGGCCGAGGCAGAAAGCTTCGGCCGCATGATCTGGCGGACCATCAACCTGCCCAACCTGCTTGAGAACGTGCTGCCGACCCGCGGACGGGCTGATCTCGTGCTCAAGAAGGGTCGGGATCATTTGATCGAGGATGTGCAGTTGCGCCGGGTTTGAGGGCCGCGACCCGCATATTTCAGCGATCGTCATTGCCCGGCTCGTCCGGGCAATCCATTTCAGGGCTGGTGCGGGCTCATAGATGGATCACCCGGACGAGCCGGGTGATGACGGTGGGGTGAGACCGGGGTACGGCCCAGGCGTCAGTTGTCCCCTCAATAGGTCCCGTGCTGGGGTTGGCTTAGCACGATCTGGTTGCCATCGGGATCGCGGAACTTGGCGGTCTTGAAGAAGTCGCCGATGGCCTTGGCGACCGGCACGATGCCGTGCAAGCTCAGCCGGCCCAATTCCTCGGCAATGTCATCGACCACCAGGGTCAGGGCCGAGGCGCCGGCGCGGTCGGCGTCGGTGAACACCTGGATCCAGCCGCCGCCGGGCGTCTTCCATTCGGCCACATCATTGATCGGTCTGGCGTCCGGCATGCGGCCGAACAGGCGCTCGTAAAAGTCGATCGCCTCGCCAATGTCTTCCACGGCAATGCCGGCCAGGGCGTTGGTGATGGTCATGTCGCGTCCTGATTTGGTCTGCGTTTTGCCAACACTAACACGCTCATTGTGTTCCGGTAGCGGTGTTGGCGTTTGCATCCGCCGCTGCTATAGCCGACGTGACTGTTTGGAGATGGACGATGACGCAGCTGAAGGTGATCGTGGCGGGTGCTGGCGGGCGCATGGGCGTGGCCAATATCAAAGCCATCGCCAATCACCCCGATCTGCTGCTGCATGCGGCCATCGGCCGCCCGGGCTCTGCTGTCATCGGCAAGGATGCCGGCTCGTTCGTGGGTGGGGACGCGCTGGGTGTCGCCATCACCGACGATATTGACGCCGTTCTCGATGGCGCCGATGCGATCATCGATTTCACGGCGCCCGGCGCCAGCGTTGCCCTGGCGCAAAAGGCGGCGGCGCGCGGCCTCGTTCATATCATCGGCACGACCGGCTGTTCGGAAGCCGACGACGCGGCGATTGCCGCCGCTGGTGCTGCCGGTGCGCGCATCGTCAAGTCGGGCAATTTCTCCATGGGCATGGTGGTGCTGGCCAATCTGGTGCGCCAGGCCGCTGCCGCACTCGCCGATTACGACGTCGAAATCTTTGAAATGCACCATGCCAAAAAGGTCGATGCGCCTTCGGGCACTGCACTCATGCTGGGCGAGGCGGCGGCAGCAGGCCGCAACGTGTTGCTCAAGGACAAGAAGGTCAGTGGCCGCGATGGCCATACCGGCGCACGCGAGCCCGGCACCATTGGTTTCACCGCTCTGCGCGGCGGCACGGTGATCGGCGATCATATGGTGATCCTGGCTGGGCCCTCCGAGCGGATCGAGCTCAATCACAAGGCCGAAGACCGCACCATCTATGCCAATGGCGCCGCCCGCGCCGTGCTCTGGGCCTATGGGCAGAAGCCGGGCCTTTATTCCATGGTCGACGTGCTCGGCCTTACCGACTGAACAAGGACAATTCCTAAATGACCGGCACCCTGATCCTCGTGCGCCACGGCGAAAGCGAGTGGAACCTCAAGAACCTGTTTACCGGCTGGCGCAATCCGGACCTGACCGAAAAGGGCATTGGCGAAGCCCGCGCCACCGGCAAGGCGCTCAAGGCCAAGGGGATCGTGCCCGATCTCTATTACACCTCCGCCCTGCGCCGCGCTCAGCACACGCTCGACCTGATGCTGGAAGAGATGGACATTCTCAACGTCACCATCACCCGTAATATTGCGCTGAACGAACGCGATTATGGCGACCTGTCGGGGCTCAACAAGGATGATGCGCGCGAGAAATGGGGCGAGGAACAGGTGCTGATCTGGCGCCGCTCGTTCGACGTGCCCCCGCCGGGTGGCGAGAGCCTCAAGGATACGGCCGCGCGCACCCTGCCCTATTACGAGGCTGAAATCCTACCGCTGCTGAAAGCCGGCAAGACCATCCTGATTGCCGCCCATGGCAATTCGCTGCGGGCGCTGGTGATGGCGATCGAGGGGCTGACGCCCGAACAGATCCTGAAGCGCGAAATCGCGACCGGGCAGCCGACGGTTTATAATATCGGGACTGAAGGCCAGCTCGAAGCGCGGATCGAGGTTTAAGGGGGGCCCTGGTCCACCCCAACCCAACCCCGGTTCTCCCTCGGGTCAGGCCCAAGGGAGATGCGGTGGGTTTGGAGGCACGGTGCCTAACTGGGAACCTTCAGCATGGATTCCGGCTTGCGCCGGAATGACACCGTGGTTGGGGGGCTATGTGCCCCAAGGATTCACGTGAAACTTAATGCGCGGCAGAAATTACGCCGGCCTCCCAGCCCAGGATCGCCCGTTTGCGCGGCACGCCCCAGTGATAGCCGGTCAGTGCGCCTGATGTGCCCACCACGCGATGGCAGGGCACGACAAAGCTGATCGGGTTCTTGCCCACCGCCGCGCCCACTGCCCGCGATGCGGTGGGGCGGCCGATATGGTTGGCCACTGCCGAATAGGTCGTCGCCTGGCCCACCGGAATCTTCAGCAGCGTCTCCCAGACCTTGACCTCGAAATCGGTCCCGATCAACACGACCCGCACCGGGCGGTCGGCTGACCAGCGGGCCGGATCGAAGGCCTGGGCGATCATCGGCGCGACCTTGGCGTCATTGCGGGTAAAGCGGGCATTGGGCCAGCGATTGGCCAGATCTTCGAAGGCCTGCTCGATGCTGGTATCGGCATCGGCAAAGCCCAGGCCCGACATGCCATATTCGGTGGCGGTCACTACGGCGAGGCCAAAGGGCGATGGGCCGACGCCCCAGACCATGTCCAGCCCTGCCCCACCAGCGCGGAAAATCCCCGGCGGCATGGCTTCATAGGCGACGAACAGATCGTGCAGCCGCGAGGTCGAGCTGAGACCCACTTCATAGGTGGTGTCGAGCACGCTTTCCCTGGCGCGCAGCAGGCTCTTGGCATGATCGAGCGCCACGGCCTGGGCAAAGCTCTTGGGCGAGAGGCCGCACCAGCGGCGGAACAGGTCGGTCAACTGTCGCTCGGTCAGCCCCAGCGTGCGGGCAAAGCGCGGCAGGTCGGCAACGTCCGGACCATTCTCGCTCAGATAGCGGATGGCGGCCTGGATGGTTTCGTAATCACTATCGGGCGTAAGGGGCATGATCTGGTTCATCGGGACACCCATGATCGGTTTTTTGTCATGGCTTGATCTAGGCATTTGGATCAGCCAAAGCGACCCGATTTTGACGCCTCACGCCCGCGCCTTGCGCAGGGCCGTGCCGAACGCCTTGGCGAAACTGGCCTTGTCATCACTGTTGAGAAAGGCGCCGATTTCCATTTCGTCCCGATTGGCGCGCAGGCGCAGCGCCAGGGTCTTTTCATTGACGTCGCGATCGAGCACCAGCCGCACGGCATTGGGATTGAACCGGCGCAGCACGCGATCGCCCTTGGCATCGACGCTCACCACTTCGAGCTGATCGGACCACAGCCGCACGATCTCGCGCTTCTTGCCCTGACGTGAGGAGAGCAGCAGCGTCGCGCCAATGGCGATCATGTCGAGCACGATAAAGCCGAGCAGCGGTCCGACGCCGGCCGACAGGGCCAGCAGCAGCGGCGACAGGATCAGCAGAATCACCAGGGCGACGACAAGCTGCATTCCCCCCCGTCCCAGCGTACGATGGGGGGTCAGCTCGGCGGCAAACAACGGCGAAGTGGTTGTGGCTTGCATCGGCATGGCTGTCTCTGGGAAAGACTATAGGCGCAGAATCAGTGTCGAGAGAATGGCTGTGGCGAAAAAAGTGAAGAGCCTGCCCAAAGCCGATGTCGAAGCCATCTTCGCCCGGTTCCACGAGATCGAGCCAGAGCCCAAGGGCGAGCTCGATTACATCAACGCTTTTACCCTGCTGGTGGCGGTAGTGCTGTCGGCGCAGGCGACGGACGCCGGCGTCAACAAGGCGACCAAGCGCCTGTTCGAGCTGGCGCCCTCCCCGACGGCCATGGTGGCTTTGGGCCAGGAGCAAATCGAAGCTGAGATCAAGACCATCGGCCTGTTCCGCACCAAGGCCAAGAATGTCTTTGCGCTGAGCCAATTGCTGCTGGAGCGGCACAATGGCGAAGTACCGGAGGATCGCGAGGCGCTGGAGGCCCTGCCCGGGGTGGGCCGCAAGACGGCCAATGTGGTGCTCAATATCTGGTTCAAGCAGCCTACCATTGCGGTGGACACCCATCTGTTCCGTGTCGGCAACCGCACGGGACTGGCGCCGGGCGCGACGCCGCTGGCGGTGGAACAGGCGCTGCTCAAGGTGATCCCGCCGCAATATCTGTTGCATGCGCACCATTGGCTGATCCTGCACGGGCGCTACGTCTGCAAGGCGCGCAAGCCCGAATGCTGGCGCTGCGCTATCGCCGAATGGTGCCGGTTCGAGCCGAAGACGCCGCTGCCGCGGGGCAACTAGGCCACGCCATAGCCCCGCGCCATGGCGGCGGCGAAAATCGGGATCAGCACCAGTATGGCCACTTCGCCATGCAGGAACTTGCGGCTTGCGGCGATTTCGCCGGCGGGCGGAGCAAAGTCTGGCTCGCTGGCCAGACGTTTGCGCCAGCGCAGCAGCGACAGGGTCGGCTGAATCGAGAGCAGGCCCACGACGACAAAGGCCGCCATCTTGGCCCAGAAGGCGAAATTGGTCAGGTAATAGCTCGCCTCCACGCCGCCGAAGAAGACGCGGGTGAAGCCGACAATGATCACCAACGTGGCCACCCCACCATAGGCGCCGTCAATCCGCGCCAGCTGGCTGAGGCGGGTGCCGGCAATGCCTGGTCGTAGCAGGGCGAATTCGGCGGCGATGATGCCGACGAGGGTGAACACGGCCAAATGGTGCGCTATGGCCAGGATCAGTCCGATATCCATTTGCGAGCCCTCGATGCTCTATGTTATCAATGTTTACATATCTGCTCCCTCATGTGATCAATGTCAACATCATCAAACGCGCCCTATCATCACGGCAATCTGCGCCAGGCTCTGCTCGAAGCCGCACTCACCATTCTCGAGCGCGATGGCGAGGCGGGGCTGGGCCTGCGCGACCTGGCCCGCGCGGTGGGCGTCTCGGCGGCGGCGCCTTATCGGCATTTCGACAGCCGGGCGGCTTTGCTCGAGGCCCTGGCTGTCACCGGCTTCCAGCGTTTCACCGCGGCGATGGAGGCCATACCCCCGACCAATCCGCCCGATCTGATGGCGGCCATGGGCAAGACCTATGTGCTGTTCGCGCTCGACAATGCCAATCTGTTCCGGCTGATGTTCTCGCCCCAGCTCAAAAAGGATGGCCGCCCCGGCCTGCGCATGGCCGCCGACGCGGCCTTCGACACGCTGCGCCATATCAGCGGCGGCGACACCAAAACCGGCCGCATCACGGCGCTCGCCGCCTGGGCGCGGGTGCATGGGCTGGCGGTGCTGCTGCTGGATGGCCAGATCGCCATTCGCGCCGGGGAAGACACTGAAGCCCTGATCGCCGAGATCGTCGAACACCTCTAACACTTGCCCCAACGCCGCTGCCCGTCTAAACCGGGCGTCGGAAAATTTCCTCACCGGCGGACCCCCTTCATGTCCCATTCCCGTTTTGACGTCCTCACCATCGGCAATGCGATTGTCGACATCATCGCGCCGGTCGAGGCGGGATTTATCGAACGCGAAGGCATGAGCGAGGGCATCATGCACCTGATCGATACCGATCGGGCCGAGGACCTCTATGGCAAGATGCCGCTGACGCGGCAGCAGATTTCGGGCGGATCGGCCGCCAATACCGCCGCCGGCGTCGCCTCGCTGGGTGGCCGCGCCGCCTTTGTCGGCAAGGTGGCCGATGATCCGCTGGGCGATGTGTTTGAAAGCGATCTGGACGCCATCGGCGTGCATTACAGCACCAGCCGCCTCAAGAATGGCGCGCTGACGGCCCGCTCGATGATCTTCCTCAGCGAAGATGGCGAGCGCACCATGAACACGTATCTCGGCGCTTGCCACCAATTGACCGAGGCCGATATCCGCCCCGACGAGATCGGCGCCGCCGCCATCACCTATATGGAAGGCTTTTTGTGGGACCCGGTGGAAGCCAAGAAGGCCTTCGTGCTGGCGGCCCACTACGCGCACAAGAATGAGCGCGCCGCGGCCTTTACGCTGAGCGACCCGTTCTGTGTCGACCGCTACCGCGCCGAATTCCTGGACCTGATCCGCTCCAAGACCATCGACTACGTCTTTGCCAATGTGCATGAGCTCAAATCGCTGTACCAGACCGATGATCTGGGCGAAGCGGTGCGCGAAATCGCCAAGGATGCCGAGCTGGCCGCCATCACCATGGGCGCCGACGGAGCCATGGCGATCTACAATGGCGAGATCACTTCGGTGCCGGCCTTCCCCGTCGACAAGGTGGTGGACGCCACCGGCGCGGGCGATCTGTTTGCCTCGGGGTTCCTGCTCGGCATGGCGCGCGGGCAGACCATGGAATCAGCGCTCAAGACCGGGTGCCTCGCGGCATCGGAAGTGATCAGCCATATCGGCGCACGGCCGCTGGTAGAGTTGACGGGACTGGCCGAAGCGCACGGACTGGCGGGGTAGTTAGCGCCCCAGTTCTGCCCGCGTTTCATCCAGCGCTGCCGCCGTCTCGCCGGTCGGCTTGAATTCCAGGCCGATATAGCCGGCATAGCCATTGGCGGCGAGCCAATCGAGACTCTGCTTCAGCGGCAGCCCACCCGTGCCCGGCTGGTTGCGGCCGGGGTGGTCGGCGACGTGGATATGGGCGATGCGCTCGACCCGGCCGGCCAGCACGTCCTGGGGGACTTCGCCCATCACCATGGAATGGTAGAGATCGTAGAGCAGGGCGATTTCGGGACGATTGACCGCCTCGACGATGTCGAGCCCTTCAGCGGTCGAATGCAGGTAATAGCCGGCGTGGTCGACCAGGGTGTTGAGGGGCTCAAGCGCCAGCTGCACGCCAGAGCCCTTGAACACATCGGCCGAGCGCGCCATGGCTTCCACCAACGCATCATGCTGGCTCTCGCGGGATATGCCCTCTAGGAGCGGGCCGGCCTGGGCGATCATCACCTTGGTGCCCAAGCGCTGGGCGACGGCAAGGCTTTGCGCCAGCCCCTCGAGGAAGCGGTTGTGGTCACCGGTGCGGGTCAGTTCGGCAAAGGGCTCGGCGACGATCCCCGCCAATGCCAGCCCGGTCTGGCCCAGCGCGTCTTCAATGGCGTTGAGGTCCTTGTTGGACCACAGCCAGAATTCCACGGCATCCATGCCTGAGACCTTGGCCAGGTGAATGCGCTGCGCCACATCGGCCGTTTCCGGCACGAAGAGCATGTCGATACAGGCCGAATAGCCCTTCATGCCAGCCGCGTGCCGCTGTTCATTTCATTGAGAATACCCAAGGCTGCAGCCTTGGGATCGGGCGCCGCGATGATCGGACGGCCGACTACCAGATGCGTCGCGCCCAGGGCCAAAGCCTCGCCCGGCGCCATGACCCGCTTTTGATCGCCCAGGGCCGTGCCGGCCGGGCGAATGCCGGGGGTGACGATGAACATCTTGTGCCCCAGAATAGTGCGCACCATTTCGGCCTCGTGCGGGGAGGTCACCACTCCACCAATGCCCGCATCGCGCGCCTGCTGCGCCCGCAGGGCCACCAGCCCTGCCGCATCGCGGGCATAGCCGGCATCTTTCACATCGGCATCGTCCATCGAGGTCAGCACGGTGACGCCGAGCACGCAGAGATCCGAACCCTTGGCGGCCTTGGCAGCAGCCTGCATGGTCTTGGGGTAGGCGTGCACGGTCAGCATGGTCGCGCCGGTTTCGGCAATGGCGGCGACGCCTTTTTCGACCGTGTTGTCGATATCGAGCAGCTTGAGGTCGAAAAAGACTTTCTTGCCGGCCTTGAGCAGGTCGCGGCCCAGCGCGTAGCCGTCGGCGCCATAAAAGCACTGATAGCCGATCTTGTAGAAATCCACGCTATCGCCCAGCAGGGAGACGATTTCCTCGGCGCGCGCGCGTGACGAAACGTCGAGGCCCACGATTAACTGGCCAGTCATGGTGTTTCCCTCCGATGTCGCTATTGCTGTGGCGTTAACGCAAATCCGGCTGCGCCGCAAGCCTCAGCGCTGATGCCAGCCTTGGGCGATATCCTCGATACGGGTCCATTCGCTGTGCAATTGGCTGCCGGCAAGGTCGAACACAAAGCCATTGCCGCCGCCCGGGCCCGCGTGGCCCTGATCTTCGGCGCGGCTGATGGCGCGGCCAGCAACATGGCATTTGAGCAATGTGCCCACCGCGCCATGGCCGCAAAACACCACTGGCCCATCCCCCGATACGCCGGCCAATGCCGTGTCGACGGCGTCCACGATACGAGCCTGGGCGTCGATCGCCCGCTCCCAGCCATCCACGCTGGTGTCTGGCTCACCAAAGAAGCGGTCGGCGGTGGCCTCGAACAGCTCGGGTGGCAGGAAGCCGGTGGCGCTGCGATCATTCTCGCCCATGGCGTGTTCACAGACGATGACGCTGCCGGTGACAGCGGCGATGATCTCGGCCAGCTCCACGGCCTTGCGCTCGCTGCTGGAAAAGATCGGCGCGCCGGACGGGATCACACCACGGGCGGCAAAAGCCTCGGCGCGGCGCCTGCCCTCCTCCGACAGGCCCCAGAGCGGCACCGGCACATTGGGGTCCATTCTGACCTGCGGATGGGTCACGTAGAGCGCCAGCATGGTTCAGCCCCGCGAAAAATGGGTCAGTTCCCTAACCATGCTGTCGACCTTGCGGATGATGGCGGGCTCGCTGGGCGCGCCGGCCTCGTCAAAGGCTTCGCTGGCCGGCCCGATGCCCAGGAGGGTCGGCACCACCAGGGCGCCCACCTTGGTCAGCGATTCGCGCAAATGGCTGAGGCCCCAGATGGTGCCATATTTGCCCGAGCTGACCCCGCCAATG
The DNA here is from genome assembly GCF_044987315.1 of Devosia sp. ZW T5_3. Taxonomy (NCBI): domain Bacteria; kingdom Pseudomonadati; phylum Pseudomonadota; class Alphaproteobacteria; order Hyphomicrobiales; family Devosiaceae; genus Devosia; species Devosia sp. ZW T5_3. Next base: position 80,051 of record NZ_JBJDRE010000011.1, read on the forward strand.
CCGAATATGGCGTGCTGGAACGGGCTGGGGCGCTGGCGGCTGACCCAGGCCAGCGTGTTGATGATCAGTGGGGAGGCCCCGCCATTATATTCGGGGCTGGCGATGAAGATAATGTCATGGCTGCGCCACAGCTCGGCCAGGCGCACCGCGGCTTCGGGCACATTGTCGGGCTCCAGATCCTCATTGAAGATTGGCATGTCGAAATCAGCGAGATTGAGCGCCGTGACGTTGACACCGGCCTCTTCGAGCTTGCGGCCGATATGAGCCTGCAACAGGCGATTATACGATCCGGTGCGGATGGAGCCGGAAAGGGTAAGGGCGGTCGGCATGGTTGGGGGAGTTCCTGCTGCGGTTCGGCAAGTCTGCCTGCGCGCCCTCGCTTCGGCAAGAGCCGGACTTGACTCCCTAGCGGCATCGCGCTTAACTTAAGCAAATGCTTTACTAATAGGGAGAGACATCGTGGCCACCAATATCTTCATCAACCTGCCCGTCGCCGATCTGGAGGCGTCCAAGGCGTTTTTCGGCAAGCTGGGGTTCAGCTTCAATCCGCAATTCACCGATGAGACGGCGGCGGCCATGGTGATCGAGGAAAACATTTTCTCCATGCTGCTGACCCATGAAAAGTTCAAGCAGTTCACGCCCAAGGTGATCGCCGACGCCAAGATCTCAAGCGAAGTGCTGATCGCCATTTCCCGCGACGGCCGGGAGGCGGTGGGCGAGCTGTTCGACAAGGCGATAGCGGCCGGCGGCACCGAAGTGCGTCCCGGCGATGATTACGGCTTCATGGTCAGCAAGGCTTTTGCCGATCTGGATGGCCATATCTGGGAGGTGGTGTGGATGGACCCGAACTATGTGCAGGGGTGAGGGCTCGCGCCGCACCTTCTTCCCCTCTCCCCTTGTGGGAGAGGGACCGACCTGACGCGTTCAGCGGAAGGTCAGGGTGAGGGGTACTGCGCTCGCCTATGCCAGAAGTTCAGAAGAAAGAGACCCCTCATCCGCCCTTCGGGCACCTTCTCCCACAAGGGGAGAAGGGTGGACCGTGGCTCCCGGCCTTCGTGCCCCGGCCTGCGCCGGGGTGACACGCGTTAGGGGAGTGCTCGGCGTGCCCCCCTAAGCCTCGAACATCTTCTTGAGCTTGTCGAAGAACCCACCCGAGGTCGGGCTGTTCTCTTCGGTCTCGAGCCGGGCGAATTCTTCGAGCAGTTCGCGCTGTTTGCGGCTCAGGGCCTGCGGCGTTTCGATATCGAGCTGCACATAGAGATCGCCGACATCCTTACTGCGCAGCACCGGCATGCCCTTGCCCTTGAGGCGGACGCGCTGGCCGGGCTGGGTGCCGGCGGCGACCTTGACCTTGGCGCGGGTGGCGTCGAGCGTGGGCACTTCGAATTCCCCGCCCAGGGCGGCAGTGGTCATGGCGATGGGGACGCGGGCGTAAAGATCGGCCCCGTCGCGCTGGAACAGCTCATGCGGGCGGATCGAGATGAAGATGTAGAGATCGCCCGGCGGGCCACCGCGCAAGCCCGCTTCGCCCTCATTGGCGAGGCGGATGCGGGTGCCGTCCTCGATGCCCTTTGGGATATCGACCGAGAGCTTGCGATTTTCCTGGCGCCGGCCCTGGCCACCGCAATCGGTGCAGGGCTGGTCCATCATCTGGCCGCGGCCCTGGCAGACCGGGCAGGTACGTTCAATGGTGAAAAAGCCCTGGGCCGCGCGCACCTTGCCATGGCCATTGCACTGGCGGCAGGTATGGGTGCCGGTGCCCGGCTTGGCGCCCGAACCATCGCAGGTGGTGCAGCCCACCAAAGTGGGCACGTCGATTTCGACGGTGCGGCCGGCAAAGCTTTCTTCGAGGCTGATTTCAAGATTATAGCGCAGGTCGGCGCCGCGCAGCTTGGCGGCGCCACCCCCGCCCCCGCCGCGGCGGCCTCCGCCCATGAAGTCGCCAAAGATGTCCTCGAAAATATCGGACATGGAGGAATTGAAATCGCTGCCGAAACCGGGGCCGGGACCACGCCCGCCGCCATTTTCGAAGGCGGCATGGCCGAACCGGTCATAGGCGGCGCGCTTCTGGCCGTCCTTGAGCGTGTCGTAGGCCTCGTTGATTTCCTTGAACTTGGCCTCGGCGTCGGCATTGCCGGGATTGCGATCGGGGTGATGCTGCATGGCGAGCTTGCGATAGGCACTTTTCAGCGCTGCATCGTCGGCGCCCTTGGCCACGCCAAGCACCTCATAGAAATCCCGTTTGGCCAAGAAACAACTCCGAATGCATTTTGGGGGCGCATACGCCCCTGATCAAACCAGCCCCACGTCTCGCCCTAGATGGCAATCGACCCCGCTCCCCGCAAGGGGCTGGGGTCGGTTAACGGGCAAAACCATCGCCGCCGCTCTTAGCAAGCGACGGCGGGCGGTTCAACATTGCTGATTCGGCGGATGTTCAGGCGATCACCCGCGCCGGTCGGACATGAAGGCCTTGCTCAGCGCATCGGCGGCGTCGCCCTGGGCGAACAGCGCCTTGGTGACCAGCACGCCCAGCCCGAAAAAGCCCTGCGTTACCCCGTCATAAACCCAGCAATTGACCGGCACATGGGCGGCTTCCAGAGCTTCGGCCAAAGCCTCGCCTTCCGAGCGCAGCGGATCGATCTCGGCCAGCACGATCGTGGCCGGGGCCACGCCGCGCCAATCGTCGCGGGCGACCAGATCAATGCGCTGGTCCTTGATGGATTCGGCATCCTCGAACAGGTGCCGGAAGCGCCAGCGCATGGCAGCCAGCCCGATCGGGCGGACCCGGAGCGTGGCGCCATAGGAGGCGGTGGTCAGATCGCTGCCGGCGATGGGATGGATCAGCAATTGGTGCAGCGGCTGGGTGACGCGCTCCTTGCGGGCGCGCAATGCCACATTGGCTGCAAGGTTGGCACCGGCATCCTCGCCGGCAATCGCCAGCCGGCGTGGGTCCCCGCCCAGCTCGCGCGCCTTGGCAATCAGCCAGCGCCAGGACGCCCAGGCATCGTCATGGGCGGCGGGAAATTTGTGCTCGGGCGCGAGGCGATAGGCCACCGAGACCACAATGGCGCCGGTGCGCCGCGCCAGGGCACGGGCCGAGGCATCGTGCGTATCGAGGTCGCCGGTGACAAAGCCACCGCCGTGGAAATAGAGGATCATCGGATTGAGCCGGCTGAGTAGGCCCAAGGGGCGATAGAGGCGCGCAGGCAGGCTCGTGTCCTCGCCGGTCTCGACGGCAATATCCTCGGCAGTCACGCCATCATCGGCGGCTTCGCGGGTCTGCAAGGCCAGAATGCCGGCTATGGCATCGGCAGCCTTGGGCTGGCGCCTTGCCGAGGCGGGCGTTGCCTGTTCCAGCGGTCGCGCGCCGAGTTCGGCCAGGGCGTCGAGCACATGCTTCATATCGGTATCGAGCCGGCTCATCGGATCGCCACCGATCAATTCGGCAATGCGCCCGATCGTGTCGGCCTGGTGGGCCGGCTCAGGAATATTCGCGCTGGAATCGCTCATCGAGCCACCTCGTTTCTAAACTGGCTCTGTTTGATCCCCCTATTCGGCCGGGATTTAGGCCCAATCGTGCTGTTTTTGCGGCGGGTGATTCACGTGAAACGGAATCGCACCACAGCCACCGGCCAGCACCAGTTCATCGGGGCAAAACAAAAGGGCCCGGCTTGCGCCGGGCCCCCTCGATTCATTCAAACCGGACTTAAGCCGATTTCTTGTCGTCGTCGTCCTTGACCTCTTCGAAGTCGGCGTCGACGACATCGTCTTCGTCCTCATCGGCGGTGCCATTGGCCTTGGCTTCGGCTTCTGCCTGGCTGGCCTTGTACATGGCTTCGCCCAGCTTCATCGAGGCCTCGGCCAAAGCCGCGGTCTTTTCCTTGATCGCTTCGCCGTCCTCGCCGTCGATCACGCCCTTGAGGTCGGTGATCGCGGTTTCGATGGCGGTCTTGTCCTCGGCCGAAACCTTGTCGCCATATTCCTTGAGCGACTTTTCGGTCGAGTGGATCAGGCTTTCGCCCTGGTTCTTGGCTTCCACAGCTTCGCGCTTGGCCTTGTCGGCCTCGGCATTCTGCTCGGCTTCCTTGACCATCTTTTCGATGTCGGCGTCGCTGAGGCCACCCGAAGCCTGGATGCGGATCTGCTGCTCCTTGCCGGTGCCCTTGTCCTTGGCTGAAACCTGCACGATGCCGTTGGCATCGATGTCGAAGGTCACTTCGATCTGCGGCACGCCACGCGGTGCGGGCGGAATGCCGGTCAGGTCGAAATTGCCGAGCAGCTTGTTGTTGGCGGCCATTTCGCGTTCACCCTGGAACACGCGGATGGTCACGGCCGACTGGCTGTCCTCGGCGGTCGAGAAGGTCTGGCTCTTCTTGGTCGGAATGGTCGTGTTGCGATCGATCAGGCGGGTGAAGACGCCACCCAGCGTTTCGATGCCGAGCGACAATGGCGTCACGTCGAGCAGCAGCACGTCCTTGACGTCGCCCTGCAGCACGCCGGCCTGGATGGCCGCGCCGAGCGCCACGACTTCGTCCGGGTTGACACCCTTGTGGGGTTCCTTGCCGAACAACTGCTTGACCACTTCCTGCACCTTGGGCATGCGGCTCATGCCACCGACCAGCACGACTTCGTCGATCTGGGCTGCGGTCAGGCCGGCATCCTTGAGCGCCTGCTTGCAGGGCTCGACGGTCTTCTGGATCAGGTCATCGACCAGCGATTCGAACTTGGAACGGCTCAGCTTGAGCGTCAGATGCTTGGGGCCCGACGCGTCTGCCGTGATGAAGGGCAGGTTGATTTCGGTCTGGGTCGAAGCCGACAGCTCGATCTTGGCCTTTTCGGCAGCTTCCTTGAGGCGCTGCAGAGCGAGCTTGTCATTGCGCAGGTCGATGCCCTGCTCTTTCTTGAACTCGTCGGCAAAGTAATCGACCAGACGCATGTCGAAGTCTTCGCCGCCCAGGAACGTGTCGCCATTGGTCGACTTCACTTCGAACACGCCATCGCCGATTTCCAGCACCGACACGTCGAACGTGCCGCCGCCAAGGTCATAGACGGCGATCGTACCGGCGGCCTTCTTGTCGAGGCCATAGGCGAGCGCGGCAGCCGTGGGTTCGTTGATGATGCGCAGCACTTCAAGCCCGGCAATGCGGCCGGCATCCTTGGTGGCCTGGCGCTGGCTGTCGTTGAAGTAGGCGGGAACCGTGATCACAGCCTGGGTAACATTTTCACCCAGATAGGATTCGGCGGTTTCCTTCATCTTCTGCAGGATCATGGCCGAAACCTGCGAGGGCGAATACTTTTCGCCCGAGGCTTCCACCCACGCATCGCCATTGTCCGCCTTCACGATCTTGAAGGGGACCAGATTCTTGTCCTTGGCAACGACGCCATCGTCAAAGCGGCGCCCGATCAGGCGCTTGACGGCAAACAGCGTGCCTTCGGGATTGGTGACCGCCTGGCGCTTGGCCGGCTGGCCGACAAGACGTTCGCCATCCTTACTGAAGGCGACCATCGAGGGGGTGGTGCGGGCCCCTTCCGCGTTTTCGATGACCTTGGGATTGGCGCCGTCCATCACTGCAACGCAGCTATTGGTGGTGCCCAGATCGATACCGATAACTTTAGCCATTACTCTAGCCTCTCTTTCAGCAAACCCATTGAGGAGCCCTCCTTGCGAAGCAGCCCCGTGGCCGCGCAGGCCGGGTTCCTTGCAACTGGAATGTGCCCATTGCTGGGCCTTGGGCGTATATAGGGGGGTGAGCATGGCGCTTCAAGCGCGCAGAGCCCGGATTTGCCTTGGGTTTGATTCATTGTTGTACGCGGCCCGACAGGTGCGCGGCGCCGTTCCCGCCGCGCTGCCATGATCGGGCCAGCCAATTAGTCGGTCAGCGTATATTCGTCCAGCGTGCAGATATCGACTTCGTTCACCTCGAGCGTAGCGCCTTCGCCGGTCTCGAAGCGGAAATCATAGAGGCACTGGTCCGAGCCGTCGCCAATGCTTACCGTGCCCTGCATGCCCGCTTCCAGCGTACCATCGGGGCCCAACAGGTCCTCGCCCCAGTTATTTTCGGCGCTGGGCGTGGTGTAGAAATAATGCAGCGATTGCGAGCTGGCATTGATCAGCGTGAATTCGACATTCTGCGCCAGGGCCGGCGCTGCGCCGCCCACAAGGGCCAGGGCGGCAAGACCGCCCTTGAGAAGATTATGCATGGATTGTCCCCAAACCGGCCGTCTGCTGCGGCCGGGCGAGATAGATGGCACGCGGACGTGCCGCCGCCAAGCGCAATTCCATGGCGCTGGTGAACGTGGCCCCCCTTGCCCGGACAGCCCCGGGCAAGGCAGTCTCATCGCGGTTCATTTGAGGAGTTGCTGCCATGCCGATCGCCATCACCCCCCAGGACGTGCTGATCGTCGTCGACATGCAATATGACTTCCTGCCCGGCGGCAATCTGGCGGTGACCGGCGGCGACGAGATCGTGCCGTTGATCAATACGCTGGCCAGAAAATTCACCAATGTCGTGCTGACCCAGGACTGGCACCCGGCCAATCACATTTCCTTTGCCAGCAATCATCCCGGCAAAGCTCCGTTCGAGACCATCGAGCTGCCCTATGGGACCCAGGTGCTCTGGCCCGACCATTGCGTCTGGATGAGCCACGGCGCGCAGATTTCGGCCGATCTCGACATCCCCCAGGCGCAGCTGATCATCCGCAAGGGCTATAATCCCCGGATCGACAGCTATTCCGGCTTCCAGGAAGCCGACCGCGAAACGCTGACGGGCCTGGCCGGTTATCTGAACGAGCGCGATGTGGACCGGCTCTATATGGTCGGCCTCGCCACCGATTTCTGCGTCGGCTGGACCGCCATTGATGGCGCCGCCGCGGGCTATGATGTGACAATCATCGAGGACGCCACCCGGGCGATCGACAATGCCGGGAGCCTGGAACGGGCCTGGGCCGATATGGCAGAGGCCGGCGTGGAACGGGTGCTGAGCAAGGATATTCTGGGGTAGCGCCGAGCGCTCCGAACGCCATGTCCGGCCGTGTTGGAACGGGATCTCCGTCCTTCTCCTCCCCAAACAACAAGGGCGCCATTGCTGGCGCCCCTAGATTGGTGAGGTGGCGTTAAGCCGTCAAACGCTCTTATCCACCGTTTCGTCGGCCGGGGCGTGGCTGGGGCCGCCTTTGGCGACGCCGACCATGGCGGGGCGCAGCACGCGGTCGCCGATGGCAAAGCCCGCCTGCACGACCTGCACGACCGTGCCTTCCGGGCGGCTGGGATCGGGGACTTCGAACATGGCCTGATGCTTGTGCGGATCGAATTTCTGGCCTTCGGCCTCGATCGGCTTGACGCCATGCTTGGCGAGCAGGCGCTGCATTTCGCGCTCGGTCATCTCGATGCCTTCGATCAGGCTCTTGGTGGTCGCATCGCCCGATTCGCGGGCTTCGGGCGGCAGCACCAGCAAGGCCCGGCTCAGCGCGTCGGTGGCCGAGAGCATGTCGCGGGCGAAGCCGGCAATGGCGTAGGAACGCGTGTCGGCGACATCACGCTCGGTGCGCTTGCGCAGGTTTTCCATCTCCGCAATGGTCCGCAACACCCGGTCCTTGAGCTCGGCATTCTCGGCGCGCAGCGCTTCGATCGGATCGATCTCAGGGGTCGCTTCAGGGGTTTCGACTTCGGGCGTTTCGCCATTGGCGGCGTTTTCGTCGCTCATCATGAATTTGGGTTCCGCAAACAGTTCGGGATTTAATCAGCCATATCGGCCAAACATGGCGCTTTTTCAAGCCTTGGGAACGCCGCACTAACGCTTGCGCGCCATCATCGCGGAAATCACATTGGCGGTGTAATCCACTACCGGCACGATGCGGGCATAGTTGAGCCGGGTCGGGCCGATCACCCCCAACACGCCGACCACCTTGTCATTGGCGTCCTTATAGGGGCTCAGGATCACCGAGGAGCCGGAGAGCGAGAACAGCTTGTTCTCCGAGCCGATAAAGATGCGCACGCCCTGCGCCTTTTCGGCGTCACCCAGGAGGTCCAGCAAGCCATCCTTGCTTTCGAGCTCGTCGAAGAGCTGCCGCATCCGCGCCAGATCGTCCGAGGCCATGGCATCATTGATCAAATTGGCCCGGCCGCGCACGATCACCGTGGGCTGGCTCGAGGCCGAGGGCTGGCTGAGCGTGGCTATGCCGGCATCGACCAGTTTTTGCGTCAGTTCATCGAGTTCGGCCCGTTGTTCGGCGCGTTGCTCGGCCAAGACCTTGCGCGCCTCGGCAATGGTACGGCCGACCACGTGATGGGCGAGATAATTGCTGGCCTGGGTCAAGGTGCTGGCGGCAAGGCCCGGCGGCAGGTCCATGATGCGGTTTTCCACCTGCCCGTCCTGCCCCACCAGCACGGCCATGGCGCGGCTGGCGTCGAGCCGCACAAATTCGATATGGCGCAGCACCATGTCGGCCTTGGCGGCGATCACCACCCCTGCCCCCTGGCTGAGGCCACTCAAAAGCTGGCTGGCCTCGGTCAGAAAATCCTCGACCTGGCCCTGCCGTCCTTCGATATGGCTGGCAATCTGGCTGCGCTCGCGTTCATCCACCGCGCCCACTTCGAGCATGGCATCGACGAAAAACCGCAGGCCTTCCTGGGTCGGGGCGCGGCCGGCTGAGGTATGCGGGGCCGCGATCAGCCCCAGATCTTCGAGGTCGGCCATGACATTGCGCACCGAGGCGGGGGACAGCCCCACCTGCAGCATGCGGCTGAGATCGCGCGAACCCACCGGCATGCCGGTATCGAGATAGCGCTCGACGATCTTCTTGAAGATGTCCTGGCTACGGGCATTGAGGACGCTGAGAAAGTCTTCCGGGGGCTTTGTCATGAGAAAAGATTCAAATTATCCCTTTAACCCTGAGCTCTCATTTAAGGGCATTGCTGCCTCCCGCCAAGCGTCCGCGACTTGTGAGCGAGGCCCATCAGGGTTAAGAGGCGGTTAACAGCCCTTTTCTTTGACTTGTCTTCAGGTGATTTGCCCATGCGGCCTTCCGGACGTGAGCCCAACCAGATGCGCGCCGTAACCATCGAGCGCGGCGTCGCCCAAAAGGCGGAAGGCTCGTGCCTCGTCAGCTTCGGCAATACCAAGGTGCTGGTAACGGCATCGGTGGAGACCAGCATTCCCAGCTGGCTACGCGGCAAGGGCCAGGGCTGGGTTACCGCCGAATATGGCATGCTGCCCCGCGCCACCGGCAGCCGCACCCGCCGCGAGGCGACCGCCGGCAAGCAATCGGGCCGCACCCAGGAAATCCAGCGCCTCATTGGCCGCTCGCTGCGTGCGGTGGTCGACCTGCAATTGCTGGGCGAAAACCAGATTACCGTCGATTGCGATGTGCTCGAAGCCGATGGCGGCACCCGCACCGCCTCGATCACCGGCGCCTATATCGCGCTGGCCGATGCGCTGAGCTGGATGGGCGAGCGCAAGCTGACCAAAGGCAATGCGCTGCGCGAATCGGTGGCTGCGGTCTCCTGCGGCATCTATCGCGGCGCTCCCGTGCTGGATCTCGATTATCTCGAGGACGTCGAAGCCCATACCGACGCCAATTTCGTCATGACCGGCTCGGGCAAGTTCGTCGAAATCCAGGGCACGGCCGAACAGGTCCCCTTCAGCCGCGACGAGCTCAATGCGCTCATGGCGCTGGCCGAACAGGGCATTGGCGAACTGACCCTGCTCCAACAAGCGGCGCTCGCCTCATGATCGGCTGGATTCTCAAAAAACTCACCGGCAATCAGCCCGCCCCCGAGCCCATCCGCTCCACGCCGGGCGAAAATTGCGCCCTCTGGCATGATGTGAGCCGCGCGCTCGATCAATCGGCCCGTGCCGCCAGCGAACGCAAGGCCAAGGGGGCAGCACGATGACCTCGATACCCCGCCTGCGCGATGGCGACCGCCTGGTTTTGGCCTCCCACAACAAGGGCAAGCTGGTCGAATTCCAGGAATTGTTCGAGCCCTTTGGCCTCGAAATCATTTCGGCGGCCGAGCTCGACCTGCCCGAGCCCGAGGAAACCGGCACCACCTTTGCCGAAAATGCGCGCATCAAGGCCCATGCCGCCGCCCAGGCTTCGGGCATGCTGGCGCTGAGCGATGATTCGGGGCTCTGCGTCGATGCGCTGGGCGGCGATCCCGGCGTCTATACGGCCGATTGGGCCGGCATGCCGCGCAATTTCGAGCATGCCATGAAGCGCGTCGAAGATGCCTTGCAGGCGGCCAATGCCACTTCGCCCAACCAGCGCCGCGGCTATTTCAATGCCACGCTATGCCTCGCCCATCCCGATGGCCGCGATGAACTTTTCGTCGGCCGCTGCGATGGCACCCTGGTCTGGCCGCCGCGCGGCGAGCGCGGTCATGGCTATGATCCGGTTTTCATGCCCGATGGCTATGACATCACCTTTGGGCAGATGGCGGCCGAAGCCAAGCATAGCTGGGCCCCCGGCCAGCAGGGCCTCAGCCACCGCGCCCGTGCCTTTTCGAAATTCGTCGAGGACCAGATTGCCAAGGACTGACCGCATCATGTGGCAGCCATTATTGGGAGCAGGGAATGCCGCAATCCAGCAATGACCTGTTCGGCGTCTATGTGCATTGGCCGTTCTGCGCGTCCAAATGCCCCTATTGCGACTTCAACAGCCATGTCCATCGCGGCCCCTTTGACGAGGAAGGCTATGTCGCGGCCTATGAGCGCGAAATCGCCCATGCCGCCGAGCTGGCGCCTGGCCGGGTCGTCCAATCGGTGTTTTTCGGCGGCGGCACGCCCTCGCTGATGAGCCCCTGGGCCACCGGCAAGATCATTGACGCCATTGCCAAGCATTGGACCGTCGAGCGCCATGCCGAGATCACGCTCGAAGCCAATCCGACCAGCGTCGAAGTCGACCGTTTCAAGGGGTTCCGCACCGCCGGGGTCAACCGCGTCTCGCTGGGCGTGCAATCTTTGCGCGACAAGCCGCTGGCTGAACTGGGCCGCCGCCACACGGTGGACGAAGCCATTACGGCGGTGCGTATCGCCCAATCGGTATTCGAGCGCTCGAGCTTCGATCTGATCTATGCGCGTCCCCATCAGACGCTGGAAGATTGGGAAGACGAGCTCAAGGAAGCGCTCTGGATGGCGCGCGGCCATATCAGCCTCTACCAGCTGACCATCGAGCAGGGCACGCGCTATTTCGACCTGCACAAGGCCGGCAAGCTCAAGATGCCGGACGAGGATCTCTCGGCCGATTTCTATGAGCTGACCCAGGAATTGACCGCTGCCGCCGGCCTGCCCGCCTACGAGATTTCCAACCACGCCCGCCCCGGCCAGGAAAGCCAGCACAATATGCTCTATTGGCGCTATGGCGAATATGCCGGCATTGGTCCGGGCGCCCATGGTCGGTTGATGATCAACAATCAGCGCCACGCCACTGCGGCTGAAAAAATGCCCTTCGACTGGCAGAAAAAGGTCAATGCGGCCGGCCACGGCATGGTGGTGGACGATGTGCTGACCTGGGAAGAGCAAGGCGACGAATTCCTCGTCATGGGCCTGCGGCTCAAGGAAGGCATTTCCCCGTCTCGCTTCACCGCCATTTCCGGCCGCAAGATCAACCAGCGGCAGATTGATGACTTGAAGGGCTATGGGTTTGTCGAGACGCTGCCCAATGGCAATATCCGCGTGACGGACCGGGGCTGGCCCGTGCTGGATGCCGTAGTGGCGGATCTGGCGGCCTAGAGTTTTACGCCGTCAATCGTCACCGCGCCGCCCGGCGCGAGCTTTTTGATCACCAGCCCATATTCGCTGCGGCCATTGCCCAGGAAGCGGAATATCCCGTCGCGCCCGTTGAAGCCCGATGCGGCCAGCATCAGGCTCGGATTATAGGGCGGGTTGGCCATGGACAGCGTGTTCACATTGGCGAGGATCGTTGCCGTATAGGCGATGGTCGATAGCGGATGCGGCTGGGTGCCGAACCGGGCCTGGTATTCGCCGGCAATGGCATTGAGCCCGCCATCGTCGACGCTGGGATAGACCGCCCCGCTCAGTGACGGGGATTGCAATATCGCCATGTCGCCCTGCCAATCGGCCGAGCCGACCAGCAGCACCCGGCCGGGCGTCACTCCGGCTTGCTGCAAGGCCGCGGCAAAACCCGGTGCACTGGCCCGATCGGGCAAAAAGAGCGTATCGATCACCCCGCTCTGGATCAGCGGGAGCGCCTGGCTGATGACCTGCGGCACTTCCCCGGCGCCAGAAAATCCATAAACCGCCTGCGGCTGATAGCCCGCCGCGGCCGCCTGTTGGCGGAACGCGGCCTGTTGCGCCTGCCCGAATTCGGTATTGGGGAAAATCCCGGCAATGCCGCGACGGCCCTGCGTCCGCACATAGGCCAGGGAGCGTTTCATCTCGGCATCCGGCAAGACGCTCAAGAGGTACACGCCGGGGCTGGCGGCATCGGGATTGTTGGAAAACCCGATCAGCGGCAGCCCGGCCGAGCGCGCCACCGCGCCCGCCGCCGTCACCTGATCGGCTCGCAATGGCCCCAGGATCAGCTTGGCGCCATCCGTCACCGCCGCACTGGCAGCGCTGGTCGCGCCCTCGATGCTGGTGCCGGTATCGCGCAGGGTGATGGTGATGTTCTCGGCAATATTGGGATTGGCCTCGATAAAGCTGATGGCGAGCTTGCTGGCATTGGCCAGCGCCATGCCCACCGAGGCCGTGCCGGGGTCCCCGCTCAACGGCAGCAGCAAGGCCACTTTGACCGGCCCGCGCCCGAAGCTCTCGGATGGGCCGGTCGCCACCGGCATGGGCATCATGCTGCCCTGCTGCATCGGAATGGGTTGGCCTTGTGGCGGGCTCGAGTCACCAAAGGGAAAGCTGAAGCTGCGCGAACCGATCTGGTATTCGCCCGGAGTGCAGGAGGACACGGCGAGCAGCGCCGCACTCAGCAGCGCCAGCCGGATTCGTCGCGTGGATGGTTTGACAATGCCCACCCCATGCCCTCGAATTGATAGCAATCGGTTAACATCTTGCGCCGATATCGTTAACTCGGCGTCAATGACGTGCGACAAGGCAAAGCCATGACCGAACCCTCCTCCGGCTATTTCATCGCCGGCACCGCCTTCGCCGCCCCGCCTCTCGCCCCAGGCCTTTATGTCGTGGCGACGCCGATCGGCAATCTGCGCGATATCACCATCCGCGCGCTGGAAACCCTCGCCGCGGCCTCGGTCGTGCTGTGCGAGGACACCCGCATGTCCGCCCGCCTGCTCGACCATTACGGCATCAAGGGCCGCCGCGTGGCGCTGCATGAGCATAATGAACGCGCCAAGGCCGACGATATCGTCGCCCGCGTCGCTGCAGGCCAGGCCATAGCGCTGATTTCCGACGCCGGCACGCCGCTGCTGTCCGATCCCGGCTTTCCGCTGATCCGCGCTTTGGCCGAAGCCAATCTGCCGGTTTTTCCCATTCCTGGCGCTTCGGCCCTGCTTTCGGCGCTGGTGGTGGCGGGCCTGCCCACCGATGCCTTTGCCTTTCACGGCTTTTTGCCCAACAAGGCCGGCGCCCGCGCCAATGCCATGACCGCGCTTAAGGATTCACGTGAAACTTTGGTGTTTTACGAAAGCCCCCGCCGGCTCGATGACACGCTGGCGGCCATGGCCGAAATCTTTGGCGAGCGGCAGGCGGCGGTGGCGTTGGAGCTGACCAAACGCTTCGAGCGCGTCCATCGCGGCACCCTGCCCGTTCTCGCTGTCGAATTTGCTGATACCGAAACCAAGGGCGAAGCCGTCATCGTCGTTGCCGGCGCGGCCGAAGCTAGCGCCCCCGATGCTGCCGACTGGCAAGCCGACCTCGTGGCCGAAATGGACAAGCACCCCCTGCGGGCTGCAGTGGACGAAGTGACAAAAAAATACGGGCTCAAGCGCAAGGAAGTCTACGATGCCGCCCTCGCCCTTAAAGCCGAAAAGTAAGGCGCGCCTCAAAGCTCATCTGGGCGGTCATCGCGGCGAGGCGCTGGCCGCGTTTTTCCTGCGGCTCAAGCTCTACCGGATCGTGGAGACCCGCTACAAAACTCCGGTCGGAGAAATCGACCTCATCGCCGAGCGCTTCGGCGTGACGGTCTTTGTCGAGGTCAAAACGCGCAATAAAGCCAGCGCCCATGCCGAGGCCCTGGCGGCAGTCAATCAAGCGCGCATCGCGCGGGCCGCCGAATATTGGCTCAGCCGCCATCCGGCCAAGGCCCATACCGACCTGCGCTTTGACGTAATTTTCCTTGCACCCCGCACATGGCCGCGCCATTTGGTGAATGCGTTCAACGCGACCTGATAGGATCGCGCCTGGAACTCAAGAATCAAACAAGGGCCAACAGCATGCTCAAAGTCGCCGTCCAGATGGACCATGTCGCCAGTATCAATCCACGCGGGGATTCCACCTTCGCCATGATGCTGGAGGCGCAGGAGCGCGGGCACCAATTGCTGCATTATACGCCCGACAGCCTGGCGCTGCGCGGCAATGTGGTTTCGGCGCTGGCCGCCCCGATCACCGTGATCGACAAGCCCAAGGGCGAGCATTTCACCCTGGGCGAAGCGGCGCGCATTGATCTCTCCACCCAGGACGTGGTGCTGATGCGCCAGGACCCGCCCTTTGACATGAACTATATCACGCTCACGCATCTGCTTGAGCGCATCCACCCCAAGACGCTGGTGGTCAATCCGCCCGCCGCCGTGCGCAATGCGCCCGAAAAAATCCTGGTCACCGATTTCCCCGAGCTGATGCCGCCGACCCTGGTGACGCGCGACCGCAGCCAGATCCACGAATTCCGCAAGGAGCATGGCAATATCATCGTCAAGCCGCTCTACGGCAATGGCGGGGCCGGCGTCTTCTTCATCCAGGAGGGCGACCACAATCTGGCGAGCCTCCTCGAATTGTTCGAAGCCAATTACCGCGAACCTTTCATGATCCAGAAATACCTGCCGGATGTGCGCAAGGGCGATAAACGCATCATCATCATCGATGGCGAGCCCGTGGCCGGTCTCAACCGCATTCCCGCCGATGGCGAGGCGCGCTCCAATATGCATGTCGGCGGCCGCCCCGAACTTTCTCCGCTCACCGAGCGCGAGAAGGAAATCTGTGCTGCGATTGCCCCCGCTCTAAAGGCGCGAGAAATGATCTTTGTGGGCATCGACGTCATCGGCGACTACCTTACCGAAATCAACGTCACCTCCCCCACCGGCATCCGCGAAATCAAACGCTTCGGCGGCCCCGACATAGCCGTGATGATCTGGGACGCGATCGAGAAGCGGCGGTAGTTTTTCAGCTCAACCATTGCCGAACTATGGCTTGGCCTAATTCTTGGAGGTAAGCGATGGCCAGGCCGATACTATTCACTCAAACGCGCTGGATGCCATGGCAGAGCGGCAGCTTGATCCGGCCTGGGTGGAGTTGACGGTTTTCGGGCCCCATTGGCAGGAAGCTGACCCGAGCAGTCCCGATGTCATTCGCCGCTTCCGCGCTATTCCCGAGCGGGGCGGCCGCTACCTTCGCGTGGCGCTTGTGGAAACTTCGGCAGAAATCCGTATACTTTCGGCGTTCCTTGATCGCCGCGCGAGGCCCAAATGAAGCCGACCGTCACCTATGACCGCGAAGCCAACGCCGCCTATATCCGCTTTTCGCCCGAACCCATCGAGGAGAGCGAAGAGGTTTCGGAAGGCATCGTGCTGGACTATGACGCCGACGGGCGCATTGTCGGCATGGAAGTGCTGGACGCCCGTGCCCACCTGTCGCCCGATCTGCTCGACAAGGTCGCCTGACGCAGGACTGGCCCCCGCCCCTCTAACCCGCTAATGCTGGTGGCGAGAAGCGGGGGACCGGCCGGCAATGCCCACAACGACATTCTTCGTCGCCTTTGCGACCCTGTTTGCCACTGTGGGCGTGGCTGACATCGCCTTTATCTTCGCGGCGCTGACCAAGCATAATACGGCCAAGCAGCGCTTTGCCTTTGCCACGCGCGGCGTGATTATTGCCGGGTTGATCCTGCTGCTGTTCGGCGTTTTGGGCAGCGCGATTCTCGAGGTGTTCGGCATCACCATTCCGGCCTTGCGCACGGCCGGTGGTCTGCTGCTGTTTTTGATCGCCATCGACATGGTGTTCGCCCGCCATTCGGGCGGCACCGGCACCACCGATGAGGAAGAGGTCGAGGCCCGGCAGCGCGAGGATATTGCCGTTTTCCCGCTGGCCATGCCGCTGCTGGCCGGCCCCGGCGCTATTTCGGCGGTGATCCTGCTCACCACCGGCACCAAGACCGATCTCGAATTCTGGGCCGTGCTGGTCGCCATCGTGGTGATTCTGTTCCTCGCCTGGCTGACGCTGCTGGTCGCTATCCCCATCCAGCGCCTGCTGGGCGTTACGGGCCTAGCCGTGGTGTCGCGCGTCGTCGGCATTCTGCTGGCGGCTTTGGCGGTGCAATTCGTCTTTGACGGGGTCAAGGCCAGCGGCCTGCTCGGCGGCTAGAATTTTCGTAAAATTGCTATGTTAATCAAGTCTTAACACGGGTCTTGACCCTGCCGAACTTGGGGCGCACCTATCCCTCAAGACCTTGAATGAGGCGGAGGGGCTTATGCGTATCACCGCGGCAATCGTCTTGCTGATCTTTGCCATTATCGGCTCCGGCGCGGCCGGCATTGCCGCCACGCAGACATCGCCATCCCAGCTCAGCACGGTGCAATAAAAAACGGCCGGCGTGAGCCGACCGTTCGACATTTCAGCAAGGCAAACCTGGCCCTATTTCTTGGCCACATTGCCGGTGCTGCCGGCGCCCAGACCCGTCACGGGCTTGGCCGCAGCGACCTTGTCCTTTTTGGGTTTCTTGGCTTCCTTATTGCTGCGCATTTGTCCTTTGGCCATCGAATGGTCCTCCTCTAGTCGGGCGCCCGCCCGCAATTACATGGGTGAGGCTAATCCTGCCCCAAGAGGCTGGCAAGGCCCGCAATTATTTGGCGTAGCCGCACCGCCCGGTCGGTAGCAGCGCCGCAATGGCGCGCGGATCGCAACCGGTCGAGAGGAAGGTCAGCCAGTCGTTCTGGTTGCCGTAAAACGCATTGCGATCCACTTCCCCGCGCACGCCACGCACCACCCCGGTCTGGGTCCACTGCCAGAAGGTCCAAGTGCGGTTGTGATAGCGCTCATGCGGCTCGGCGGCGGTCGAGCGCAGCCAGAATGCATTGGGGAAATATTCGCCTTCCAGAATATCGCGGTGGAAATTCATGTCGGTATAGATGATCGGCAGCTTGCCGGTATGGCGCTCCATGGCGTCCAGCATGACGCGGATCTTTTCCAGCGCATCGGCCCGGCTCGGCTTGTTCTTGCAGCTCGAATGATTGTTCCATTCCAGATCGAGCACCGGCGGCAGCGCATCAGGATCATTGGGTACATTGGCGATGAACCAGGCCGCCTGCTCGGAGGCCAGCGAACACCAGGTCATGAAGTGATAGGCGCCGCGCGGCATGCCGGACTGGCGCGCCCGCTCCCAGTTCACCCGGAAATTGGGGTCGACATAATCCTTGCCCTCGGTCGCCTTCATGAAGACGAAATGGATGCCGGCGCCAAAAGCGGCCGGGAAGTCCACATTCTCCTGATAGCGCGCCACGTCGATCCCCTGGATCGGCATATTGCGGGCGCGGTCGACGCCCTTATGCGGGCGATTGTCACCGGGAATGGCGCCGTACAGCCCTCCGCCGGTGGAACAGGCAGCCAGGATGAACACGACGGCCGCAGCCAGCGAGGTCTTGGCGATGGCGGAAAACGAGAAGAATGGCCGGCTGGCGGTCATTGGGCGGAACTCTATGCAACAAACAAATCTGGCCTTTGATTCAACATGGCGCGGTTAATGGAGGATTAGGGTAACCAGTGTGGCAGCGCGCATGGTTAATGAGCCATATTCTGTTCGCCAAACGTTCTTGTCGGCCAATGGGAGTCCTGCTAGGCTTGCCATGGGTTTAGGGGAGCTTGAGGCATGGTTACCCGCGTTGCGACCGTGGCGTTTCAGGGCATTGAGGCCGTGCCGGTCGATGTGCAGGTGCAGATCGCGCCGGTCGATGTGCAGGTGCAGATCGCGCCGGGCGTGCCGAAATTTCTCATGGTTGGGCTGCCCGACAAGGCGGTCAAGGAATCCAGCGAACGCGTCCATGCTGCGCTGATCGCCTCGGGCCTGGGCCTGCCGCCCAAGCGCATCACCATCAATCTGGCACCGGCCGACCTGCCCAAGGAAGGCAGCCATTACGATCTGCCCATCGCGCTCGGCCTGATGGCCGCCATGGGCGCCATCCCGCAGGATGCGCTGGATGGTTTTCTGGTGCTGGGCGAACTGGGCCTGGATGGACGGCTGGCCTCGGTCAGCGGTGTGCTGCCGGCCGCCATTGCCGCGCAAAGCCGCGATCTGGGGATTATCTGCCCCGCGCCCTCCGGTCCCGAAGCGGCCTGGGCCGGCGAGGGCATCGATATCATTGCCGCCGAGAGTCTGCTGGCGCTGGTCAATCACCTGACCGGCCGGCAATTGGCGGCGCGGCCGCAACCACGCAAATATCTGCCCAATGGGGCGCTGCCTGACCTGAGCGAAGTGCGCGGCCAACAGGTGGCGCGGCGGGCGCTCGAAGTGGCGGCGGCGGGTGGGCATAATATGCTGATGATCGGCCCGCCCGGCGCCGGAAAATCCATGCTGGCGGCGCGCCTGCCCTCCATCCTGCCGCCGCTCAACCCGCGCGAATTGCTCGATATTTCCATGATCCAGTCCATTGCCGGGGAATTGGCCGGCGGCGCCATTTCCGACCGGCGGCCGTTCCGCGCGCCCCATCACTCGGCCTCCATGGCGGCTTTGGTCGGTGGTGGCTTGCGCGTGCGGCCGGGGGAAGTGAGTCTGGCGCATAATGGCGTGCTGTTTCTCGACGAATTGCCCGAATTTGCGCCCCAGGTACTCGATAGCCTGCGCCAGCCGCTTGAAAGCGGCGAGACGGTGATTGCCCGCGCCAATGCGCGCGTCAATTATCCAAGCCGGGTACAGCTGATCGCGGCGATGAATCCGTGCAAATGCGGCATGGCCGGCACGCCGGGCCATACCTGCAAGCGCGGCGCGGCCTGTGCCGGCGATTATCAGGCGCGGGTGTCCGGCCCATTCCTTGATCGCATCGATATCCGCATCGACGTGCCCGCTGTCACCGCCGCCGATATGATCGCCCCATCCAATGCGGGTGAAAGCTCCAATATTGTCGCCCAACGCGTCCATACGGCGCGCGAACGGCAGCGCGAGCGCTTCCTCGAACATGGTGCGCCCGACATTTTCACCAATGCCGCCGCCGGCCCGACGCTGATCGAAAAGCTGGTCAATCCCGACCGGGAGAGCCAAGCGCTGTTGTTGCAGGCGGCCGAGCGGTTCAATCTTTCCGCCCGCGCCTATCATCGCGTGCTCAAGGTCGCTCGCACGCTGGCCGATCTGGCCGGGGTCGATCGCGTCGCCCGCCCGCACATCGCCGAAGCATTGAGCTATCGCGTCAATATGGGACTGGCATGATGGCCCATCGCATTTCCGCCGGCGCGTTGGTGCTGCGCGATAATAAGATCCTGCTGGTCCGCCATTTTCGCCCCGGCATCCATGATTTCTGGGTGCCACCGGGCGGTGGCGTCGAAGGCGAAGAGGAATTGTTGGCCGCCGCCGAGCGGGAGACATTTGAGGAAACCGGGCTGCGCGTGCGCGCCGGCGCCATGGCCTATATCGATGAATTGTTCGATGACAGCGAGCGCATGATCAAGTTCTGGTTCCTGGCCGATTACGTCTCGGGCGAACTCGACATCACCGCCAATCCGGCCGCGGGGGAATCCATCTCCGAAGCGGGCTGGTTCGCCCGCGACAAGCTGCCCAAGGCTCATGTCTTTATCGGTCCGGCCGATGGCCAATTCTGGGAGGACCTCAAGACCGGCTTCCCCGCGCCGATCAAACTCCCGCTGCGGCGACTGCTTTTTTAGCCAGGGTCTTTGTGGCTTTCGGCTCTAGCCCTCCCTCCCCCTTGAGGGGAGGGCCGGGGTGGGGGTCGTTGTGACTCTTGCGCTGAAGCCCGCTGACCCCCACCCTCATTCCCTCCCCTCAAGGGGGAGGGAGGCGACGGGCCGCCGTCATCTCGACTTTAGCCGCGACGCTGAAGCGTGCCTGTGCATAAGCCTGTGGACAAATGTTCCACGTGAATCACGGCTCACCGCACGCCCGTATAACCGCCGGGTACGCCGCGCGGCGACAGGACCACCTGCCAGAGGCTGATATTGCGGGCGCGGAACAGGGCGGCGAAGACGTTGAGATAATAGCGCCACATCCGGTAGAAGCGCTCGTCATACTGGTCTTTCAGCTGCGGCCAGGCCGCGACGAAGCGCTCATGCCAGGCCATCAGCGTCTTGTCGTAATCGGCGCCGAAATTGTGCCAGTCCTCCATCACGAACAGGCCCTCGATGGCTTTGCCGATCTGGGCGATGGAGGGCAGCATGCCATTGGGGAAAATGTATTTTTCGCTCCACGGATCGCCATGGCTGGTCGAGCTGTGGCCGCCGATCGTGTGCAGCAGCATCAGGCCATCCGGCGCCAACAGGCTCGCCGCCTTTTCGAAATAGGCTCGGTAATTCTTGTAGCCGACATGCTCGAACATGCCGATCGAGATGATACGATCGAATTTTCCGTCCAGCGCCTGATAATCGAGCAATTTGGTCTCGACTGGCAGGTGGGCCGTGCGTTCATTGGCCAAAGCCGCCTGTTCCTTGGAGACGGTAACGCCCACCCCCGACACGCCATAGCGCTCGGCGGCAAATTGCAGAAAACCGCCCCAACCTGAGCCGATATCGAGAATGCGCATGCCCGGCTCAAGCCCCACCTTGCGGCAGATCAGGTCGAGCTTGGCTTCCTGGGCGGCATCGAGATCCCCGGCATTATGCCAATAGCCGCAGGAATAGATCATGCGCTTGTCGAGCATGGCAGCGTAGAGATCATTGCCGATATCGTAATGCTTCTCGCCCACTTCGGTGACGCGCAGGCGCTGCATATTGAGCAGCTTGCCCTTGAGCACGCTGCCGATCAGCGCCAGGTCCTTGGGGAAATTGTCCTGGATATTGGCGGTGATCAGCTTGAACAGAAACTGGTCGAGCGCTTCGGCATCCCACCAGCCATCCATGTAACTTTCGCCTAGGCCCAAAGTGCCCTGACTGAGCACGCGGCCATAGAGGCGTTCATTGTGCACCTGCACGTCCCAGGGGCGAGAACCCCCGATCTCGATCTCCGTGCGGGCCAATTGGGTTTGCACGAAACGCTTCGCAGTATCTGACATGACAAACGGCATGAAAAATGGAAGGAAGCCTTAGCCTATATCCATCGTCGTTTACCGATCAATGGTTTTCTCGAGCTATTTTTGGCCCCGCAAAGCCTGCTTAACCGGCCTGTTGCTATGCTGGCAGGCGCGGAGGCGGAACATGCGCAAAAGCGGGCAATTGGTCGATTGGAACGATGATCGCGGCTTTGGTTTCATCCGCGATGCCGAAGGCGAACGCTATTTCGTCCACATCAAATCCATTACCCGCATCGCCACGCGTCCGCTGATTGGCGATCAGCTCGATTTCGACACCGGCGTTGATGCGCAAGGTCGCCCGCGTGCAATCAACGCTCGCATCCGGGGTGCCAACCCCGCCCCGGCCCGGGCCGTGCGATCGCGCGGCCTGCCGCCGGTCGCCAATGAGCAGCGTTTCGATCCGCGGCCCTGGCTTGCCGTGGGTCTATTGGTTTTGCTCACTTATGACCTGGCTCTGGGTCTCGCGCCGCTCTGGTTGGGAGCCGGCTATCTTGGGATGGGTGTCTTGTCCTTCGGGCTTTATGCCACCGACAAGCATTATGCCCGGACCAATCAATGGCGCATTTCGGAAACCATGCTGCACAGCATTGATCTGGGTTTTGGCATCATTGGGGGCCTATTGGCGCAAAGCCGGTTTCGCCACAAGACGGCCAAGCCCGGTTTTGCCCTGTTCACCTGGTGCCTGGCCGGCCTGCATGCGCTCTGGCTCGGCGGCATAGCGATTGGCCGGATCGCGCCGGATGATCTGGCGAACCTGCTCAATCGGTTCGGCTGATTCACGTGAAACGAGTGCCGCTAGGCCGCTGGCTCACTCGCCACGCCGTTCCGTGGCCAGTACCTCGCGCCATTCGCGTTCCAGCATGGCGCGGCGTTTGCCGTAGCGGTCTTCGGTCATCAGCAGCGACACGATGCGGTCGGTGCGGAAATTGCGGAAGGCCTGGCGCAGGCAGCACCAGGCGGCGATGACCTGCTTGCCTTCGTAATAGGCCAGTTGCACCGGCCAGATGGCGCGCTCGCTGGGCCGCCCGCTTTCATCTTCATAGCAAATATGCAGCGCTTTTTCGGTCCGCATGGCCTGTCGCACCTGGCCCAGCACGGGCATGGGCGTCTTGTTGCTCCACACCGCCACGGGCCAGAGGCCAGTGTCGTTGATGCGGTCGCGCAAATCCTCGGGCGAGGCGGTGGCGATCTTGGCCAGGGCATTCTGTGCGGCCGCGCCCAGCCCGTCATCGGGCTGCGCGCCCACCCAGCGGGCACCCAGCACCAGCGCCTCGAGCTCTTCGGGCGTGAACATCAGGGGCGGCAGGAAGAAGCCGGGTTTCAGCATATAGCCCCCCCCCGCCTCACCATCGATGGGCGCGCCCAGCCCGATAAGCGTCTGCACGTCGCGATACAGCGTGCGCACGGAAACGCCCTGTTCCTCGGCCAAAGCGGCGGCCGTGACCGGCCGGCGATGGCGTCGCAGCGCATCCATGACGGCGAAGAGCCGCTCGGTCTTGTCCATGGTTCGTTCTCCTCTGGCGCCCTTGGATGCCAGATTCCCGAGACGGAGCCAAGCGTCTGCATGGCGGCCGGCACGGCGCCAGAATTACGCGATCTGGCCATGAAACGCACGGATATCGTGGGCCATCGCCTCGGGCACTTCGAGTGCCGGGAAATGGCCGCCCTGGCTCAGTTCGGTCCAGCGTACGATGTTCCAGAGATTGCGTTCGCCCCAGGCGCGCGGCGCCGGATTGTCGGCTGGTGGCACGAGAATGGCATGGGGCACGTCGCGCCGGGGCGGTTTTTTGGGCAATTCGGCATCGGCAAAAGCCTCCTTGTAGAGCCGCACGGAGGAGCCGATCGTCTGGGTGAACCAATAGACCGAGAGAATGGTGGCCAGATCTTCGAACTCGAAGGCATTGCTGATATCGCCACCATTATCCGACCAGGTGCGATATTTTTCGAGGATCCAGGCGGCGAGCCCGGCCGGGGAATCGTTGAGGCCGGCCGCCAGTGTGGCGGGTTTGGTGGCCTGGATCATGGCATAGGCGCCCTCGGCAAAGGCCCAATAATTGCCGCGCTCGACATAGGCCTTTTCCTCGGGTGAGAGGTCGTCCGGCTTGGGAAAACCGAAATAGACATTGATGTAATGCGCTCCGATCAGCCGGTCGGGAAAGTCGCGCACCAGCGCCATCACCGCGCCGGCGCCCAGATCGGAGCCGGATACGAGAAATTTTGGATAATCGAGGCGGCTCATCAGCTCGGCCCAGAGCGGGGCGACCCGGGTCAGGTTCATGCCGGGTCGGCTGGGCTTGCCGGAAAAGCCAAAGCCGGGCAGCGAGGGAATGATCACGTCGAAGGCCACGCCATCGACCGGCTCGGTGAGCAGCGGCACCAGTGGCAGCAATTCGACGAAATTGGATGGCCAGCCATTGGCCAGCAGTAGCGGCACATTGGTCTGGCCGCGGCCGCGCACATGCACGAAATGCACCAGCTCGCCCCCGATCACCTCGGTGAATTGGGGGAAGGCGTTGAGCCTGGCTTCGGCGGCGCGCCAATCATAGCGCGTGCCCCAATAGGCGAGAAAATCGCGCAGGAAGTTGCCGTCTATGCCATCGTCCCAGCCGGCATCCGGCAGCGCATGGGGAAAGCGGGTGCGGGCGAGCCGGTCTTTGAGATCGGCAAGATCGGCGTCGGAAACAGCGATGGTGAAAGGGGTCATGTCGTCTCTCCTCATGTCGCAGCAACGCGGCATCATGAGGAAAGCTTCATTCACGCGTGCTGACAGGCCGTGGCAGCAGTGATTCGGGTATCACTGCTGCCAGATTCTGTCGCAGGCTCGTGCCGCTCAGGCGATCTCGAACTCGCACCAATGGCTGTAGGGGCGGTCGGGCGAATAGATCACATTGGGGAAATGTGGATTGTGCACCGCATCGGCAAAGGCCTGGTCCTCAAGGCAGAAGCCGGCATGTTTGCCATAATGCTTGCCGTTCAGGCCCGGCACCGGAATGTCGGTCCATACGCCATTGTAAACCTGCACGCCCGGCCGGTCGCTCCACAGCTTGAGCGTCAGCGCCTGGTCCGGCCCGACCACAGTGGCGATCGGATCGGCATGATTGCGGCCGGTGTCGAGCACCATCCCGATGTCGTAATCCACCGGCGCGCCATTGCCGTCGCGCATGCTGCGCGGCTGGCGCAGGTCATATGGCGTGCCGGCCGATGGCAGGATGGCGCCGGTCGGCGCCAGGTCTTCGCCCAGCTGGGTATAGGCCGATGAATTGACCTGGATGGTGTGGTCGAGCACATCGGCTGATGTGCCCAGGTTGAAATATTGATGCTGTACCAGGCTGATCGGGGTGGCTCGATCGGTCGTTGCGGTCAGCTCCAGCAATAGGCGGTGGCCCTTGAGCCGGTAGGTCGCGGTGAAATTGACATTGCCGGGATAGCCCATCGCCCCGTCCGGGCTGAAATGGGTGAAGCGCACGGCCGTGTTAGCTTCGTCGACTTCCCCGTCCCACACCTGCCGTCCCAGACCCTGCTCGCCGCCATGCAACTGCAGGCTGCCGGCATTTGCGGGCAGGTTGTAGGTTTTTCCATCGAGATCGAAGGAGGCATTCTTGATGCGGTTGGCGACGCGCCCGGCGAGCGAGCCCAAATGCGGGCTATGGGCGGGATAGGCGTCGAAATTGTCGAATCCCAGCACCACCGAGCGCGGGGCCCCGGCCACCGGCACGCGCCAGTCGCGCACCACCACGCCATAGCCGATCAGGTCGACTTCAACGCCCGTATCGCTCACCAAGCGGAACTGATCCACCCGCTTGCCTGCGTGTTCGCCGAATGTCGATACCGCAATGGTCATGCTGCCCCTCCAGGTTTTGGCGCTATGGTCTAGCGCGCTTTCTCGGCGCCCTGCAATGTCGGACTTGACCTTTTCTCGGGCGGTGTCGAGTGTACGCACAATGAGGGAAGGAAAGTGCCGTGAATGAGATCGCTGGCAGACGGCGCGTTACCGTCCATGACGTGGCGCGGGTGGCGGGCGTATCGCTGGCCACGGTCGATCGCGTGCTCAATGGCCGTCCCGGCGTACGCGCCGCCACCGTCGAAAAGGTCGAGGCGGCCATTGCCGAGATCGGTTTTCATCGCGATCTGTCGGCGTCCTTGCTGGCCCGCGCCCGCGATATCGGCGTCACTTTCATCATCCCCGATGGCTCCAATGCCTTCATGGCCAGCCTTGCCGAGGCGATCGAACGCTGGACCGCGCCGGCGTTGAGCGACCGGGTGCATATCCAGATTTTGCGGGTCAAGGCGCTGGATGGCGCCGCCCTGGCCCGGGCGCTGGATGGGCTTGACGCAAAAACCTGCGATTGCGCTGTCATCGTGGCGGGAGAAGATCCGGCTGTGCTGGCCGCCGTCGACGCTGCCAGCCGGCGCGATATTGCCGTGCTCACTTTGGTCTCGGACCTGCCCGGTTCGCAGCGCCGCCATTTCATCGGCATCGACAATGTCGCGGCCGGCCGCACTGCCGCTTCGCTCCTGGGCCGCTTCCTGCCGCAGGGCGGCAAGGTGGCACTGATCGCCGGCTCGCTGCATCTGCGCGATCATTCCGATCGCCTGGCCGGCTTTCATGCGGCATTGGCGGCCGAATTTCCCGCGGTCACCGTGGTGGGGCCGCTCGAGGGGCATGACGAAGCCTCCCAGACCGAATCAATCGTCGCTGCGCTCCTCGTTGAGCATCCCGATCTTGCCGGACTCTACAATCTGGGCGCGGGCAATTCCGGTATGGTCAAGGCGCTGGACAATTCGGGCCGCGCCGGGGCTATCCGCGTTATCGCCCATGAATTGACCGCCGCCACCCGCCAGGGCCTTGTCGGCGGGGCGATTGACGTGGTGCTCGACCAGAATCCGGACGGCGAAATTCGCGAGGCTATTGCGGCGGCGCGGGCCCTGGCTTTGGGCGGCAATGGCCTTTCCGGCAACGCCCCCATTGAAATCGGGATTTTCCTGCGCGACAATCTGCGCTAAGAAGCACGCCATCACCAAACCGGCGTGGCCCCAAAAGTGGGCCGGGAGGACGTTCAGATGTTGTTTGTGACCGCCAATGAGGTACGTGCCTCATGACTTTTCTCGGCATCGATATCGGCACGTCCGGCGTCAAGGCGCTGCTGATCAACGATAACGGCAAGCCCGTTGGCGAAGCCTCGGCCCCCGCGGTCGAGCCCGTGCGCCCCCATCCCGGCTGGTCCGAACAGAACCCCAATGATTGGTGGACAGCAACGCTCGCCGCCGTGGACAAGCTCAAAGCCAGCCATCCGGCCGAGCTCGCCAAGGTCAGCGGCATTGGCCTTTCCGGCCACATGCATGGCGCGGTGCTGCTGGGCAAAGGCGACGAAGTGCTTCGCCCCTCTATCCTGTGGAACGATGGCCGCTCGGCCGCCGAATGTCTTGAGATGGAAGCCGCTCTCCCGAGCCTGCGCGACATTGCCGGCAATATCGCCATGCCCGGCTTTACCGCCCCCAAGATCGCCTGGATGCGCAAGCATGAGCCGGACATTTACGCCAGAATCGCCAAAGTGCTGCTGCCAAAGGCCTATGTGCGGCTGCTGCTGAGCGGCGAGCATGTCGAGGACATGTCCGACGCCGCCGGCACGCTTTGGCTCGATGTTGCCAAGCGCGATTGGTCCGATGAATTGCTGGCCGTAACCGGGCTGAACCGCTCGCACATGCCGCGGCTGGTTGAAGGCTCGGCCCCTTCAGCCAATCTCAAGCGCGAATTCGCTGCTCGCTGGGGCATGTCGGGCGATGTGGTTATTGCCGGCGGCGCTGGTGACAACGCCGCCTCGGCCTGCGGCATCGGCGCCATCCGCCCCGGCGAAGGCTTTGTTTCGCTGGGCACGTCCGGCGTGCTGTTCGTTTCCAACGATAAGTTTCGTCCTAATACCAAGGGCGCCGTGCACGCCTTCTGCCATGCCATTCCCGATACCTGGCACCAGATGGGAGTGATTCTGTCGGCCACCGATAGCCTCAATTGGCTGTCGCGCATGACCGGCCAGAAACAGGCCGACCTCTCCCGCGCCGCCGAAGCCCAGTTCAAAGGTCCGGGCGAAGAAATCTTCCTGCCCTACCTGTCGGGTGAGCGCACCCCGCATAACAATGCCAAGGCGCGCGGCTCCTTTACTGGGCTCAGCCAAAGCACCGAACCGGCGCAATTGGCCCAGGCCGTCATGGAAGGCGTCACCTTTGCCATGCGCGATTGCCAGCGTGTCCTGTCCGACGCCGGCACCAAAATCGACCGGCTGCTGGCTGTCGGCGGCGGCTCCAAATCCGCGCTCTGGCTCAAGCTATTGGCCACCAATCTCGACATGGAAATCGCCCTCCCCGAGGACGGCGATTTCGGTGGTGCGCTGGGTGCCGCCCGGCTTGGCCTTTGCGCCGCGACCGGGGCTAACCCGGCCGACATCATGACCATGCCGCCGATTAAAACCGTCATCGCGCCCGACACATCCCTGTCGGCCGCCTATTCCGATCAATATGCGCGCTACCGCGCCCTTTACCCCGCCATCGAGGAGGCAATTTCGTGAGTGATTTTTTCAAGGGCCTAAGCCAGGTCAAGTATGAAGGCCCTGCCAGCAAGAACCCGCTGGCCTATCGCCATTACAACAAGGACGAAGTGATCGCCGGCAAGCGGATGGAAGACCATATCCGCCCGGCCATCGCCTATTGGCACACCTTTGCCCAGGAAGGCGGCGACCCGTTCGGCGGCCGGACCTTCGACCGCCCCTGGTTCGACAAGGGTCTGGAAGGCGCCAAGCTCAAGGCCGAAGTGGCCTTTGAATTCTTCAACCTGATCGACGTGCCCTTCTTCGCCTTCCACGACGTGGACGTGGCCCCCGAAGGCGCGACTCTCGAGGAGAGCAACAAGAACCTGCGCGTCATCGGTGACATCATCGCTGCCAAGATGCAGGAAAGCGGCAAGAAGCTGCTCTGGGGCACGGCGAACCTGTTCTCCAACCGCCGCTACATGGCCGGCGCCGCCACCAATCCCGATCCGGAAATCTTCGCCTATGCCGCCGGCCAGGTGAAGGCCGTTCTCGAGCTGACCCATGAATTGGGCGGCGAGAATTATGTGCTGTGGGGCGGTCGCGAAGGCTACGAAACCCTGCTCAATACCAAGATCGGCCAGGAGCAGGACCAGATGGCCCGCTTCCTGCACCTGGTCATCGAGCATGCCGAAAAGATCGGCTTTACCGGCCAGATCCTGATCGAGCCCAAGCCACAGGAACCGAGCAAGCACCAGTACGACTTCGACGTCGCCACGGTGTTTGGGTTCCTGCAGAAATACGGCCTCGAAAAGAAGGTGAAGTGCAATATCGAGGTTGGCCACGCCTTCCTCGCCGGTCACTCCTTCGAGCATGAACTGGCTGTTGCCTCTTCGCTGGGCCAACTCGGCTCGGTCGACGCCAACCGCAACGATCTGCAGTCCGGCTGGGACACCGACCACTTCCCCAACAATGCGGGCGAAATGGCTCTGGCCTTCTATTACATCCTCAAGCAGGGCGGTCTGGGCAAGGGCGGCTTCAACTTCGACGCCAAGGTGCGCCGCCAGTCGCTGGACCCCGCAGACCTGCTGCATGGCCACATCCTGGGTCTCGACACCCTGGCGCGCGGCCTCAGGGGCGCCGTCGCCCTGATCGAGGATGGCGAATATGACAAGCTGCTCGATGGCCGCTATGCCGGCTGGGACAATGGCTTGGGCAAGGACATCCTTGCCGGCAAGCTGAGCCTGGCTGACATCGCCGCCAAGGTGCATGCCGATGGTATCAACCCGCAGCCCAAATCCGGCCGCCAGGAATATCTCGAAAACCTAGTCAACCGCTTCGTCTAAGCCAAAACGCTGACCCCTTCCCTGCCAGGGAGGGGGTCTGTCAACCATCGCAGACCCCTCATCCGGCGCTGCGCGCCACCTCTCCCACAAGGGGAGAAGGGAAGCGGTGGCGGGGAGGAGGAAATATGCCCCAGATCACCAATCCCATACTGCCCGGCTTCAATCCCGATCCGTCCATCCTGCGGGTGGGCGATGATTATTACATCGCCACCTCGACCTTCGAGTGGTTCCCGGGCGTGCAGATCCATCGCTCCAAGGACCTTGCCAATTGGGACCTGGTCACCCGCCCGCTGACCCGCAAGGCGCAGCTCGACATGCGCGGCGATCCCGATAGTTGCGGCGTCTGGGCGCCCTGCCTTACCCATGACGGGGAAAAATTCTGGCTGGTCTATACCGACGTCAAGCGCAAGGACGGCTCGTTCAAGGACGCGCATAATTACATCGTCACCGCGCCCGCCATCGAGGGACCCTGGTCCGATCCCATCTATGCCAATTCCTCGGGCTTTGACCCCTCGCTGTTCCACGATGACGACGGCAGGAAGTGGTTCGTCAACATGCTGTGGGACCATCGCACGCGGCCGCTGAAGTTCGCCGGCATTGCGTTGCAGGAATTCGATCCCGCCCAGGGCAAGCTGGTCGGCCCGATCAAGAATATCTACCAGGGTACCGACCTCAAACTGGTCGAGGGCCCGCATCTCTATAAGCGCAACGGCTGGTACTATCTGCTGACCGCCGAAGGCGGTACCGCCTATGACCACGCGGTCACCTTTGCCCGTTCGCGCAATATCTGGGGACCATACGAGACCCACCCGGACAAGCACATCCTGACCTCCAAGGACGCGCCCTTTGCCGCCCTGCAGCGTGCCGGCCATGGCGATCTGGTCGAAACGCCCGAGGGCAAGACCTATCTGGTGCATCTGACCGGCCGCCCCACCACGCAGAACCGCCGCTGCGTATTGGGCCGCGAAACCGCCATCCAGGAAGCCTATTGGGGCGAAGACGACTGGATTCACGTGAAACACGGGCCGGTCCCCTCGCTGCATGTGGAAGTGCCCGGCACGTTCGACAGTGCCAAATACTGGGCCGAGCAGCGCTACACATTCGAAGGCGCGCTGCACAAAGATTTCCAATGGCTGCGCACGCCCGAGCCGGATCGGATTTTTGCCCTCAAGGATAACAAGTTGCGCCTGTTCGGCCGCGAGTCGATCGGCTCGTGGTTCGAGCAATCCCTCGTCGCCCGCCGCCAAACCCATTTCTCCTATGATGCGGAAACCGTGGTCGATTTCGCCGCCACCGACGAGCGCACCATGGCGGGCCTGACGGCCTATTACAGCCGCTACAATTTCTTCTATCTGGCCGTCACCGCCCATTCCGATGGCCAGCGCGAATTGCTGCTGATGAGTTCGGAAATGAGCTGGCCCGACGGCAATCTGCGCTTCCCGGCCGATCCCGTGCAGATTCCCAACACAGGCAAGGTCAAGCTGGCCCTGAGCATTCGCGGGCCCAAGCTGCAATTCTTCTATGCGCTGGAAGGGCAGGATTTGCAGCCCATCGGCCCGGTGCTCGACGCCTCGCTCCTCTCGGATGAATGCGGCGGCCACCAGGCTCATGGCAGCTTCACCGGCGCCTTTGTCGGCATGGCCGCGCATGATCTGAATGGCACGGCGAGTCCCGCTGATTTTGATTATTTTGTCTATCGGCCAGTCGAGGACCCGACGGATCGCTACGAGGTCTGACGAGGAAAGCCCGCCTCCCCTCGCCACCCACAATGTCATTCCCGCGAAAGCGGGAACCTCTGTTTGCTTTCCGGCATCCAAAACAGAGGTTCCCGCCTGCGCGGGAATGACCCGGTAGTGTAGCGGCCACGCAGTCTTCACAATTTTCCGAGCTGGGGCGACAATCTGCCGCAGCTAGGCTATTCTTCCTCGTCTAACAGGTCGCGCTTCGTGGCCGAAGCGATGTTACCCGGTCATGCAACGCGACCTCCCCATGTTCTGGAGGAGGACATTTCATGGCGAATTTTCACGTCATCGGTGGCGCCACCGAGGTGCTGGACCACCCAACAGTTCGTAAAATCACCCTGGCCGACCTGATCGATGCCCTCAAGCGCGGCGCGTCCGATTTCTGGGCCAAACCATCCCATTATGTGCTGCTCACTTTGATCTATCCGATTGTCGGCATCGTCTTGGCCGTGTGGATGTCGGGCTATCACACCTGGCCCCTGCTCTATCCGCTGATGGGCGGCTTTGCCCTGATCGGCCCCTTTGCCGCCATCGGGCTTTATGAAATCAGCCGCCGGCGCGAATTGGGGCTCGATACCTCCTGGATCCACGCTTTCGAGGTGCTGCGCTCGCCCGCCATCGCCTCGATTGCCGCTATCGGGGTATTCCTCTTCGCCGTGTTCACCCTCTGGCTGACGGCGGCGCAGGGGCTTTATGAAAACCTCTTCGGCTCCTCCGCTCCTACCCAGCTCAGCGCCCTGATCAATCAGGTGCTGACCACGCCGGAAGGCTGGACGCTGCTGATCGTGGGGAACCTGCTGGGCCTGGCCTTTGCCGTGATCACGCTGTGCACCACGGTGGTGGCCTTTCCGCTGCTGCTCGATCGCGATGTCGGCGCCTATGTCGCTGTGACCACCTCGATCCGCGCGGTGCTGAAAAACCCCATCCCCATGCTGGCCTGGGGCCTGATCGTCGCCATCGGACTGGCGCTGGGGTCGCTGCCGCTGTTTGTCGGGCTAGCCGTGGTGATCCCGATTTTTGGCCATGCCACCTGGCACCTCTATCGCAAGGTCATCGAGCCGGTCGAAATGGCGCCGCGCCCGCGTCGCCGTGCATCTACGGCCAAAGCAAGAACTCGCTAAAGCCTGAACATTCCGCCATAATCCTGGGCACCGGTTCCTCTGGCCGGTGCCCTTGTCTTTGGCCGAGATGTCATGCGTCGCTTCCTGATCACCGCCGTACCCATCATCCTTGCCGTGCTCTGTGCCCTCGCCATCGTGCCGTGGCTGTTGGGCGTTCCGGGCACCGACAATAATTACGCCAAGGGCTGGACCATCGGCTTTTATGCCCTGCTGGCCTATCTCACCGTCTTCATCGTCCTGGCCATTTTGCGCGTCGCCGCTCATCTGGGCTGGTTCCGCTTTCCCGCCCATACCGCCGATAGTCTGTCCTGGTCGGCCGTGCTGGGTTTCGTCATCGCGCAGGGCCTTGCCTGGTGGTTGATTCTGGCTGGCAATTGAGCGGGACAATGGCCCTTGCGCGGTTGTATCGGGCTGCAACCTGCCCTAGTTTGGCCGCTTCCTGCCGCATAGTTTAAAGCATTCATGGACCAGTCGCTCCCCGACTCCGCATCCCTCTCGCCCGCCCCGGCCCTGACGCCGATGATGGCGCAATATTTCGAGATCAAGGCGGTCAATCCGGGCTATCTGCTGTTCTACCGCATGGGCGATTTCTACGAGCTGTTCTTCGAGGACGCCGAGATCGCCAGCGCTGCCTTGGGCATTGTGCTGACCAAGCGCGGCAAGCATCTGGGCCAGGATATCGGCATGTGCGGCGTGCCCATCCACGCCGCCAATGACTACCTCAACAAGCTGGTCAAACTGGGCCACCGCGTCGCCATTTGCGAACAGGTGGAAGACCCCAAGGAAGCCAAGAAGCGCGGCGCCAAATCGGTGGTCAAACGCGATGTGGTGCGGCTGATCACCGCCGGTACGCTGACCGAAGACGATCACCTCGATGCCCGCGCATCCAATTTCCTCGCCGCCCTCGCCATGGTGCGGCATGGGGAAACCGATTTCGCCCTGGCCTGGACAGATGTGTCGACCGGGGAAAGCTTCACCGCCGATCTCGCCGCCGATCAATTGCAGGACGAATTGGCCCGCATCGATCCGGCCGAGCTGATCCTGAGCGAGGCGACGCGCCTGGCTTTGGTGGAGCGGCATCTATTTGCGCCCGCCTGGCTGCCGATCAGCCATATCGCCCCGGCGCAAAGTTTTGACAGCGAAGCGGCATCAGCCACTTTGCGCGACGCTTTTCCCGGCGGTGCTTTCGACCCATCCGCCCTCTCCCGCGCCGCGCGCTCGGCTCTGGGCGCCATCGTCGCCTATATCAGCGACAGCCAGAAGGGCGTCGGCGTCGCCCTGCGCGCGCCCGTGCTGGGCGCTACTGCCCGCAGCATGGCGATTGATCAGGCTACCCGCGCGAGTTTGGAACTGCACCAGACCCAGCGCGGCCAGCAACGCGGCTCGCTGCGCAATGCCATCGATCTCACCGTCACTGCCCCCGGCTCGCGCCTGCTCTCGGCGCGATTGGCGGCGCCGCTGGCTGATGCGGTGGCGATCAATGAACGGCTCGACGCCGTCTCGGTTCTGGCCGGCGATACCATGCTCAATGGCCGCCTGCGCAGCGATCTCAAGGCGGTGCCCGACCTGGCCCGCGCGCTGACGCGATTGGCACTCGATCGCGGCGGGCCGCGCGATCTGGCCGCTATCGGCAAGGCGGTCAGCGCGGCCCTTGCGCTTTCAAGCCATTTTGCCCGGCTCGATGATGTTCCCACGGTCCTTGCCCGGCTGTCGGCGACCCTGGCCGCTGCGCCCGCGCCGCTGGCCTCCATGCTAGCGCTGGCGCTGGATGATGAATTGCCGCTATTCAGCCGCGATGGCGGCTTTGTGCGCAAGGGCTATGACCAGACCTTGGATGACGAGCGCGCGCTGGCCAGCGAGACCCGTGCTGTCGTCGCCGCGCTGCAGGCGCGGTTGATCGAGGAAACCGACGTCCGCTCGCTCAAGATCCGGCATAATGGCGTGCTCGGCTATTTCGTCGAAGTGCCCGCCGCCCACGGCACCAAGCTGCTCGAAGAGCCGCATCGCCAGAGCTTTATCCATCGCCAGACGCTGGCCAATGCCATGCGCTTCACCACGACCGAATTGGCTGATCTCGAGGGCCGCATTGCCCGCGCCCATGAGGCGGCGCTCGATATCGAGCTGAGGATTTTTTCGAGCCTGCGCAGCGAGGCTCTCGGCCGCACCGATGCCTTACGCGAACTCGCCGATGCCCTGGCCGAACTCGACGTCACCGCCGCGCTGGCTCATCTCGCCGCAACCCGCAATTATGCCCGGCCGGAAATCGACACTTCCCTGGCCTTTGAGATCAAGGCCGGCCGCCATCCGGTGGTCGAGAATATGGTGCAGGCCGAGGGCCACAGCTTTGTCGCCAATGACGCGGACCTCTCCGGCGCCGACGATATCGGTGGGGGCCGGCTCTGGCTGGTCACCGGCCCCAATATGGGCGGTAAATCGACCTTTCTGCGCCAGAACGCGCTGATCGCCATTCTGGCGCAAATGGGCAGCTTCGTGCCCGCCGCGTCAGCCCATATCGGGGTTATCGACCGGGTCTTTTCCCGCGTCGGCGCATCCGACGACATTGCCCATGGCCGCTCGACCTTCATGGTCGAAATGGTCGAAACCTCGGCCATTCTCAATCGCGCCACCCGGCGCTCGCTGGTGGTGCTGGACGAAATCGGCCGCGGCACCGCGACCTTCGATGGTCTCTCCATCGCCTGGGCGGCCGTCGAAGCCTTGCACGAAACCACCGGTTGCCGGGCGCTGTTCGCCACCCATTTCCACGAGCTGACCAGCCTCGCCAAAACCCTCTCCCGCGTGTCCAATGTCACCATGAAGGTGCGCGAATGGGAGGGCGAAGTGGTGTTCCTGCATGAAGTGGGGCCCGGCGCCGCCGACCGTTCCTATGGCATCCAGGTGGCGCGCTTGGCCGGCCTGCCCGAACCGGTGCTTGCCCGCGCCCGCCAGGTGCTTGATATTCTCGAGCAACGCTCGGCTGGTACGGCCTCTTCCAGCCAGAAGGCCAGCGTGTTAGATGATCTGCCGCTCTTTGCCCATCAGCCTGCTGCCAAACCGGCGGGTCCTGATCCAGTCCATGCCGCGCTCGACGCCGTTCGTCCCGACGAAATGACCCCCAAGCAAGCGATCGAAGCCCTCTACGAACTAAAGAAACTCCGCGATGACGCTCGCCGAAGCTGAAGCCAAGCCGCGAAAACCCCAGTTCGCGCTGAAAAGCGCCGAAATCCTGCTGGCTGAACTGGACGCCGCCATCGGCGATGAAGCGCCCAAAAGCGCCGCCGCCCGCGCCGTCGTCTTGGCCCATATGCGCCAGACCCTGGCCGCCGCGCGCAAATCGGCCGAAGAAGAACTGCTCGCCAATGGCAAGGGCACCCGCTGCGCGCAAAATCTGTCCGATGCGCAGGACGAGATCATCACTGCGGTCTATCTCTTCGCCACCAGCCGGGTCTATCCGGTCGACAATCCTTCCGGCGCCGAGGCCATCGCGCTCTCCGCCGTGGGCGGCTATGGCCGCGGCACCCTGGCCCCCGGCTCTGATATCGATCTGCTGTTCATCCTGCCCTATAAGCAGACGCCCTGGGGTGAGCAGGTCACCGAATATATCCTCTATCTGCTATGGGATCTGGGCCAGAAGGTCGGCCACGCCGTCCGCTCGGTCGATGAGAGCATCCGCATGGCCCGCGCCGACATGACGGTGCGTACGGCCACGCTCGAGGCGCGTTACCTGACCGGCGACAAGGCTTTGTTCGACCAATTGGTCCGGCGCTTTGAAACCGAGATCATGCCCAAAACCGGGCCGGAATTCATTGCCGCAAAAATGGCCGAGCGCGATGAACGGCACAAGGCAATGGGCAATACCCGCTATGTGGTCGAGCCCAATATCAAGGACGGCAAGGGCGGGTTGCGCGACCTCAACACCCTGTTCTGGATCGGCAAATATTTCTACCAGGTCAAAACCAGCCATGAGCTGGTCGGCAAGGGCGTGCTGTCCAATGGCGAATATCGCCTGTTCTCGCGCGCCGAGGACTTTTTATGGGCGGTGCGGTGTCACCTGCATTTCCTCACTGGCCGCGCCGAGGAAAAGCTGACCTTTGACGTGCAGCCCGAACTGGCCCACCGCATGGGCTATGCCCAGCGCCTGGGCATGCTGGGCGTCGAGCGCTTCATGAAGCGCTATTTCCTGGTCGCCAAGGATGTGGGGGATTTGACCCGCATCATCTGCGCTTCTCTGGAATTCAACCACGCCAAGGACATGGATCTGGTGGGCCGCGTGCTGGCGCCGTTCCGTTCCGGCAAGTCCAGGATCAAGGGCGAAAGCGATTTCGTGCTCGATACCGGCCGGCTCAATATCGCCGCCCCCGACGTGTTCGAGAAGGATCCGGTCAACCTGATCAAGATTTTCCTCGTCGCCGGGCGCGAGGAATTGCTGTTCCATCCCGATGCCATCAAGGTCATTTCCCGCTCGCTGCGCCTGATCGACAACAAGGTGCGCAATGATGCCAAGGCGAACAGCCATTTCCTGACCATCCTGACCGCGCCCATGTCGGTCGAGCGCATCCTGCGTGCCATGAACGAGAGCGGGGTTTTGGGCAAGTTCGTGCCCGATTTCGGCAAGATCGTCGCGCTGATGCAGTTCAACATGTACCACCATTATACGGTGGACGAGCATCTGATCCGCTCGGTCGGCGTCATGGCCGATATCGCCAATGGCGGCCTGCGCGATCAGTTGCCGCTGACCCACGAATTGCTGCCCCAGCTCAACGATACCCGCCTGCTCTATGTCGCGCTGTTCCTGCACGATATCGCCAAGGGCCGCCCGGAAGATCACTCCATTGCCGGCATGCGCATTGCCAAAAAGCTCTGCCCGCGCTTTGGCCTGACGCCGGCAGAAACCGATACCGTCAGCTGGCTGATCGAGCATCATCTGCTGATGAGCGAGATCGCCCAGGCCCGTGACATCCAGGACCCCGAAACCGCCAAGGCCTTTGCCGATGTGGTGCAATCGCCCCAGCGCCTGGCGCTGTTGATGATCCTCACCGCCTGCGATATCCGCGCCGTCGGCCCCGGTGTCTGGACCGGCTGGAAGGGCAGCCTGCTACGCGCGCTCTACTATGCCACCGAACCTTTATTGTCCGGCGGCCATAGCCAGGTCACCCAATCGGACCGCATCGAAGCTGCCCGCCGCCAGCTGGCCGAAAAGCTCGACACCTGGCTGCCCGCCGATGTCGGAGCCTATATGGCCCGCCATTACGATCATTACTGGCTGCGCGCCGAGCCCGAATTGCAGTTCGAGCATGCCCGCATGATCCGCCAGGCCGATAGCTCCGGCGAAACCTTTGCCGGCTCGATCCGCATCAAGGCCTTCGAGGGCATCACCGAAGTCAGCTTCTACAT
Organism: Devosia sp. ZW T5_3; assembly: GCF_044987315.1. Classification (NCBI taxonomy): domain Bacteria; kingdom Pseudomonadati; phylum Pseudomonadota; class Alphaproteobacteria; order Hyphomicrobiales; family Devosiaceae; genus Devosia; species Devosia sp. ZW T5_3. The sequence continues at coordinate 117,527 of NZ_JBJDRE010000011.1, forward strand.
GGCCGACCACCCGCGCCTGCTCTCGCTGATCGCCGGCGCCTGCACCATGCAGGATGCTTCGATCATCGGCGCGCAGATTTTCTCGACCCGCGATGGCCGCGCCATCGACACATTCCGGCTGCGCCGCTCCTTCACCTCCGACGAGGACGAAAAGGTCCGCGCCACCCGCATCATCGATACGGTCCGCCAATTGCTGCAGGGCAAGCGGCAGATCCTGATCGATCTGGGCAAGGAAAGCCGCCACAACAAGCGCCTCAAGCCGTTCGCCCTGCCCGCCCAGGTTTCGGTCTCCAACGCGCTATCGGAAAAGTTCACTGTGATCGAAGTGTCCGGCCTCGACCGCATGGGCCTGCTCCACGCCATGACCCGCGAGATTTCCGATCTCAACCTCACCATCGGCTCCGCCCATATCGGCACCTATGGCGAAAAGGCCGTCGACGTCTTCTACGTCACCGATTTGACCGGCCAGAAGATCATGTCCAAGCCGCGCCAGCGCAAAATCCACGACGCGCTGATGAATGTGTTCCACCCCAAGCCGGCGGAACAGAAGGTGGTCAATGGGTAGGCAGGGTGGCGTTGTGCACCCCTCACCTCTCCCTTTGGGGGAGAGGTCGACGGCGAAGCCGGCGGGTGAGGGGGCCTTCCCCCAACACCAGGCCAGGAAAAGGCCCCCTCACCCGGCCCTGCGGGCCGACCTCTCCCCCGAAGGGAGAGGTGAAGAAGGCGCCTCCCCCTCATGAGCCTCTACCGCAATTTCCTCTCCGTGGGCGGGCTGACCCTGGTCTCCCGCATTGCCGGCTTTGCCCGTGATGCGCTGATGGCCGCCGTGCTTGGCATCGGCCCCGCCGCCGACGCCTTCAACGCCGCCTTCCGCTTTCCCAATCTGTTCCGGCGGCTATTTGCCGAAGGCGCCTTCAACACCGCCTTCGTGCCGATGTTTTCGACCGCGCTCGAAACGCAGGGCGAAGAAGCGGCCAAGCTGCTGGCCAGCCGCATCATGAGCTGGCTGGTCGCGGCTATCCTCGTCGTCACCATCTTCGCCGAAATCTTCATGGAGCCCCTTATGCGGGTCTTCGTGCCGGGGTTCGATGATCCGGAAAAACTCGCGCTGACGGTCTACCTGTCGCGCATCATGTTCCCCTATCTCGCCTGCATGTCGCTGATGGCGGCTTATGCCGGCATTCTGAACACGCTTGGGCGCTTTTTCGCCTCTGCCTTCGCGCCCATAATCCTCAACATCGTCAATATCGCCGCCCTCGTCCCGCTGGCCATCCTGGTGCTGGAGGACAAGGCCGATATCGCCTTCTGGGTTGCCATCGCCATGCTGTTGGGCGGCGTTGCGCAATTGGCGCTGGTCTATGGCGCCGTGCGCCGCGCCAATTTCGTGCCGCGCCTGGGTATTCCCTGGCCCAATGCCGAAGTGCGCCGCTTTTGGCTGCTGGCCATTCCGGCGATTCTCGCCGGCGGCATCACCCAGATCAATATCCTGGTGGGTACAGCGATTGCCTCAAGCGCCGACAATGCCATCTCCGTGCTGTCCTATGCCGACCGGCTCTACCAGCTGCCGCTGGGCATTATCGGCATCGCCATCGGCACGGTGCTGCTGCCCGAGCTCAGCCGCCATCTCAGCGCCGGTCGCAATGCCGAGGCGGCACAAAGCCAGGACCAGTCGCTGCTGCTCTCCATGCTGCTCTCCATGCCTGCCGCCGCGGCGCTGGCGGCGCTTTCCGTCCCCATCGTCCGGGTGCTGTTCGAGCGCGGCGCCTTCGACGCCAGCGCCACCGTGCCCGTCGCCGAGGCGCTGGTCGGCTACGCCTGGGGCCTGCCCGCCTTCGTGTTGATCCGCGTGTTGCAGCCGGGCTTTTTCTCGCGCAAGGACACCATCACCCCCACCATTTTTGCGGGCCTCTCCGTGCTCGCCAATATCGGCATTTCGCTTTGGCTGTTCCCCAGCCTGCAACATGTCGGCATTGCGCTCGCCACCACCATTTCCTCCTGGCTCAATGCGGTGCTGCTGGCGCTCTTCCTCGCCCGGCGCGGCTATTTTGCCCTGCCCGCGGCTTCGCTGCGCAAACATCTGCTGACCATCGCCAGCAGCCTTGTCATGGCCGGTGTGCTCTATCTACTGGCCCAGCGCGCCACGGCGATCTTTGCCCCCGGCGCGCCTTTCCTGACCCAGGCTGCGGCGCTATTCGCCATCTGCGTCTTCGGCTGCCTGGTCTATTTCACCCTGGTTCACATTACCGGGGCGCAACGATTGGGCATGCTGGCCAGCCGGCTACGCCGCAAGCGGGCCTAGCCGCCGGGATGACATCGCGGCCCAACGGATATAAGTGTTCCCCAATACAAGCGTAACTGAACCGCTAGGCTCTCCTTTATGGCTTTCACCCCTCGCGTCTTTTCCGGCATCAAGCCTTCGGGCGATCTGCATCTGGGCAATTATCTCGGCGCCATTCGCCGCTTCGTGCCCCTGCAGGACACGCATGAGACCATCTATTGCGTGGTCGATATGCATGCCATTACCGTGTGGCAGGACCCTGTTGACCTCAAGCGCTGGACCTATGAGATCGCGGCCGCCTATATCGCGGCGGGCGTCGACCCCAAAAAGTCGATCATCTTCAACCAGTCCCAGGTGATGGAACATGCCGAGCTGAGCTGGATTCTCAATTGCGTCGCCCGCATGGGCTGGATGGCGCGGATGACCCAGTTCAAGGATAAGGCCGGCGAAAACAGCGAGAATGTCTCGCTGGGCCTGTTTGCCTATCCCTCACTGATGGCCGCCGATATCCTGCTCTACAAAGCCACCGGCGTGCCGGTGGGCGAAGATCAGAAACAGCATCTGGAACTGACGCGCGACATCGCCAAGAAGTTCAATCACGACTTCAAAAAGCAGATCAAATCGCTGGGCCATAAGGGCGACTTCTTCCCCATCACCGAAACCCTGGCCACCGGCCCCGCCATGCGCGTCAAGTCGCTCAAGGATGGGTCCAAGAAGATGAGCAAGTCCGACGCCTCGGACCTGTCGACCATCTATATGATGGACGATGCCGACATGATCGCCAAAAAGATCAAGCGCGCCACCACCGATGCCGAGGCCCTGCCCAGCGAGGCTGCGGGTCTGGCCGGGCGTCTCGAAGCGGAAAATCTCGTGGGCATCTATGCCGCTCTGTCCAATCGCAGCGTGGATGACGTGTTGGGCGAATTCGGTGGCCAGGGCTGGGGCACCTTCAAGCCCGCACTGGCCGACCTTGCCGTCGCCGTGCTCTCCCCGATTGCCGATGAAATGAAGCGGCTGGTCAGCGATCGCGGCGAGATGGACACCATCCTGCGCAACGGCGCCGATCGAGCCCGCACCATCGCCCAGCCGATCATGGACGATGTTCGCAATATCGTTGGCTTTATTCGCTGATAAGCGTTTCCAGGAAAAGTGCGGCGCGGTTTTCCGTCCGGAAACGCGACAACAAGAAATAAGGAAACGCAATGTACGAGACCGAGTACAAGCGAAAATTCCTCGTCGTCATTGACGAGACGCCCGAATGCGACCGCGCCTTGACCTTTGCCGCCTATCGCGTCAAGCGCACCGGCGGCGTTGTGGTGCTGATGAGCGTGGTGCAAAGGCCCGAATTCATCGGCCTGGGCGTTGAAGATGTGCTGCGTGCCGAAGCCGTCGAGGAAGCCGAGCGCAATCTCGATGCGCGCCTCGCCCGCCTCAGGGACATTGGCGACATCAAGGTCGAATCGGTGATCCGCGAGGGCGAAGGCCCCGAACAGATCGAAAATGTCATCGGGGAGGACCGCGACATCGCCATCCTGGTGCTCGCCGCCTCAACCTCCACCGATGGCCCCGGCCCACTGGTGATGCACTTCGCCAGCCGCGCCAATGCGCTGCCGATCCCGCTGACGGTTGTTCCGGGGCGGATGAGCGACGAAGAGATTATCGCGATCTGTTGAGGGCTAGCCGCCTCAGGCGATCCGCGCCTCGTCCAGCAACTGCTTGCGCTTCAGGAACGGGTCGTTGAGAAATGTGCCGAACGGCACGAAGGCCGCAATCGTGGTGCGGGCCCATTCGCCGCGGGCAAAGCCGCGGCCCCAAAGGCACGCAATCATCGCCACGATATAGGCAATGAATGCCACCCCATGGATCATGCCCACCGGCGGCACCAGGGCCGGCATGCCGAACCAATATTTGAGCGGCATGGCGACTAGGAACAGCGCCAGCGTGGTAATGCCTTCGACAAGGCCGATAAAGCGGAACAAGCGGATCATGGCAAAAGCCATATCGGCCGCCGGCTGTGCTGTGAACGCGGCGCATGGTCGCGATGCGCGATTGGCCTTGCACTCCGCGTCTAAAAGACTATTTTAGAAGCGTTCTAAGTGTAGAACCTGCCCGTCCGAGGATCATTGATGTTCATCCAGACCGAAGCCACGCCCAATCCGGCAACCCTCAAATTCCTGCCCGGACGCGATGTGCTCGTTGGCGAACCGCGCGATTTCCGCAATCTCGATGCCGCCGCAGCCTCCCCGCTGGCCACGGGCCTGTTCGCCATTTCCGGCGTCACCGGCGTGTTCCTGGGTTCCGATTTCATCTCGGTCACCAAGGACGACACCAATTGGGCCCATATCAAGCCGGCCATTCTGGGCGTCATCATGGACCATTTCCTGTCCGGCAAGCCCGTCATCGCTGAAGGCGCCGCTCCGGCCGCCGACTTCGACGAGGTCGAGGAATTCTTCGAAACCGAAGACAGCGAGACCGTCGAAGTGATCAAGGAATTGCTGGCCACCCGCGTGCGCCCGGCCGTCGCGATGGATGGCGGCGACATCATCTTCAAGGGCTTCAAGGAAGGCACGGTGTTCCTCCACATGCAGGGTGCATGTTCAGGTTGCCCGTCCTCCACTGCCACGCTCAAAAGCGGCATCGAAAACCTGCTCCGCCACTTCGTCCCCGGCGTCGAATCGGTCCAGCAGGTCTAACTCGTCCAGTTACGCAGCAAGCCAAAGGCCCAGGGAGCAATCCTTGGGCCTTTTGTTTTACTTTTGGCCGTTTGGCTCGGTGGATGCGACTGGCGCTGCGCCTAACTGCCAAAAAAGCCCGGATCGCTCCGGGCTTTTTCTTATTCTGCTGCGGCCTTTTCGGCTTCGCTGCGCTGGTCGGTGATCGCCAGCGGTTCGCCCTCGGGGCGTTTGCGGCGGATGCGCAGGCGCTTGATGCGGCGGCTGTCCGCGGCCAGGATTTCAAAGTCAAAACCATCAAGCCGCGTGACGCGTTCGCCCCGCTTGGGCACGTGCCCGGCCAGGTCGAACACCAAGCCGCCAATGGTTTCCACTTCCTCGCCGAATTCGCCGGGGTCGAAATCCGGCCCGATTAGCGTGCGCACATCGCTCAGCTCGGCGCGGGCATCGGCGATATAGGTATCAGTCCCCACCTTGCGGATCAGCGCTGCGGCCAGCTCGTCGTGTTCGTCCTCGATCTCCCCGACCACGGCTTCAAGCAGATCCTCGATGGTCACCAGCCCGTCCGTGCCGCCATATTCATCCACCACGATGGCCATATGCACGCGGCTGGCGCGCATGGACTGCAGCAGATCGCCCACCGGCATGAAGGTGGGGACGAACATGGCCGTGCGCATCAGATCGAACTTGCCGATTTTCTGCTTGAGCACGGTGGAAACCAGTTTGACCGGCACATCCTTGCTCGGGTCCGTCACCGGCTCGGTGATCTTGCCCAAGGCGTCCTTGACGTGGATGAAGCCCAAAATATTGTCCAGCCCATCGTCATAGACCGGCAGGCGCGAATGGCCGACTTCGCGGAATTTGGCCAGAAGCGTGCCCAGGTTAATATCGAACTCGATGGCCTGGATATCGCTGCGCTCTACCATCACGTCGGCAACCGACACATTGGAGAGCTTGAGCACATTTTGCAGGATGGTCCGCTCGCTTTCGGAAAAGTCGGCGGTTTCGGCGCTGCCCTGCTCTTCGAGCGCGACCTGCAGGTCGTCGCGCAGGGAAACCGTGCGCAAGGCCAGCATGGCCTTGATGCGGTTCCAGATCGAAGGCCCCCGTGACTGGACGGGGGCGGGACTAGAAGGAGGCTCGGGATTGGTGGGCGCTGTGTGGCCCAGACTGTCGCTGTCGTTCATTGGCATGATGCCGCAAAACTGCGGCTTTCTATCCTCGGAATGGGAAAACTGCGCCCCAATTATAGGGGCACCGCGCTAATCGGCATAGGGGTCGTCTATCCCCAATGCCGCCAATATCTGGGTTTCAAGGCTCTCCATTTGAAGGGCCTCGGCGTCGGTAAGGTGATCATACCCTAAAATATGCAGAAATCCATGCACCACGAGATGGGTGAAATGGTCGGGCAGGCTTGTGCCCTGTTCAGCCGCTTCCCGCTCCAGCGTTTCGCGCGCCAAAGTAATGTCGCCCAGGATGCCAACAACCGGTCCGAAGGGCTCGATCTGGGGAAAGCTCAGCACATTGGTCGAGCTGTCCTTGCCGCGCCATTGCTGGTTGAGCTCGTGCTGCTCCTCGTCATTGGTGAGCAGGATGGACAGCTCAGCCGCCCCCTTGATCTTGGGCTTGGCATGCTTGAGCGCCTCCAACACGGCGCGTTCGGCCAGAGGATCGAAATCCTCCGGCCAGTTTTCATCATTGCGAATAATAGCAATGTCTATGGGTAGTGCAGTCAGCGCGTGCTTCCTTCGGCCTTGTCAGCCAGTTTCTTGGCCGTATCAGCCTCGTAAGCCCGCACGATGCGACCCACCAGGGCGTGGCGAACCACGTCCTTATCGTTAAATCGGCTGATATGCACGCCCTCGACGCCATCGAGCAGATGCACTGCCTCGACCAGCCCCGATTTTTCCCCGCGCGGCAGATCGACCTGGGTCGGATCGCCAGTGACGATCATCTTGGAGTTCTCGCCCAGACGAGTCAGAAACATCTTCATCTGCATCGAGGTGGTGTTCTGGGCTTCGTCGAGGATCACCACGGCATTGGCCAGCGTACGGCCACGCATAAAGGCCAAAGGCGCCACTTCGATAATGCCCGAGGTGATGCAGCGCTCGACATTTTCCGGCTTCATCATGTCGTAAAGCGCGTCATAGAGCGGGCGCAGGTAAGGATCGACCTTTTCCTTCATATCGCCCGGTAAAAAGCCCAGCCGCTCGCCGGCTTCCACGGCCGGCCGCGACAGGATGATGCGGTTGATATCGCCGCGCTCAAGGAGCGAAGCGGCATGCGCCACCGCCAGATAGGTCTTACCCGTACCAGCCGGACCCACGCCGAACACCAGCTCACTCCGGTCCATGGCGCGCATATAGGCGTCCTGGGCGGGCGTGCGGGCGACGATGGTGGATTTACGCGTGGCGATCTGGGCCATGCGCACCTTGCCCTTGCGTTCCAGCGTCGGCAGGGTCAGCTGGCTATCCTCGGTCTCGATCATCCGGATCACTGCGTCCACGTCGGCAATGTCGACGCTGCGGCCTTCCTCGAGACTGGCATAGAGCGATTCCAGCACGCGCCGCGCCTGGTCGACCGAGCTGGCCGCACCTTTGAGCAGAACATGATTGCCGCGGGGAGTGGCCGAAACCTTGAGCCGCTGTTCGATCAGGGCCAGGTTCTGGTCAAAATCGCCATAGAGCTGTGCAGCCAGACGATTGTCTTCAAAAGCGAGTTCGAGTTGCGATGCGAGTGCGTTGTCGGCGGTCGGTGACAAGTGCCTGCTCAAACTGATGTGGCTCCCGAAAGGAACGCGGCGCGGGCTTGCACCGCGAATACAAGGCCAAGGCTAGGCCGATTTGCGCGTGATGTCTGTAGCAATATTGTGACTGTCTGTGTGGTCATCAGCCACCAGATGGTGCTTGAACGGCCAGCCATCAAGTAATACCTTAAGAAAAATATTCCTTACCAAGGATCAGGTCGATGAGCGCGACAGTAACAAGCAAGGGGCAGGTCACCATTCCCAAACCCGTCCGCGACCTGCTGGGTATTGAGCCTGGAACGCGCGTGGACTTCCGCCGTACGCCCCAGGGTCAGATCATTCTGGTCCGCGCCGATCCCGCTCCCCCCAGCCGCTTTGCCAAGCTGCGCGGCCACGCCGGTAAGGGATTGAGTACCGATGCGATCATGGCGCTGACTCGCGGCGACTCGTGATCCTGGTTGACACCAACGTCCTACTCGATCTGGTGACCGACGATCCGGATTGGGCCGGTTGGTCCCTCTCCCAGCTGGAGATTGCATCCCTCAGGGGACCGCTGCTGATCAATGATGTCGTCTACGCCGAAATGGCCGTGCGCTACGAGCGCATAGAGGATTTGGAAGTTTTCCTCAGCGAGGCTGGCCTTGTGCTGACCCCGATACCGAAATCGGCACTGTTCCTCGCTGGAAAGGTGTTTGCCCAATATCGGCGGGCGGGCGGCGTCAGATCAGGGGTGTTGCCGGATTTTTTCATCGGCGCGCACGCAGCCGTCGAGGCGATGCCGCTCCTGACCCGCGATGTCGGGCGCTATCGCACCTATTTCCCAACCCTGGAGCTGATTGCACCCGCTGTCGGCACATAGATTTCCGGGCGCCAGGCCGCCGCAACGGAGAGCTTCTAGCTTGCCGGCCTGATCAGACCCACCTTCATATCCTTGGCGGTGTAGATGACCTTGCCATCCGCCACCACGCGGCCATCGCCTAGGCCGAGCGTCAGCGCGCCGCGCTTGACCCGGTGCATGTCCACTTCATAGCGTACGAGCTTGGTCTTGGGGGTAATGTCGCCCTTGAACTTGACCTCGCCAACCCCGATCGCGCGGCCCTTGCCGGGCGAACCCGACCAGCCCAGCCAATAGCCGATGATCTGCCACATCGCGTCCAGCCCCAGACAGCCCGGCATCACCGGATCGCCGGCAAAATGGCACTCGAAGAACCACAGCTCGGGCGAAATATCCAATTCGGCCACGATATGGCCTTTGCCGTGTTCGCCGCCATCAAGGCTGATCTCGACAATCCGGTCCATCATCAGCATGGGCGGCGAGGGCAATTGGGCATTGCCCGGCCCAAAATAGCCGCCCCGGGCCGAACTCAGCAGGTCGGCCTTGGAATAAGAGGATTGCGGGGTGTGAAATTCAATGGGATCGGCCACTCAATTGCGCTCCTGGTTCAAACCACTAGGAGTAATGCAAAGTAGTGGTGTTGCAAGCCGGTGTCCGGCAGGACTTCAGGCGGCCTGTGCTCGCCTCAGCCGTCCCACCAGCGAATTGGTGGATGTCCCGATGATCTCCACCTGATGGATTGCCCCGATCAGATCGGTCGATCCTTCCAGATGCACGGCCTGCAGATAGGGCGAGCGTCCGCCCACCTGCCCCGGCATGCGGCCGGGGCGCTCGATCAGCACCGGCAGGGTCCTGCCGACGCAAGACGCATGAAAGGCCGTGGTCTGGCTATTGACCAGGTCCTGCAGCCGCCACAGGCGCTCATTCTTGACCTCTTCGGCGATCTGGTCGCCCAAATTGGCGCCTGGCGTGCCGGGGCGGGTCGAATATTTGAACGAATAGGCCGAGGCATAGCCGACATCGGCGATGATCTTGAGCGTGTCCTCGAAATCCTGATCGGTCTCGCCGGGGAAGCCGACGATGAAATCGCCCGAGAGCGCCATGTCCGGCCGCGCTGTCTTGATGCGCTCGATGACCTGCAGGTATTCGGCCGCCGTATGGCGCCGGTTCATCGCCTTCAAAATCGCATCGGAGCCCGACTGCACCGGCAGATGCAGGTAAGGCATCAGGATATCGAGATCGCGATGCGCTGCGATCAGGGCATCGTCCATGTCGCGCGGATGGCTGGTCGTATAGCGCAGGCGTTCCAGCCCCGAAATTTCGGCCAGCAGATAGCTCAGTTCACCCAGGCCCACCGCCCGGCCCGCGCCGTCGACGCCGTGATAGGCATTGACGTTCTGACCCAAGAGCGTGATTTCCTTGACGCCGGCTTCCACCAGCCCGCGCGCCTCGGCAATCACCTGGCTCACCGGGCGGCTCACTTCGGCGCCGCGGGTATAGGGCACCACGCAGAAGCTGCAAAACTTGTCGCAGCCTTCCTGCACGGTGAGGAACGCGGTCAGCCCGCGCTTGATCGTCACTTCCTTCTTGGGCGCCGGCAAATGGTCGAACTTGTCTTCCTCGGGGAAGTCGGTGTCGATCACGGCTTGCTTGAGGCTCGGATGCATATGCCGCTGCGCCTCGGCGCGGGCCAGCATGGCGGGCAAGCGGTGATAAGCCTGCGGCCCGAATACCATATCCACCACCGGAGCGCGGCGGGCGATTTCCTCGCCCTCGGCCTGCGCCACGCAACCGGCCACGCCGATCATCATGTCGCCGCCCAAAGCGCGGCGCTCATTCTGCAATTCCTTGAGCCGCCCCAGCTCGGAAAACACCTTTTCCGAAGCCTTTTCGCGGATGTGGCAGGTATTGAGCAGCACGAGGTCCGCCTGCGCAATGTCGCCGGTTGGCTCATAGCCCTGCGGCGCCAAGGCGTCGGCCATCCTGTCGCTGTCATAGACATTCATCTGACAGCCATAGGTCTTGATGAAAAGCTTCTTGGTATTGGCTGATATCTCGGTCATGGCCGCTCTTTACCAGAGGAGGAGGCAAGACTCCAAGCCCGAGACTTCAGGTGCCAGACCTTGCAACCCCACACCACGCGCATGGGTTAATACCGGACAGCAGACAGGAGGTCGCCATGCTCAAAAAACCCAGTCGTGATAAATCAAGGTCCGATGCCGCCGCCATGAAGGACGGCAAGAAACCCGGACCCGAGGATAGCCCCGTCCAGGTGCGCAATGCCGGCAAGGAGGCGCAGGCCGATTCGCCCAAGGACTGGGACGACCAGGACGAAGCAGTCGACGAGAGCTTCCCGGCCAGCGATTCCAGCGCCAAATACTAGGCGCGCTGCCGCATTGGCCGGCTGCGACATCGCCGCAAATCGCCGCCCCGCGAAGGCTATGGCCAAACTTGGGCGAAGTCATCTGCTTTAACGGTCCCAAGCGGGGAGTTGCGCATTGCATGGGCAAGGCCAGCGGGGCTAGCATCATGGATGTCGCGTACCCATTTGAGTACAGGCGAGACGTGATCCCGAAATCCGGGAACCGGCTTTCGGAGATCCTCGTGTCGATAACAACGACAAGAAGGAAGAGGAAGCCATGACCTTACGCATTTCGGGAAAGAACATGGATGTGGGCGATGCGCTGCGCGGCAAGGCGGCGGATCATTTCGCCACGGTCGTCGGGAAATATTTCGACGGCGGCTATGACGGCCACCTGACCCTTACCCCCGACGGCATCGGCTTCCGCGCGGATTGCGTGGTGCATCTGGATACCGGCGCGACCCTGCAGGCCAGCGCCCAGGGCGGCGACGCCACATCGGCCTATGAAATCATGGCGCTCAATATCGAAAAACGGCTGCGCCGCTACAATCGCAAGCTCAAGTCTCATCGCAAGGGACCCAATGGCGTTTCGGATGGGGTGACCGCGCAATATACCGTGTTTGGGGCGGGGGATGAGTTCGACGAATTGGACGCGGATTACGCGCCCCCGGTGATCGCCGAAACCACCAAGAACCTGCGCCAGATGAGCGTGGAAGAGGCGGTGATGGAGCTCGATCTCACCGGCGGCCAGGTGGTGATGTTCCGCCATGCTGGACATGGCGGGCTAAATGTGGTTTACCGCCGCTCCGACGGCAATATTGGGTGGATCGATCCCGCCCTCGGGACCAATTGAACGCGCCCGGCGCCACAATTGAGCCAACAATAGTCAAGGCAGACTTTATGGAATTGTCCGATATCCTGGCGGAACGGGCAGTGCTTTCTTGCACGAGCCTGAAATCAAAACGCCAGTTGTTTGAACAGCTTGCCGCAAAGGCAGCCGAGATGACCGGGCGCCCGGTCGAAGACATCTGTTCCGCTATCACCAGCCGGGAAGAACTCGGCTCCACTGGCCTGGGCAATGGCATTGCCATTCCCCATGGCAAGATTGCCGGCCTTGATGGGGTCACCGCCGTGTTCGCGCGGCTGGACGATCCCATTGAGTTCGACGCGGTTGATGACCAGCCTGTGGATATCGTGATGATGCTGCTGGCCCCTGCCGGGGCCGGCGCCGACCACCTCAAGGCCCTGTCGCGGGTGGCGCGCCTGCTGCGCACCGAAAGCGTGGTGGACGATCTGCGGCGAACCGATGATCCGCACCGGCTCTATCAATTGCTGACCAGCCCGCTCGAGGGCCATTACGCCGCCTGAAACGGCTAATCCCAATAGAAAAACCCCCGGATCGTCTCCGGGGGTTTTTGCTTGCTGGCCTACGGCCCGGCACTAATGCACCGTGGCGAGGCCCAGATTCTTGTCGCCCAGCCAATCGGCCACAGCATCTTCCGTGTCGGTGACCAGAAGTGGCGTGCCATCGGCCGACATGACCAGCTGGTAGAGCTCATCATCGTCGAACTGGGCGTCCGCAATCATGGTCGAAAGGGTCTGCCCGTCGACCGGGCGCACATAGACGACGGCATCGCCGCCCAGAGCCATGAACTGGGCAGGGGTCAAGCCCCTGAGGGGATGGACGGGCGCGTCCGCTGCGGGCGCATCATTTCGTTTTTCATACATTTGTCGGCCCTTTCCTCAAACTGAGCGAATGTCGATACGTCGGGCGATCTTTGGCGCTTGCGGGCGCTCAAGAGCAACAACGAGCATACCGTGCCCTAAAGTTGCATCTTTCACGATCATGCCATCGGCAAGAAGGAAGGACCGCTGGAACTGCCGCGCGGCGATACCGCGATGCAGATATTGTTTTCCAACCTCATCCTTCTGCCGGCCGCGGACAATGATCTGATTGTCCTCGGCGATCACTTCGAGCTCATCAACCGCAAAACCGGCGACCGCGATGGAGACGAGGAACTGTTCGGTTCCCGCATCATCTTGAGTTCGCTCGATATTATAGGGCGGGTAGCCGTCGGCGGACTTGGCCAGCCGATCAACTCGTTCCTCAAAGGCATCAAAGCCGAGGAGAAATGGGGCGGAAAACACCGAAATACGCGACATCTACGCCGTCCTTGGTCACAAGCAACGTCTTGGCAAAGGACCCAAAGAGAGTGGCATCCAGCGCCTGACGAAGATATGGGACAATGACCTGCCCGGTTCAAGTCCGGCATAATGCAGTCCTGTTTATGAATGGATGCTGACGCGCAAATGACCGAAACTGTCGCCGTGATCATGCCGGCCTATCGGGCCCAGGATACAATCGGGTCCAGCGTTGCCAGCGTGCTGGCGCAAAGCTATCCGCATTTCCAATTGCTGATCGTCAGCGATGACGGGGTCGACTATGCCGAGCTGCTGGCAAAGCAGGGCATTGCCGATAAACGTATATTACAGCTCTCGAGCGGCGTCGTGGGTGGCGGGGCCTCGGCGGCCCGCAATCTGGCGCTTGAGGCCAGCTCGGCGCCCTATGTGGCGATTCTGGATGCCGACGACCGCTTCAAGCCGGAAAAACTGGCGCGGGCCCTGGCGGCTTTGGCCGATCACGCCATTGTCAGCACGGCGCTCGATGTGATGAGCGATAGTTTCGTGCATCTGCGCCATGTCGCCATGGGGCGAGACCGTCTGGTCAAGGCCGGGGCACATAAATGGCTGAACCTGTCGATGGATTCGATGATCGTGTGGGATCGCCGGCGCACCGACGGGCGCTATGATACCACCATCAGCAATATGACCGATCTTGAATTGCTGCTGCAGCTTTATCGGGGGGTGCCGCAATCCTGGCATCTGGGCACGCCGCTGCATGATTATATCAAGCGATCGAGTTCGATGAGCAATGGCGCCAATGTCGCGGCGGGAATGATCGCCAGCAAGAATGTGATTCTGGCCCGCGTGGAGGCGGGTTATTACGGGCTGCCGGAAGAGGACGCGGTGGAGATCGCGCGGTTCCTGCGCATTTCGCTTGAGGCGGAGAAGCTCTATGGCGACGCGCTGGCGGCACAGCCGGGGCTGTTGTTCGAGGATCATCTGGAGCCGATGTTGGGTCGGAGCTAGACGCCGGCATCGGGGGTATCCGCTTGCCGAATAGAGACCGCGCAACGCCGCCCCCTGCCCCCTCAGCTCAGCAACACCGCAATGATATCATCGTGGATGGCCTGCCATTCGGCATCGCTGAAGGGATGCAAGCCAAAGCCCCGCAGCGTGAAAGCGCCTTCGGCGGCGAGCAGCGCCAGCCGGGCGCGCCGGCCGCGTTCGGTTGCAGGATCGATGCGGGCAAAGAGCCCGCGATAATAATCGATCGTGCTGCTGCGAAATTGCGGGGAGCGGATGAAGCTGGCCATCAGCGCCGCCGCCCGGCCCCCGCTGGTGGGATCTGCGCCCGCGCTGGCCTGCACATGAGCCAGGATGTGGCGCTCGGAGTGATCCCCGGCCTCGGCCAGGAATTGTTCGGCCAGCTTGTCATAGACGGCGACGACCCGCTCCAGCATCGCGTCGATCAATATGTCCTTGCTGGCATAGGCATAGAGCACGCCGCCCTTGCTGACCCCCGCTTCGGCCGCCACCGCATCGATGGTGAGATGGGCCGCGCCATCGCGCAGCACCACCTGTTCGGCGGCATCCAGAATCGTGCCGCGATCGATCGTCTGGCGTCGGCCCATTATTTCTCTCTTTTAAAACCGTCTGGACGGATATATATCGCACCCTGTCTTATAACAATGAAATTCGCGCCTTGCGCAAAGAGGTTTTGATGTCTCGCCCCGCCAATCGCTGGCTCACCCTGGTCGCTGTCATGCTGGCTTTCGTGCCGATCGTGGTCGATATGACGATCCTGCATATTGCCGTGCCGTCGCTGACGCTCGCTTTGGGCGCCAGCGGCACCGAGATCTTGTGGATCATCGATATCTATCCGCTGATGATGGCGGGCCTGCTAGTGCCAATGGGCACGCTGGCCGATCGGGTCGGGCACCGCCGCATGATGCTGGTTGGGCTGGCGATCTTTATTGTCGCCTCGGTGCTGGCCGCCTTTGCACCGACAGCCATGGCGCTGATCGGCGCGCGAATTATCCTGGCTTTGGGCGCCTCCATGGTCATGCCCTCCATTCTCGCCATCATCCGACAGACCTTCGAGGATGATCGCGAACGCGCCATTGCGCTGGGCCTGTGGGGTACAGTGGGCTCGGCCGGCGCGGCTCTGGGGCCGCTGGCGGGCGGCGTTCTGCTCGAGCATTTCTGGTGGGGCTCGGTGTTCCTGGTCAATGTGCCGATCATGCTGGTGGTGTGGCCGCTGGCCCATTTTGCCGTGCCCAGGCGCCAGCCACAGGGCGGCGGCAATTGGACCATCGGGCAGGCGCTGATCCTGATCGGCGGGCTGATCGCCAGTGTCTACGCTATCAAATCGGGGTTCAAGGCGGGCTCGTCGCCGCTGGTGACCGGCGCGACGCTGGTGGCCGGGTTGGGCCTGCTGCTCTGGTTTGCCCGTCAGCAATTGACTGCGGCCTCGCCCATGCTGGACCTGAGCCTCTTCACCCGGCCGGCCCTTTCCATGGGCATGATCATTGCGCTGGTGGTGTCCGGCTCGCTGGCCGGGGTGGAGCTGACCATTGCCCAGGAGCTGCAATTCGTGGTGGGCAAATCCCCGCTCGAGGCGGGACTGTTCATGCTGCCGCTGGTGGTGGCTTCGGCCATGGGCGGGCCGCTGGCGGGCTATCTGAGCAATCGTCTGGGTCTGCGGGCGGTGGCAGTGCTGTCGCTGGCGGCGGCAGCTGCTGCATTGGCCGGGCTGGGGGTGAGCGATTTCCATCAGCCGGGTCTGGGCGTGATCGTCTTTATGGTCCTGCTGGGCCTCTCGCTCAGCATCGGGCTGACGGCTTCATCCATCGCCATTATGGGTAGTGCGCCACCCGAGAAGGCGGGCGCAGCCGGCTCGCTCGAAGCCACTGGTTACGAGTTGGGTGCGGGGCTGGGCATCACCTTCTTCGGCGTGCTGCTGGCGGCCAGCTATGGTGCCGGCATGGTGGTGCCGCAGAATCTGGCGGGGCTGGTGCCCGAAGGCGCCCGCCATTCCATCGGCGAGGCCATGGTGGCGGCCAATGGGCTGGGTGGCGCCAATGGGGACGCTCTGGCCCAGGCGGCGCGTGAGGCATTTTCCAGCGCGCATGGTACGGTTTTGCTGACCGCGGCCAGCCTGATCGCCGTGCTGGCCGTGGCGGTGCTGATTGCGCTGCGTAATTATCGCGAACCCAAGGGCGGAATGGCCAATAGTCACGGGTGAGGCAACGGGCTCTTGCCTTCCCCCGGCTTTCCCCCTATAGAGCCCACTTCTCCGGACCGCCCGGCCAACAGGCATGCCGTGGCGGTTCTTGAATGCGATGGGCCCAAATCCATCCAAATACTCTAAAGGACCCGCAAAATGCCCAAGATGAAGACGAAATCTGGCGCGAAAAAGCGTTTCAGTTTCACAGCGACCGGTCGCGTCAAGGCTGGTGTCGCAGGCAAGCGTCACCGTTTGATCAACCACAACGCAAAGTACATCCGCACCAACCGCGGCACCAAGATCCTGTCCAAGGGCGACGAGGGTCTGGTCAAGTGGTACATGCCGTACAACCGCTAAAACGCTGAAAGGAAGCTGACACATGTCACGCGTTAAAAGAGGCGTTACCAACCACGCCCGTCACAAAAAAGTTTTGAAGGCTGCGGAGGGCTATTATGGCCGCCGCAAGTCCACGATCCGTATCGCCAAGCAGGCCGTCGAAAAGGCCGGCCAGTACGCGTATCGCGATCGTCGCGTCAAGAAGCGCAATTTCCGCGCCCTGTGGATCCAGCGTATCAACGCTGCCGTGCGCGATTACGGCCTGACCTATGGCCGATTTATCGACGGCCTCAGCAAGGCTGAGGTTGCCGTCGACCGCAAGGTACTGAGCGATCTCGCGATCACCCAGCCCGAAGCGTTCGGCGTGCTGGTCGAAAAGGCCAAGGCAGCACTCGCGTATCTCGAAGGCGTCGAAAAGACGACCCACGAGCGCGTCACCGCCTAATACCTCGCTTACGCTGAGGCCCAAATTGACGCCTTGCGCTACCCCGAAAGGGCTGGCGCGAGGCGTTTTGTTTTGGTCTAACGCCCGCAGTTCATTTGGAAGCTCCTTAGATGTCCCTCGATAGCCAGATCGACACCCTCCGCGCCGAACTTTCGGCCGCCATTGCCAATGCCGGCGACGATGCCGCGCTCGACACTGTGCGTGTTGCGGCCCTGGGCAAGAAGGGCAGCGTTTCCGCGCTCCTCGCGTCGCTGGGCTCCATGGCCCCGGAAGAGCGCAAAAGCGCGGGCCCGGCCATCAACGGGCTCAAGCAGGAGATTGCCAGGCTGATCGAAGCCAAGAGCGGCGCGCTCAAGGCGGCAGCGCTCGACGCGCGGCTCAAGGCCGAGACGGTCGATATCACCCTGCCCTTGCCCGCAGCACCCACGGCGCGCGGCCGCATCCACCCGATCAGCCAGACCATTGACGAGATCACCGCGATCTTCTCTGACATGGGCTTCTCGATCGCCGAAGGGCCCGATATCGAGACCGATTATTTCAACTTCACCGCGCTCAATTTCCCCGAAGGCCATCCGGCCCGGGAAATGCACGACACCTTCTTCATGAAGCCGGGCGCCGATGGCGTCAAAAAAGTGCTGCGCACGCACACCTCCCCGGTGCAGATGCGGGTGATGCAGCGGACCAATGAAAAGCCGGCCGCCAGCTATCTGACCCCGCCAATGGATCCGCCGATCCGCGTGGTGATGCCCGGCCGCACCTATCGCAATGACTCAGACCAGACCCACACCCCGATGTTCCATCAGGTCGAGGGGCTGGTGATCGACAAGTCGAGCCATATCGGCCAGCTGCGCTGGGTGCTGGAGGAATTCCTCAAGGCCTATTTCGAAGTGCCCAATGTGACGCTGCGCTTCCGCCCGAGCTTCTTCCCTTTCACCGAACCTTCGATGGAAGTGGACGTGCAATGCGACCGCTCGGGCAATGAGGTCAAGATCGGCGAAGGCAGCGATTGGCTCGAAATCCTGGGCTGCGGCATGGTGCATCCCAATGTGATCCGCAATGCGGGCCTCGATCCCGATGTCTATCAGGGCTTTGCCTGGGGCATGGGGATCGACCGTATCGCCATGTTGAAATACGGCATGCCGGACCTGCGCGCCTTCTTCGACGCCGACCAACGCTGGCTCGATCACTACGGCTTCCGCCCGCTCGACCTGCCAACGCTATTCGGCGGGCTGAGCAGCTAAATGAGCGACAACCCGCTCGACCCGATCTTCATCGTCACCGATATAGAAAGCGACGGGCCGACGCCGCTGCATAATTCCATGCTGAGTTTTGCTTCGGTCGCCATCGAGGCCGATGGCACGCACCATGGTGAGTTCGAGGCGCAGCTGACCCAGCGGCCGGATCGGACCACCAATGAGCAGACCATGGCCTGGTGGGCGACCCAGCCCGAGGCGTGGGAAGCGACTACGGCCAATGCCGAGGCGCCCGCAGTGGTGATGCCGCGCTTTGCCGATTGGGTGGACAGCCTGCCGGGGCCAAAGGTGTTTGTTGCTGCGCCGATGATTTTCGATGGGCTGTGGATGGACCATTACCTGGACGAATTCGCCGGCACGCGCGTGCTGAGCGGGCCGTTCAAGAGCCGGCAGATTTTCAAAGGCGGCGGTGTGTGCCTTTACACCATGGCCGGCACTTTGCGCGGCGCGCCCTATCTCGATTGGGGCATGAGCAAGCTGCCGGCCGAATTCTACGGCCATATCGCCCACACCCACAAAGCCATCGACGATGCACGGGGCTTTGCCCATGTGCTGGTCGAATTGTTCAAGATTTCCCGTGCCCTGCCGCCGATCAGCGGCAGCAAGTCCGATTTCCGCTAAGGTGCCAGACAAATGAAATTCACTCTCGATTGGCTCAAGGAGCACCTCGATACCACGGCTTCCGTGGAGGAGATCGGCACGGCGCTGACCTCGGTCGGGCTGGAACTGGAAGGCGTTGAAAACCGGGGCAAGGCGCTCTCGGCCTTTGTCGTGGCCCATGTGGTGCTGTCCGAACCCCATCCCAATTCCGACCACCTCAATGTCTGCAAGGTCGATGCCGGCACGGGTGAATTGGTCGACGTGGTCTGCGGCGCGCCCAATTGCGTGACCGGGATGAAGTCGGTGTTCGCTTTCCCCGGTACCTATATTCCGGGCAAGGATTTCGAGCTCAAGGCCGGTGTCAGCATCCGCGGCGCGCCCTCCAATGGCATGCTGTGCTCGGCCGCCGAACTCGAACTTTCCAACGAACATGATGGCATTATCGAGCTGCCGGCGGATGCGCCGATTGGCCAAAAATATGTCGACTATGCCGGGATCAATGGCGTGGTGTTCGATATTGCCATCACCCCCAATCGCGGTGATGCCACCGGGGTTTATGGCGTGGCGCGGGACCTGGCAGCGTTCGGGCTGGGAACGCTGAAAGCCACGGACATGTCGCCGGTGCCGTCCAAGGGCAAGAGCCCGATCGCGCCGCTACCCCAGCTGTTCTCGGCTGACGAGCCCAAGGCGATCCGCAAATTTGGCGGACGCTATATCAAAGGCGTGAGGAACGGACCCTCGCCCGATTGGCTGCAGCAGCGCCTGCGCGCCGTGGGCCTGCGCCCGATCAACGCCATTGTCGATATTACCAACCTCGTCTCGCTGGGCTGGGGCCGGCCGCTGCATGCCTATGACGCCGACAAGATTGCCGGCGCGCCCCTGCTGCGCAATGCCAAGCCCGGCGAAACCTTCGACGCGCTGGACAACAAGATCTATGCGCTGGACGAGACCATGACGGTGATTGCCGACGATATCGGCGCGCTGTGCCTGGGCGGTGTGATGGGCGGCATTCGGTCGAGCGTGACCGAGGGCACCACCAATGTGTTTATGGAATGCGCCAGTTGGGACCCCGAACTGATTGCCCGCACCGGCCGCAAGACCGGCATCGTTTCGGATGCCCGCTATCGGCTGGAGCGCTCGGTCGATCCGGCGCTGACCGAACCAGGGCTGGAACTGGCGACGCGCCTGGTGCTCGAACTCTGCGGCGGCGAGCCGATGGAGCCGGCGATTTCGGGCGAGGATGTCTTCCCGGACACCGTTGTCGAATTCCCGCTGGGTGAGGTCAAGCGCCTGACCGGGTTGGAGCTTGGCGCGGAACGGATCGAGGCGATCCTCACCGCGCTAGGCTTTGTGCTGTCGGGTACGGGCGATACGCGGACGGTCAAGGTGCCGAGCTGGCGGCCGGATGTGACGCAGAAGGCGGACCTGGTCGAAGAAGTGATGCGCATGGTGGGCGTGGACAACGTGCCCGTCGAGCCGCTGCCGCGGCTCAACCATGTGGCCCAGCGCATGCTGACCAGCATCCAGAACCGCCGCCGCATTGCCCGCCGGGCACTGGCGGCGCGGGGGCTGGATGAAGCGGTGACCTGGTCGTTCATTCCCCATGCCGAGGCGGTGCGCTTCGGCGGCGGGCAGGAAAGCCTGCAATTGGCCAACGCCATCGCCTCGGACATGACCGATATGCGGCCTTCCCTGCTGCCGGGGCTGCTGGCGGCGGCGCGGCGCAATGCCAATCGCGGTACGAGCGATCTGGCGCTGTTCGAGGTCGGCCAGGTGTTCCTGAGCGATACGCCGGACGGGCAGCACACCTATGCCACCGGCATTCGCACCGGCACGGCCAAGCTGAGCGGCGCCGGACGCCATTGGAGCGGCAAGGCCGAGCCGGTGGGCGTGTTCGATGCCAAGGGTGATCTGGGCGCGGCGCTCGATGCGCTGGGCGTCGATATCGACAAGGTGCAGATCTTTGCCGAGCCGGCGCCCTGGAGCCATCCGGGCCGCGGCGGGCGCATTGCGCTCAACCCCAAGGTAACCCTTGGCTGGTTTGGCGAATTGCACCCGGCCTGGGCAGCTGAGCTCGATATCGAAGGGCCGGTCTCGGCATTCGAGCTTGATCTGGATGCCCTGCCCGAAGCGCGCAAGAAGGCGACCAAGACCAAGCCGGCGCTGACCCTGTCGGGCCAGATGCCACTGTCGCGCGATTTTGCCTTTGTGGTCGATCGGGGCGTGACGGCCGCGACGATCCTGAAGGCAGCGCGTGGGGCCGACAAGGGGCTGATCCGCGACGTGAGCGTGTTCGATGTATTCGAAGGCACCCACGTCGGCGAGGGCAAGAAGTCGGTGGCCATCGAAGTGACGTTGCAGCCTTTGGACAAGACGCTGACGGACGAGGAAATCGAAAAGGTTTCGGCATCCGTGGTGGCGGCGGTGACCAAGGCGAGTGGCGGGGTGCTGCGGGCATAGGGGCGCTGGACAAAGCGGGGGGGAACCATTCAAATCCGGCCATGAGTGAACCCCGATTCCCCGATGTGATGCTGCTGGCGGCGGGCCTGGGCACGCGGCTGCGGCCCTTGACCGACAGCGTGCCCAAGCCGCTGGTGCCGGTGCTGGGTGTGCCGCTGATCGAGCGGATCATGGCCAATGCGCGGGCCGAGGGCGCCAAGCGCTTTGTCGCCAATGCCCATTACCGCGCCGATCAGCTGCTGGCCCATTTCGGCGGGCTGCTCAAGGTCAGCCGCGAGGATGATCTGCTGGGCACTGGCGGCGGCATCAAGCGGGCACTGCCCATGCTGCATTCGGACCCGATTTTCGTGATGAATACCGATGCCTTCTGGCCGGAGGGGCAGGACCAGCCGCTGGGGCGGATGCTGCAGCGGTTCGAGGCCGAAGACGAGGCCGTGGTGCTGCTCTGCGTACACCCGCGGCGCGCGACGGGGTTTGATCGCAGCCACGATTTTTGCCTTGACCCCATGGGACGGATCACCCGCGACTATGGCGCCCCGGTGATTTACGGCGGGGTGGCGCTGCTGGGCAAAAGCTGGTTCGCCGATGCTGCCGACGGGGCGTTTTCGCTGAACGATGTTTTCGAAGCGGCGCTGGAGCGCGAAGCCCTGTTCGGCGTGGCGCTGGACGCCGATTGGTATCATGTGGGCGACCCGCAAGCTTTGGCCGAGACCGAACGGCTTTTGGCCCGATGAGCCTTTACTCCATCCCGCCGCATGAGCGGTTTCTCGCCACGCTGGCTGAGCGGGTGATGGATGGCACATTGCTGGGCGGCTGGGACCGCGCCAGCAATCCGTTCTGGCTGAGCGATGTCACCATCGTCGTGCCGACGCGCCGGGCCAAGCAGGTTTTGGCCGATGAATTTGCCCGGCGCGGCACGGGCCTGCTGCCCGACATCCGTACCTTTGGCGGCGAGACAGCGGACGAGGAACCGTTCCTGCCGCCCTTCGATGTCGCCGCGGCCCCGCCCATGGCCACGGCGCTGGAGCGGCGGCTGGTGCTGTCGCAATTGGTGGCGGCCTGGGCGGCAACGCCGGCGGGGCGACAGGCGTTTTCCAGCCCGCCTACGGCCGCCGAAATCCTTTCCATGGCCGAGTCACTGGGCGCGTTGATCGATGACCTGCTGACCGAGGAACGCAGCGCTGCCGATATCCGCGCCATCGTGCCTGAACTGGCGGGCGAGCTGGGCGCCTATTGGCAGCAGACGCTGACCTTTCTCGACATCGCGCTCAGCTACTGGCCCGAGCGGCTGGCGGCCAAGGGGCTCGAAGACGGCATGAAATTGCGCGGCCTGCGGCTCGACCGGCAAGCGGCGGCAGCGCCTTTGCTCTGGGGCGACCGGCCGGTGATCGCGGCAGGCTCCACCGGCTCGATCCCTGCTACCGCCAGGCTGCTCAAGGCCATCCACCAATTGCCCCGCGGGGCGGTAGTGCTGCCGGGGCTCGATTGCAGCATGAGCGAAGCCGACCACGCCGCATTGCTCGATGCAGCCAACAATCCCCACGGCCACCCGCAATATGGCCTGGCGCGGCTGCTGCGGCTGCTGGGCGCGACGGTGGGGGCGGTGACCGAACTGGGCCAGAGCGACAATCTGCGCACCATTCTGGTCAATCGCGCGCTGGCGCTAACCAAGGATACGGCGCGCTGGCCTGAGCAACGCCTGACCCAGCTCGAAATCGGCATGGCCTGCGACGGGCTCTCCATCATCGCAGCCCGCAATGAGGACGAGGAAGGCCGCGCCGTGGCGCTGGCGGCACGGCAGGCGCTGGCCGGCGGCAAGAGCGTGGGCATCGTCACCCCCGACCGCAATCTGGCCCGTCGCATCGCCGCCGAGCTCAAGCGCTTCGCCATCGAGGTGGATGATGCGGCGGGCGCGCCGCTGTTCCAATCCCCGGCGGGCCGGCTGCTGCGGCAGATCCTGACCCTGGCGGCGGGCAATTGCGCGCCGGTGGACATGATGGCGCTGCTGCGCCATCGCGCCGCCCGCTTCGGCATGGCCCGCCCCGATATTGCGCGATTGGCCGATGATATCGAACTGGGCCTGTTGCGCGGGCAGCGGCCAAATCCGGGGTTGGCGGGCCTGCGTGCCCTGCTGGCGGCTAATGTCGGTGAGGTGACGACCCATGTGGCCAAGCGGCTGAATGCACGACAGGCCGAGGCCATCGAGGCGCTGTTCGGCCGTATCGAGACGGCACTGGCGCCGCTGTTGGCCCTGCTGGGCGAGCGCCGGATCACGGCGAGCGCATTGGCTGCGGCGATCTGCAGGGCTTTTGAGGCGGTGGCTGATGGCGCCGAGATTCCCGGCCGCGCGGAACTGGCCGATTGGGCCAGCCAGATGGCGGCGCAGGCCGGGGAGGGGCACAGCTTTCCGCCCACCGGACTCGATAGCGTCCTTGCGGCGCTGATGGCGGGGTTCCAGGTGCGCACGCGCGAGGAGCGCCGCAGCGATATCGCCATCTGGGGGCAGATCGAAGCCCGCCTGATGAATCCGGACCTGCTGATTCTGTGCGCGCTCAACGAGGATAAATGGCCTGAAGCGGCTGATCCCGGCCCCTGGCTCAGCCGGGGCATGCGGCTGGCGGCGGGGCTCGAGCCGCCAGAGCGGCGGCAGGGGCTGGCGGCGCATGACTTCGCCCAAGGACTGGGCAATGAAAGCGTCATCATCGCCTTTTCCGGCCGCATCGGCACCAGCCCCGCTTTGCCCTCACGGCTGGTGCAGCGGCTGGAGGCCTTTGCCGGCGAGGACAATGTGGCGGCCTGGCAAAAGCGCGGTGCGGTGTGGCTCGAACAGGCGCGTCGGCTCGATGCGGTGACCGAAACCCGCGCCGCCACGCGGCCGGCACCCAATCCGCCGGTCGATACCCGGCCGCGCCAGCTTTCGGTCACCGAGATCGAAACGCTGATGCGCTCGCCCTATGACATTTATGCCAAGCATGTGCTCCGGCTGCGGCCGCTCGACGCTTTGGGTGAGACACCGGAGGCGCGCGAGCGCGGCACCATTATCCACGATATCCTCGCCCGCTTCGTCGAGGAGGGGCATGACGTGATGGCCGCCAATGCCGCCGCGCTGTTGCGGCAATTTGCGGTCGAGGCTTTTTCGGGGCTCGAAGGCATCGCCGAGCGGCGCGATATCTGGATCCGGCGGTTCGAGACCGCGGCGCGGCAATTTCTCGATTTCGAGCGCGCGCGCAATGCCGAGGTTCTACGGCGCCATGCCGAGATCGAGGGGCTGTGGCCGCTGCCCACCGGCTTTACCCTCAAGGGGCGGGCCGACCGGGTCGATGAAATGCTCGATGGCAGCTTGCAGATCCTCGACTTCAAGACCGGCTCGCTCCCCACGCCGGGGGCAATGAAGGCGTTCGAGGCGCCGCAAATGCTGCTCGAGGCGCAGATGGCGCGGGCGGGCGCCATGGCGGGTGTACCGGCCGCCGACACGTCGCGGCTGACCTATATCAAGATCGGGCTGGGGCCCGAGGCGTTCAGCCCCAAGGATTTTTCGCTGGGCGAGGGCCACACCATCATGAGTGCGGCCCAGGACATTGCCGAGCGCATGCAGCGCCATGTGGATTTTTTCCTGTTCAACCAGATGCCCATGCCGGCCCGCATCCTGCCGCTCAAGACGCAGCGCTTTGCCGGCGCCTATGACCATCTGGCGCGGGTCGACGAGTGGACCGCGGTGGACGAAGATGAGGAGGACGGCTTTTGAGCGAGCGCGGCAAACCCGTCATTTCTCCAGAGACCCGCACCAATCAGGCAAAAGCGGCGGACCCGAACCTGTCGATCTGGGTGTCGGCCAATGCTGGCTCGGGCAAGACTTTTGTGTTGACCCGGCGCGTGCTGCGGCTGCTGCTGGCCGGAGCTACCCCACAATCCATCCTGTGCCTCACCTATACCAAGGCGGCGGCGGCCGAAATGCGCGGTCGGCTGGCGCGGGAACTGGCCCGCTGGGCCACCCTGCCCGAGCCCGAACTGGTGCGGGAGCTCAAGGAGATCGAAGCCAATGCCTATCGGCCCGCACTGGTCGAGCGGGCGCGGACCCTGTTTGCCCAAGCGCTGGAGACGCCGGGCGGGCTCAAGATCGTCACCATCCACGCCTTCTGCGAATCGGTGCTGCATCGCTTTCCGCTCGAAGCGGGCGTGCCCTTCGATTTCAAGGTGATCGAGGACGAGGAACGCATCCAGCTGCTGACGCAGACGCGCGAGGCCGTGTTGGCACAGGGCCTGCGCGGGGAAGGCGCGACGGCAGCGGTCGAGACGCTGTTCGGCCTGCTCAGCGATTTTGCGCTAAGCGACGCCATCGAATTGGCGCTGGGCGACGGGCGCAAGCTCAAGGCAGTGCTGGCCGACATCCCGCGCGCCAAGGCCAATCTGCGCCAGCTGGTGGGGCATAGTGGGGAGAGTTCGTCCGGGCTGCAGCGGCAATTGGTCGAGCAAAGCCTGCTGACGCCGGAGGGGATCAGGGAGATCGTTCGGCTGTTCGGCGGCGATCCCAGCGGCAACAATCGCTTCGTGGATCTGCTGGCGCGGCTGGACCCCGATGCCATCGATGGCGGCACCTTGCGCACCGCCTTCCTCACCGACAAGGGCACGGCCCGCAAGCTGCTGACCGCCAAGCAGCAGGCGGACCGCCCCGATATCCTGACCTTGCTCGAAGCCGAGCAGGCCCGTGTTACGGCGCTGGTCGACGCGCTCAGCACGGCGCTGTTGGTCGAACGCAGCGAGGCGCTGCTCGACGTGGTGGCGCTGATTGCATCCCGCTACCAGGCGCATAAGCGCGCGCGCTCGCTGCTCGATTTCGACGATCTGGTCGAAAAGCTGGGTGACCTGCTGGAAAATCCCGATGCCGGACCCTGGGTGCAGTACAAGCTCGATACCGGCATCGATCATATCCTGGTCGATGAAAGCCAGGATACCAATCCCGAGCAATGGCGGGTGGTGCGGGCCATTGCCGACGAATTCTTCAACGGCGCCGGCGACGTGACACGGCTGCGTTCGCTGTTCGCGGTGGGCGACCAGAAACAGTCGATCTATTCGTTTCAGGGGGCCGAACCGACCCTGTTCGGCGCCACCGGCGAGCTGTTCCGCCGCCGCGCTGCCGAGGTCGAGGTGCCCTTCCTGCCGCTGCGGCTGCATATGAGCTTTCGCACCTTGCCCGAAGTGCTGGCGGCGGTCGACAAGGTCAGCGACGATCCCAATATCCAGGACGCGCTGCTCGAAAGCGAGAAGGTGCATCACGACACCAGCCGACCCACCAAGGGCGGCAGCGTGTGCTTGTGGCCGCCACTGCAACAGGCCACTTCGGCAGGCGACGCTGGCGAATGGCCGACCGAGCCGGCCGAGGGTGGCGAAAAAACTGCGCCGCGTCAGGTCGCCGAGCGCATTGCGCGGGAGATCAAGGGCTGGATCGACACCAAGCGGCCGCTGACCAATCGCGGCCGGCCGGTGCGGCCCAATGACGTGCTGATCCTGGTGCAATCGCGCGGGGCGGTGTTCCAGGAGGTGATCCGCGCGCTGCGGCAGGCGGGATTGCCGACGCCCGGCGCTGACCGGCTGGCCGTGTCCGACCATATCGCGGTGCTGGACCTCTTGGCGCTGTGCGATGTGCTGCTCAATCCGGCCGATAGCTTGCAATTGGCCGCGCTGCTGCGCTCGCCTTTGTTCGATATCGGCGAGGACGAGCTGTTTACGCTGGCCCAGCCGCGCGAGAAAGGCCGTACGCTGTGGCAGGCGCTGGAAACAGCGACCACGCCGGGCTGTGCCGAGGCCTATCGGGCCCTGTCGCGCTGGCGCGGCGAACTCGATTTCGAGCGGCCATTCGAATTCCTGACCCAGGTGCTCTATGCCGAGGGCGGGCTGCGGCGCTTTCACGCCCGGCTGGGCGAGGAAGTAGACGAGGTCTTCGCCGAATTGCTGGAACTGGCGCTGGCCCATGAGCAGGGGTCGCAGCCATCCCTGCAGGGCTTTGTTGTCGCCATGCGGCAAAGCGCGGTCTCGATCAAGCGCGAGCTGGCCGAGGCCGGCAATGGCGTGCGGGTGATGACGGTGCATGGCGCCAAGGGGCTCGAGGCCCCCATCGTCATCCTGGCCGATGCCGCCAGCAAGCCGCAGGGCAATCAGGTCAATCGGCCGGTTTACCTGTTGACCGAGGCGCCTGGCCCGCTGCTGGTGCATGCCTCGGGCAGCAAGAACCATGTGCCGGGCAGCCTTGGGGTCAAGAGCCAGGTCGAGGCCAATCTGGCCAAGGAATATTGGCGCCGGCTCTATGTCGCCATGACGCGGGCCGAAGACGAGCTTTATGTCACCGGCGCGCTGACCCCCTCGGCAAAACCCGAACGGCAGCTCGAGGGCACCTGGTATCAGGCCATCGAGCGAGCGCTCCGCGCGGACGCCGAAATCGTGCTCGACGGGGATGGCCGCGAGACCGCGCTGATCTATCCGCGCGACCGGGAGGCGCCGCAACCGGTCAAGCGGCTGGTCGAACCGGCCGCCGCTGCCAGCCTGCCCCAGGCTTTTGCGGCGGTGCCGGCGCCCAAGGTGACAAAACTGGTTGCCCCCTCCTCGGCCCGCAGCCATGTGGAGCCGGCTGTGGCGCTAGATAGCCTTGCCGAGCAGTTGCGCGATGCCGAAGCGGCGCGCAAGGAGGGCATTGCGCTGCATGCCCTGTTGCAGCATCTGGGTCGGGTTGAGCCGAGCCTGTGGCCGGCCGTGGTGCCCAAGGCGCTGGCTGCTTTATGGCCCGAAGCACCCGACCAGCATGCCCGGATCGGGGCCAAGGCCATGTCCATCCTCACCAAGCCCGAACTGGCACCCTTATTTGCCGCCAATAGCCGGGCGGAAGTGCCATTTTCGGTGGCGGCGCAACGGGATGGCACCCCGATCCGGCTGGCCGGGCGGATCGACCGGCTGGTCATTGACGACTCAAGGCTATTGGTGATCGACTACAAATCCGACATGTCGGTGCCCGGCAGCCCGGAGAACGTGCCGGGGCCGTATTTGACGCAATTGGGCCTGTATGCGCTGGTTGCAGGCCAGCTCTTCCCGGGCCATTCCGTCGAGGCGGCCATCCTGTGGACTGGATTGGAATCATTGATGATTTTGCCGTCTGATCACCTTCGCGCAGCGACCCGGGGCTTCACCTTGCAGTGACGCAGGCTTGCAGCAAGGCTGGACTCTCACCAGCTTTGGGAGCAATGAGACCACCGCTTTCAACCAAAAGGCAACTTAACCCATGACTACACACGTTTCCGACGCCAATTTTGGCGAGGAAGTCCTTAACTCCAAAGAGCCCGTTCTCGTGGATTTCTGGGCGGAGTGGTGCGGGCCGTGCCGCGCGATCGCACCTGTGCTCGATGAGCTTTCGAGCGAATTGGCCGGCAAGGTCAAGATCGTCAAGCTGAACATCGACGAAAACCCCTCCACCACCGTCAAATACGGCGTTCGCTCCATCCCCACCATGATCCTGTTCAAGGGCGGGGAAGCTGCCGACATGAAGATCGGCGCGGGCACGCCCAAGGCCGGCCTGACCAAGTGGCTCGAAGGCCACGCGGCCTAAGACCGTCCATTCAAGAATTGCAGAACACCGCTGGGGCGACCCGGCGGTGTTTTTGTTTGTGACATCGCCCGCGCAAAGACTTTCCTCGCCCCGGTGCGCACTACATTTTGTATGCCTTTCCATGGCGGCCGACTCTCTATAGTATTCATCGTTCTTTACCGATGGAGACGATCATGGCCCACCACGTTACCGATGCCAACTTTGCCGCCGAAGTGCTGAATTCCAGCGAGCCGGTGCTGGTGGATTTCTGGGCGGAATGGTGTGGGCCCTGCAAGGCGATGGACCCGATCCTGGAACAGGTCGCGCTCGATCTGGCCGGCAAGGTCAAGATCGTCAAGCTCGACGTCGACAGCAATCCCAGCACCGTGACGCAATATCATGTGCGCGCCATGCCCACGATGATCGTGTTCAAGGACGGCCAGCCGACCGATGTGAAAGTGGGCGCCGGCCAGTCGCGCGCGCAGCTGATCAAGTGGCTGGAGAGCCACGCCGCCTGATTGGCTGATATCACCGGGCCTGATAGTCTCTCCTCCATAAGAAGACTTGGGAGGAGAGGCCTGTGGCCCCTGTCGATCTCGCTGCTGCCCCGTTCAATCTCGACGACGAAGCCATGGCGTGGGTGCATGCCACCCGCGACGGCCTAACCCCGCGCGACAAGCTGGCCCAGCTCTTCGTGCTCTTGGCGCGGGGTGAGCCAAGCGAGGTGCTCGAGCAATTGCGCGCCTTCAAGCCGGGCGGCATTACCCGGGTCTATTCGGGGGATCTGGCTAGCGAAGTGGAGCTGGCCCAAGGCCTCAACGGCATTGGCCCCGTGCCCATGCTGGTCAGCGCCGATCTTGAAGGCAGCCGCATGAGCCTGCCCTTCGGCACGCCGGTACCCAATCCGCTGGGGCTGGCGGCGGTGGACGATGTGGAAGCGACCACCGCCATTTCCACCATCATGGCGCAGGAAGCCCATGCCGTTGGGCTCAATTGGAGCTTTACCCCCGTCATCGATATCAATGCGGCCTTCCGCAGCGCCATTGTGGGCACCCGCTCCTATGGCAGTGATGTGGACCGCATCGAGCGCCATGCGCTGGCCCAGATCGCCGCCTTCCAGGCCAATGGCGTCGCCGCTACGGTCAAGCATTGGCCCGGCGAAGGCTATGACGATCGTGACCAGCATCTGGTGACCACAGTCAATCCGCTGACCATGAAAGCCTGGGAGAGCAATTTCGGCCGGCTCTATCGCGCCGCCATCAAGGCCGGCGTAATGAGCGTGATGTCCGCCCATATCGCCTTTCCCGCCTTTGTGCGGGCAATCGACCCGGATGCCGGTGCCGAGGCCTATCGACCGGCTTCGTTGAGCAAGATATTGAACGAGGACCTGTTGCGGCGCGAGCTGGGCTTTAACGGTCTCATCATTTCTGATGCCACGCCCATGGCGGGCATGGGCGACTGGGGGCCGCGCGATGTGGTCCTGCCCGAGGTGATCATTGCCGGCTGCGACGTGATCCTGTTCTCGGACGATCCCAATGCCGATCTGATGCGGCTGGTTAAAGCCGTCGCCGATGGACGGCTGAGCCAGGAGCGTGTGGACGAAGCGGTGACGCGGGTGCTGGGGCTGAAGGCTGCTTTGGGGCTGCATCGCAATTCCGCCCCGCCCAGCCTTGCCGCGGCCCAGCAGGTGGTGGGGAGCGAGGCTAATCGCATGACGGCCAGCGCGGTGCATGCGCGGGTGCCGACGCTGGTCAAGGACGTGGCGGGGTTGTTGCCGCTGTCGCCGGCCAGGCACAAGCGCGTATTGGTGTTTTCCGGTGGGGCGATCATTCCATTCGTGCCGCAGCCATTGCCGCTCAGCGTGCCGGAGCGGCTGGATCGCGAGGGTTTCTCCGTCACCCTGTTCGAACCCGGCATGAGCGTCAGTCCCAAGGATTTTGATCTCGTGCTGTATCTCTTCGCCGAGGAAACCGTGCTGACGCGCAGCCGGATTTTCCTTGATTGGGTCAAGCTCACCGGCAGCGTCTTCGACGGCATGGCGCGCTATTGGCACGACCTGCCCACGCTGATGATCAGCTTCGGCTATCCCTATTATCTCTACGACGCGCCGCGCGTGCCCACCTATGTCAACGCCTATGGCTCTAGCGAAGCGCTGCAGGCAGCGGTGGTCGAGGCGCTGATGGGCCGCACGGAATTTGCCGGCACCAGCCCGGTAGACCCGTTCTGCGGGAGCGAGCAGGGCAAATATTGAGGCGGGGCTGCAGCTTACTCCGGGAACGTCCCGTTCTTGAGTAACACCTGCCCCGCCAGATAGAGCGAACCCGAAATCACCACGCGGGCATTTGGTATCGTGGCGGCTGATTTGAGCGCTGCCTGGATCGATCGCGCGGGTGTCGCATTGAACCCGGCCTTGTTGGCTTCGTCGGCAATGTAGCCGGCATCATGCGCATTGGTCTCGCCGGGAATGGTGAGCGTGATGATGCGCTCAGCCATGCCGGCAAAGGGCGCCAGCACCGCGCTGGGCGAGCGGGTGTTCATCATGCCCATGATCAGCACCAGCGGCGCGGGGCGGGCGCGCTCCATATCGGCCAGCGCCCGGGCCAGGGCGCGGGTGCCGTGGGCATTGTGGCCGCCATCGAGCCAGAGTTCGGCGCCGGGGCCGAGCAGATCGCGCAGCTTGCCCGCGACCGGGGACAGCCGGGCGGGCCAGCTGACATCCCCCAGCCCCTTGGCAATGGCGGCTTCATCGACCGGCAGCCCGAAATGGCGGATGGCGGCGATGGCGACCCCGGCATTTTCGAATTGATGATTGCCCACCAGTTTGGGCGGCGGCAGATCGAGCAGGCCCGCTTCATCCTGATAGATCAGGCGGCCGTCCTGGGCGAAGGCATCGAAATCCTGCCCGCCTACAAAAGGCACCACACCCAGCTTGGCGGCGACCCGGTTGATCGAGGCCAGGCCCTCATCGGCCTGACGGGCGACGACAGCGAGTGCACCCCGCTTCATGATATTGGCTTTTTCAACCGCAATCTTGCCGATCGTATTGCCCAAGAACGCCATGTGGTCGAGATCGACCGGGGTGATGATGATGCCCAGCGGGTGTTCGACCACATTGGTCGTGTCATAGGTGCCGCCCATGCCCACTTCGAGCAGCAGGTAATCCGCCTTGATCTCGGAAAACAGCACGAAGGCGGCGGCCGTGGTGACCTCGAAATAGGTGATGGGTTGGCCCGCATTGACCTGTTCGACCCGCTCCAGCACTTCATTGAGCCGGCGGGTGGAGACCAGCTTGCCCGCCAGCCGGATGCGCTCGTTGAAGCGCACCAGATGGGGCGAGGTATAGACATGCACCGACTTGCCCGCGGCTTCCAGCATGGCCCGCAGATAGGCGATGGTGGAACCCTTGCCATTGGTGCCGGCAACATGGATCACCGGCGGCATCCGATCATGCGGCCGGCCCAGTTCCTCGAGCAGGCGATTGAGCCGCTCCAGGCTGAGGTCGATCAGCTTGGGATGCAGCACCGAAAGGCGCTTCAGGATGGCGTCGGTACGGGACATGGGGCGGACTCAATTACGGCACGGGATCAGCCGGGCCGGTGTACAATGGGTCGGGCTGGGCCTCAAGGGCGGCGTGGGCTAGCCGCGGCCGCGATAGGAGGGCACGCCGGTGTCGGGCAGCCAGATGCCCTCGGGCGGGGTGCCGGTCTGCCAGAACACATCGATGGGAATGCCGCCGCGCGGATACCAATAACCCCCGATACGCAGCCAGCGGGGGTCAAGCAGCGCCACCAGCCGGCGGCCGATCGAGACGGTACAATCCTCGTGAAAGGCGCCGTGATTGCGGAACGAGGTCAGATAGAGCTTGAGCGATTTGGATTCGACCAGCCAATCGCCGGGCACGTAATCGATGACCAGATGGGCGAAATCGGGCTGGCCGGTCACCGGGCAGAGCGAGGTGAATTCGGGCGCGGTGAAGCGGGACACGTAATTGGTGTCGGCTTGCGGATTGGGCACGCGTTCGAGGATTGCCGCCTCGGGGGAAGCGGGAATGCCGGAATTCTGGCCGAGCTGGGTAAGATTGAGCGTTTCAGACATCAAAATTTCTCCTGCGGACAGGCAACACAGACCTGCGCGGGTTTTCGAATAGACGCTCACGGCGCATAAAAAAAGGCCGGTCGCACTGGACCGGCCTCTCAAAGCTTGAATGCCGAAATTATTCGGCGTGGGCGGCGCTGGGCGCGGCCAGGTCGCCGTCATCGCCTTCGGCGGCAATGGCTGCATCGCGCAGGCTGACGGCGGGCAGGGCCGGCGCCGTGCCGGTCAATTCGGCAGTGGGCTCGGCGCGGGTCAGGATGCCGGCGAGCGAGCCGATGGTAGAGCGCAGATTGTGGCGATGCACGACCATGTCGACCATGCCATGCTCATGCAGATATTCGGAGCGCTGGAAGCCCTTGGGCAGCTTTTCGCGGATGGTCTGCTCGATGATGCGGGCGCCGGCAAAGCCGATGCGCGCGCCGGGCTCGGCCAGATGCACATCGCCCAGCATGGCATAGGAGGCGGTGACGCCGCCGGTGGTGGGGTCGGTGAAGACCACAAAGAACGGCAGCCCCGCTTCGCGCAGGCGCAGCACGGCAACCGTGGTGCGCGGCATTTGCATCAGCGAGAAAATACCTTCCTGCATGCGGGCGCCGCCGGAGGCGACGAACAGCACAAAGGGCGTCTTGCGGGTGACGGCGGTTTCCAGCCCGGTGATGATGCCCTGCCCGGCTGCCATGCCGAGCGAGCCGCCGATGAAATCGAAATCCTGCACGGCAACCGTGGTGTCGCGGTCATAGAGCTTGCCGGTGGCGACGATGACAGAGTCATCATAACCCGTCTTGGCGCGGCTTTCCTTGAGGCGATCGGTATAGCGCTTCTGGTCGCGGAATTTGAGCGGATCGACCGGCACGGCGGGCACCGGCACGAGATCGTATTTGCCTTCGTCAAAGAAGGTCGCCAGGCGGTCAGCCGGCTTGATCTTCATGTGATAGCCCGAATTGGGCACCACCCACTGATTGGCCTCGAGATCGCGATAGAACACCATCTCGCCGGACTCGGGGTCCTTCACCCACAAATTCTCCGGCGTCTCGCGCTTGTTGGAGAGGAAGGAGCGAATTTTGGGGCGGACGAAGTTGTCGATCCAGTTCATGGCGGCGGCCTTATCGGATGTCCTGTTGGGACAGGACGTAATGATCAATTGTGGCGGATATTATCAGGGGTGGCGCAGCATGGCAAAGCGGGGTGGGGATAAGCTGGCTGGCTTCTTCCTTCTCCCCTTGTGGGAGAAGGTGGCGCGCAGCGCCGGATGAGGGAGCGATGGGGAGAGACCCCCTCACCCGCCCTTCGGGCACCCTCTCCCACAAGGGGAGAGGGAAGAAGATCAGGCCCGCGCCCGCTTCACGCCGGCGGCCAGGCTTGCCACGATATCGCGGACAGCGCTGACGGTTTGGTCAGTGGCCTTGCCATCGACCAGCGACTTGCCCACCGCATCGACCAGCACGGTGCCCACCACGATGCCATCGGCATGCCTCCCGATTTCGGCGGCGTCTTCGGCAGTCTTGATGCCAAAGCCGACAGCGACCGGCAGATCGGTATGGCCCTTGATGCGCTCGACCGCCTCGCCCACCGCGCCGCGCGACTTGATGGCGGCGCCGGTAATGCCGTTCATTGAGACATAATAGACAAAGCCGGAAGTGTTTTTAAGCACTGCGGGCAGGCGCTTGTCATCGGTGGTGGGGGTGGTGAGGCGGATGAAATTGATGCCGGCCTTGAGGGCGGGAATGCAGAGCTCTTCGTCCTCTTCCGGCGGCAGATCGACGATGATGAGGCCATCGACGCCCGCATCTTTGGCGGCGGCGACGAATTTGTCGACGCCGAAAATATAGATGGGGTTGTAATAGCCCATCAGCACGACCGGGGTGGTTTCGTCCTTGCGGCGGAAATCCTCGACCATGCCCAGCACACCGCGCAGCGTCTGCCCGGCGGCAAGCGCCCGCTGGCCGCCGAGCTGGATGGCAACGCCATCGGCCATGGGATCGGAAAAGGGCATGCCCAATTCGATCACATCGGCGCCGGCCTGCGGCAGGGCTTCGAAAATGGCCTGACTGGTGGCCAGGTCCGGATCACCGCCCATGACGAAGGTCACCAGAGCCGGACGGTTCTGGGCCTTGAGTTCGGCGAAACGCTTTTCAATACGCGACATGGCTAGAGCAGTCCCAGATAATTGCCGACGCTTTCGACATCCTTGTCGCCGCGCCCGGAGAGGCACAGCACCACGGACTGATCCTTGCTCAGCGTCGGGGCAAGTTTGATGACCTGGGCCAGGCCATGCGCGGATTCGAGCGCGGGAATAATGCCTTCCATGCGGGTGCAGAGTTGGAAGGCGGCGAGCGCTTCATTGTCGGTAATGGGCACATAGGTGACGCGCTTGGTGTCGTGCAGGAACGAGTGTTCCGGGCCGACGCCGGGATAATCAAGGCCCGCCGAAATGGAGTGGCCTTCCAGAATCTGGCCATCCTTGTCCTGCAGCAGATAGGTGCGGTTGCCATGCAGCACACCGGGGGAACCGCCGGTCATGGAGGCGGCGTGACCATTTTCGACATCGACGCCATGCCCGCCCGCTTCGGCGCCATAGATGGCGACTTCCGGATTGTCGAGGAAAGCGTGGAACGTGCCGATGGCGTTGGAGCCGCCCCCGACACAGGCAACGATCGCGTCGGGCAGCTTGCCCTCGGCCTCCTGGAACTGTTCCTTGAGCTCGGTGCCGATCACCGATTGGAAATCGCGCACCATTTCGGGATAGGGATGCGGACCGGCCGCCGTGCCGATCAGGTAATAGGTGGTGTCGACATTGGTGACCCAGTCGCGCAACGCCTCGTTCATGGCGTCCTTGAGCGTGCCGGCGCCAGCGGTGACGGGCCGCACTTCGGCGCCCAGCATCTTCATGCGCAGCACATTGGGCTTTTGCCGCTCGACGTCGGTGGCGCCCATGAAAATGGTGCAGGGTAGATCAAATTTGGCGCAGACCGTGGCCGTCGCCACGCCATGCTGGCCGGCGCCGGTTTCGGCGATGATGCGGGTCTTGCCCATGCGCTTGGCCAAAAGGATCTGGCCTAGGCAATTGTTGATCTTGTGGGAGCCAGTATGGTTGAGCTCTTCGCGCTTGAACCAGACCTTGGCGCCGCCCAGATGCTCGGTGAGGCGCTTGGCGAAATAGAGCGGGCTGGGGCGACCGGTATAGTGGATCGCCAGGTCCTTGAGCTCGGCCTGATAGGCGGGATCGACCTTGGCGGCGCGGTATTGCTGCTCCAGATCAAGGATCAGCGGCATCAGGGTTTCAGCGACGAAACGGCCGCCATAGAGCCCGAAACGGCCATGCTCGTCCGGGCCGTTGCGCAGGGAATTGATGCCGTCCATGATGGTCCTCTCGATGCAACTCGACAGGCCAGCAGGTGGGTCTGTCAACGCGCCGTGTTAGCCGGCTGCCCGGGCGTTCCGAATGAACGCTTCGATCAGCCGCTTGTCCTTGACGCCGGGCGCCGATTCGACGCCGGAGGACACATCGACCCCAAAGGGGCGCACGGTCTTAATGGCGTCGGCCACGGTTTGCGGCGTCAGGCCACCCGAAAGCATGAAGGGGATGGACGGGTCAAGCGCCTTGAGCAGGGACCAGTCGAAGGTTTCACCCAATCCGCCGGGCCGATCGGCGCCTTTGGGCGGCTTGGCATCGACCAGAATGCGGTCGGCAACCTCGAGAAAGCCGGCCACCTGCGCCACATCTTCGGCCGAACCGATGGGAACGGCCTTCATGATTTCCACACCCGCCTCGGCGCGGATGGCCGCGACACGATGCGGTGTCTCGGGGCCATGGAGCTGGATCCAGTCGGGGCCCAAAGCCGCCACTTCGGCCACCGTGCTATTGTCGGGATTGACCAGGACCACGCAGGTTTCCACTCGTCCACGGGCTGCCGAGATCAGCGTTGCAATGTCCTCGATCGAGACATGGCGGGGCGAGCGCGGAAAATGCATGAAGCCCACCATGTCGGCGCCGGCCGCTATGGTGAGGTCCAGCATTTCGGGGGTCTTGATGCCGCAGATTTTAATGATCAGGGGGTCGGCCATGGGTTGCTCAGCGGAGCTCCAAAAGGTCATCGACGTCGCTCAGCGGCCCGCCGGCTGGCGATTGGCCCTGGCTTTTGCGCAGAGATTCAAGCTCGGTATTGAGCATATGGGCCTCGCGGCGCCAATGGCGCTCGCGCTGGCGGTGCTGTCCCTGGGCAAACCAGGTGGCAATGCCACCTAAGAGCACGCCCACCAGCAGCACGACATAGAGCACCACGAACAGCGGCACGCCATAGCCGGGCGTCGCCAATTGCTCGACCGGCACGAAGGGATTGAAATTGACGATCACGAATTGCCGATTGGCCAGGGCAAAGACAATCAACACCAAACAAAGCGGCACGAGGACCAGCCAGCCGACAATCTTGTTGAGCATAGTCGCTTTGCCTTGGGGCTGCTTGCCCGGTTACGAGCGGTTGAGCCGCTCGCGGATTTCCTTGCCCGCCTTGAATTGCGGCACGTATTTCTCGCCAACATCGACCTGTTCGCCGGTGCGCGGATTGCGCCCGACCCGGGCCGGACGGTTCTTGACCGAAAAGGCGCCAAAGCCGCGCAGCTCGACGCGGTCGCCCCGCGCCATGGCATCCCCGATCTCATCGAGGATGGCATTGACGATGTTTTCGATATCACGCTGGAACAGATGCGGATTTTCCGCCGCGAGTTTCTCGACGAGTTCCGACTTGATCATCCTTGGCTCCGGGTATGAGGCCGCTGCGCTCCGTGGGTCACGAGGCTGCGCCAACCTGCCAAAGCGAGACCAGCCCGTCAAGCGTGATGGCCCCATTCGCAGGCAAACCAAGCGCTGCGCGGGCCTGTCCGCCTAAAAAAGTGCCAATCCAGCCCAAGCTGGAGCTTTCCAGCGGCCAGGCCGTGACGATTTGCAAGTCCTTGGGCACGTCGCGTTCGGCCTCGAGCCAGGCCTGCGCTTCCAATTCGCCGCCAACCGCATCGATCAATCCGGTCTCGACGCCGACCCGCCCGCTCATGATGCGGCCATCGGCCAGATCCAAGGCCACCGGCCGCGCCAGATTGCGCCGTTCGGCGACGATATCGACGAACCATTGAAAGCTGTCATCGACCAAGGCACCAATGGAGGCGCGCACATCGCCCACCATGGGCTCGTCATAATCGGGCTCGGCCTTGAGCGGGCCGGAGGCGACCTTGTCGAGATCCACGCCGATCGTATCGAGCAGCTTGCCGGCATTGATGTGCTGGTAGAGTACGCCGATCGAGCCAACGATGGAGAGACGCCGGGCAAAGATCTGGTCGGTGCCGATAGCGGCCATATAGGCGGCCGAGGCGCCTAATTCCTTGATCACCGCAACGACCGGCTTTTTGGCCCGCAATTGGCCGAGCGCTTCATACAGCTCCTCGCCGCCTGCCGTGGTGCCGCCGGGCGAATTGATGGCGACGACCACAGCCTTGACGCTGTCATCCTCGGCCAGCTCCTCGATCAGCTTGAGACGCGTCGGATCGGTGGCGATGGTGCCATCGATCACCACGCGGGCGATGTGTTCGCCCACCGGGGCATTGGACAGGGCAAAGCGGCCGGCCAGTGCCAGAATGGCAATGGCCAACGCCACAAAAGCCAGAATGCGCCAGAACCCCCGCGAGCGCCGATAGGTCTCGGCGGCAATGACCTCATGCGGATCGCTGGGACGGGATGGCTCTTCGATAGGCTGATCACTCATCATCGCCTCGCAGGTTTGGTGACCGAAGGGGTAGCGAGCAGCGACAGGCTTGGCAAGACAGGATCAGCCGGCCTTCTTCTGCGCCCGTTTTTCCTGCGCCGTCACATAGGCCCGCAGCGCTTTGTTGATGTCGGTTTGGTAACCCTTGCCATCCTTGGCGTGGCGCTTGAACCAATCGAGAATGTCGGCGTCGAGGCGGATGGTCAGCTGCGCCTTGAGGGCACGATACATCGAGCCCCGTTTGGCATTGTCAAAGAACTCGTTGCCTGCCTCCGGAATATCCGAGAAGTCGATCTCGTCGTCACCACGACTGGCCAACGCATCGAGTTCCGCCAATTGCTCTGCAGTCAGCGGCTTGCTGGTGTAGGCGACGTATTTAGGACTTTCGTCGTTCATATCGACTCCTTTCCGTTCTCGAAGCGACACGAGCTGAAATCATTCTGATAACCAATAGGCCATCCGAGCCTAGTCGTGCGGTATGGACGACAAACAAAACGATCTGTCCAACCTTACCGATGGTTTGAAGCCGCGTCTCTCCATCGACAACCCGAGCATCCTCGGTCAGTTCGTCAGGGTCGTCGAATACAGCTGTTGCCAGTCCAAACGATAGGCCGTGCTTAACCAGATTCCGTCGATCCTTGACTGGATCCCAGTCAAACCTATTACCGGCCAATTTGCACCTACGTATTTGTAACTACGAACTATGTTTATGGCAATAAAATTCAGTCGTCGGCTGAAGCCAACGTTGGCACGTCATAGGGATTTTATCTATCCGGTCGGCTACTTAGGTAGCCATACCTACAAGGTCAAAGCCGCTTGACCATAAACCGCGCCGCGGCCTCGTAGGTCAGCAGCTTCTCAGTCAGTTCGGGGGCCGGGAAAGGCCGAAAACCGTGTTTGGTCCAGAACGGGATCGAGCCGTTGACCGCGACCAGACTCATATTGGTAAAGCCTTGCGCACGGGCATGGCGCTGGATGTCGCCGATGATCATGGCGGCGGCGCCCGTGCCGCGGGCGGCGGATAGCAGGGCCAGGTCGTGGAGATAATAGGTATCGGCATCGGGTGGGATGGCGCCGAGCAGCGCGTTGAGCGCGGGCAGCGATTTGAAGCGCCAGGGATGGGAGAGGATATAGCCCGAAGGGATACCATCGAGTTCAAGCAGACGCGTGCCATCGGGGTAAAGCAGCTGGCGTTCGGCGAAGACCGAGAGGTCCTCGGGAAAGCCGGGATGCACTTTTTCAGCGATCGCTTCGACCACGGGCAGATCGAATGTGGTCAGGGGCCGCCAGTGCATTGCTTGTTTCATGGGGCTTCTTAAAGGCAAAAGGCCCGCACTGTGAAGTGCGGGCCCCTGCAGATTTGCAAAGCTAGGACGAATTACTTCTCGTCGCGGCCCTTGAGCGCAGCGCCCAGGATGTCGCCGAGCGAAGCGCCCGAATCGGACGAACCGTAATTGGCGACAGCTTCCTTTTCCTCGGCGATTTCGAGCGCCTTGATGGACAGCTGGATGCGGGACGTCTTGCGATCGTACTGGGTGACGCGTGCGTCGACCTTTTCGCCCTTGCTGAAACGCTCGGGACGCTGGTCGTTGCGATCGCGGCTGAGGTCAGCACGACGGATGAAGGCGGTCAGCTCGCTGTCGGCGATACGGACTTCAATGCCCCCATCGTTGACTTCGATCACGGTGCCGGTGACGACAGCGCCCTTGCGGATGCCGCCGGCTTCGCCAGCAGTGTCGCCCGAGGCGGCCGAAGCTTCGCCAGCGGAGAGCTGCTTGATGCCCAGGCTGATGCGTTCCTTTTCGACGTCAACATCGAGGACCTTGGCCGAAACCATGTCACCGCGGTTGTAGTCTTCAAGGGCCACTTCGCCCGACTTCTGCCAATCGAGATCGCTGAGGTGAACCATGCCGTCCACATCGCCGTCGAGGCCGATGAACAGGCCGAATTCGGTCTTGTTCTTGACTTCGCCTTCGATGACCGAACCGACGGGGAACTTCTCGGCGAAGGATTCCCACGGATTCTGCAGGGTCTGCTTGAGACCGAGCGAAATGCGGCGCTTGTCGGGATCGACCTCGAGCACGACGACTTCGACTTCCTGGGAGGTCGAGACGATCTTGCCGGGGTGAACGTTCTTCTTGGTCCAGCTCATTTCCGAAACGTGGATCAGGCCTTCAATGCCCGGCTCCAGTTCGACGAACGCACCGTAATCGGTGATGTTGGTCACGCGGCCGGTGAACTTGGCCTCGATCGGATACTTGGCTTCGATGCCATCCCACGGATCGGCCTGAAGCTGCTTCATGCCGAGCGAGATACGGTGGCTCTCGTGGTTGATGCGAACGATCTGGACCTTGATGGTCTCGCCGATCGTGAGCACTTCGGACGGGTGGTTCACCCGGCGCCATGCGATGTCGGTGACGTGCAGCAGGCCGTCAATGCCGCCGAGATCAACGAACGCACCGTAATCGGTGATGTTCTTGACCACGCCGTCGACAACCTGGCCCTCTTCGAGCTGCTGGACGATTTCCGAACGCTGTTCAGCGCGCGATTCTTCGAGGATCGCACGACGCGACACGACGATATTGCCGCGACGCTTGTCCATCTTCAGGATCTGGAAGGGCTGCGGCACGTTCATGAGCGGAGCGATATCGCGGATTGGGCGGATATCGACCTGCGAACGCGGCAGGAAGGCAATGGCGCCTTCGAGGTCGACGGTGAAACCACCCTTGACCTGGTTGAAGATGGTGCCTTCAACGCGCTCATTGTTGTTGTACATTTCTTCGAGCTTGACCCAGCTCTCTTCGCGGCGAGCCTTCTCGCGCGACAGCACGGCTTCACCGGCAGCGTTTTCGACGCGGTCAACATAGACCTCGACGATCGAGCCAACCTGGATGGTGCCGTCACGGCCGGCCTGGCCGAATTCCTTGAGCGCGATGCGCCCTTCGGTCTTGAGGCCCACGTCGATGATCGCCAGATCCTTTTCGATCGCGACCACGGTGCCCTTAACAACGGCGCCCTCAAGGGGTTCGTTGTCGATGAACGAGTCCATCAGAAGGGATTCAAAATCTTCTTTCGTCACAGTTTGCTGTGCCAAATTCATATCTCCAGTGCACCGGGGGCTTGAGGTTGAGACCGGAAACCCGCCATTCCGCAAATGCAAAATGCCGGCGCGCGAGCGCCCGATCGATGTCTATTGGGTATGTTTCCGGACCAAAGCTTGGCTGATTGGCGGGACCGAAACACGC
This sequence comes from Devosia sp. ZW T5_3, assembly GCF_044987315.1. NCBI lineage: Bacteria > Pseudomonadati > Pseudomonadota > Alphaproteobacteria > Hyphomicrobiales > Devosiaceae > Devosia > Devosia sp. ZW T5_3. The sequence goes on from NZ_JBJDRE010000011.1 coordinate 159,527, forward strand.
AAGGAGGAAATTAAAGCTTAGAGCTTTGCCTTGTGCGCCATGGTCGTTTCGACAATCGCGATGGCTGCGCGGAGTGCGGCCTCTATATCGAGAAGCGTCGTATCGAGCAAGTGCGCGTCGTCAGCTTTATAGAATCCGCCATTGGGATTGGCCATGTCGCGGGCGTCCCGCTCCTCTATCTGGTGATAGAGGGCGTAACGATCAACCTCTAGCCCGCGCGATTCCAGTTGGCGGGCGCGGCGCTCCATGCGGGCCTTGCTATCGGCCTGAATGAACAGTTTCACATCGGCATCGGGGCAGATATTGGTGCCGATGTCGCGCCCATCGAGCACGGCGCCACCCGACTGAGTGGCAAAATTCCGCTGATAATCGAATAGAGCCGCCCGCACCGGGCCGATCACCGCGACCTTGCTGGCCAGCACGCCCGAGCGGGCCGAGGTCAATTCCGCCACATCGGCCAGATGACTGGCGTCGAGCGCCCGCGCCGCGGCAATGGCGGCATCTTCAAAGCCGGGCTGGTCTTCCCAGTCGGACGCCGCGCGGCCGACGGCGCGATAGAGCAGGCCGGTGTCCAGGTGCGGCAGGCCATAATGGCGGGCAAGGCCCGAGGCCAGCGTGCCCTTGCCGGAGGCGGCGGGTCCGTCAACGGCAATGATCATGGCAGCTCCCCTCGCATGCGCGTTTGTTGCCTATTGGCTTTGGCATAATCACCGGCGGAAAAGAACCGGCAATCGGTAGAAATCCCCGTGCCGTGGCCAGCCAGCGCCCTACCCCGCCAAAAAGCTGGCGCCGACGGCGCTCAATGCGGTGACAAAGCCAGGGAAGCTGGCGGCGATGGGCCGCGCATCATCGATGGTGACAGGCGCCTTGCTGGCCAGCCCCAGCACCAGAAAGCTCATGGCGATGCGGTGATCGTGGTGGGTGTCGACCTGCCCGCCACCCGGCACGGCGCCGACGCCCTTGACCAGCAATTGATCGCGGCCTTCAAGGCATTCAACGCCATTGGCGGCGAGCCCAGCTGCCGTGACCGCCAGACGATCGCATTCCTGCTCGCGCAGGGCGGCGATGCCTTCGATCATCGTCGAGCCATCGGCATAGGCCGCAGCGATCGCCAAGGCCGGAATGTCGTCAAGCATAGCGCCGGCATGGTCGGCCGTTACATGCACACCCCGCAGTCGCGAGGAGCGGACACGCAGATCGGCGACATGTTCACCCCCGGCCTCGCGCTGATTGACGAAGGCAATATCGCCACCCATTTCGAGCAGTGTATCGATCAGCCCGGTGCGGTTGGGATTGATCAGCACATTTTCGATCACGAGATCGGAGCCGGGTACGATGAGGGCCGCGACAATGGCATAGGCGGCCGACGAGGGATCGCCCGGCACGACGACGCGGCGTGGCTTGAGTTCGGGCAGGCCGGCCAGGGTAATGATCGCGGCACCATCGGAGTCAAGAACGGTTGAAATCTGCGCGCCGAAATCGGCCAACAGCTTCTCGGTGTGATCGCCGGTGGGCACCGGCTCGACAATGGTGGTGGTGCCGGGGCTGGCAAGACCCGCCAGCAGCAGCGCCGATTTGATCTGCTCGGATGGCGCCTTCATGGTGTAGCGGATCGGGGCGGGGGCCAGCGGTCCCTGGATGGCGATGGGCAAATGCCCGTCATCGCTCTCCAATACGCTCATGCCCGTAACCGCCAGCGCATCGAGCAGGGGCTGCATCGGCCGCCGGGTCAAAGTCGGCCCGCCGGTAAAATGGCTGATGAAGCGATAGGGTGCCAGAACACCCAGCATCAGGCGCACGCCCGTGCCGGCATTGCCGAAATCGAGCGGCGTGGCCGGCGCGAGCAGGCCATTGATCCCCAGACCATGCACATCGCAGCCGCCCTCATGCAGATCCACGACCACACCGAGTGCGCGCAGAGCGTTTGCTGTGGACAGCACGTCCTCGGCCGCCAGCAGGCCCTCGATGCGCGTGCGGCCGACGGCCAGCGCCCCAAGGATCAGCGCGCGATGGGAAATCGCCTTGTCGCCGGGGGTGGAAAAGCGCCCGGAAAGCGGGGCAGCGCGCTGGGCGGAGAGCGGTTGGGCGTGCGGATCGGCGTCGGGCATGGCGGCCATGGGCTGGTTTGCGGCGGGGCGGGTTTAGCATGGCCCAGCCGCCCGAAGCCACCGCCGAGATGGCCGGCCGCCGTCGCGCCCGCATTTTCGGTTTGACAGGGGCCTGGTTTGCCCATAACCGGACTGACCGAAGCGGCGGCACCTGCCCCCCGCAAACCCAATCCCCACGAGGAACATCGATGGCCAGTTCCGAACGCGGCACCAAGCGGACCGATCCCGATACCGGGAAGAAGTTCTACGACCTCAACATGGACCCGATCGTCTCGCCCTATACCGGCAAGAGCTATCCGCGCTCGTATTTCGAGCAGCTGCTGGTCGGCAAGCCCTCCCCCGCCACCGCCCGCAAGGTGGATGACGAGGATGAGGTCGAGGAAGAAGAGGAAGTCGAGGACGTCGCAGCGCCCGAAATCGTCTCTCTGGAAGATGCCGATGCCGAAGAATCCGGCGACGAGGCCATTCCCGATACCGACGATGTCGAAGTCGACGAAGAACTCGGCGATGACGATGCAGACGTCTTCCTTGAGGAAGACGAGGACGAAGACGACGAGCTCGGCTTCGATGTCGGCGGCGACGAAGACCGCTGATTTCACACCACTTTTCCGCCGGATTCATAAAAAATCCGGCGGGACAAAAAAGTGTCAAATAGGCACTTGCATGGGGGCGGATCATCCAATAGGTTCCGCCTCGCTCCGGACGGGTTAGCCCTTCTGGAACCCACCAAAATGGGGCCTTAGCTCAGCTGGGAGAGCGCTTGCATGGCATGCAAGAGGTCAGCGGTTCGATCCCGCTAGGCTCCACCATTTCCTGAAATTGTTCCGCATCGCGCTGGCAGGTCCCTTGAGGATCAGCCCAGCACTGAGAGAATTTTCGGGGCCCGGCTCAGCGGCTCTAACGCCGCATCACCTCCACCGTGACATGGGATAGCCCAGCAAGGCCGGCGAGGCGCTGCTTGTACCAGTCGGCGTCATGCGTGGTTGGGGTCAGCACCGAAACGATCAGTCCGGCATGGCCGGGACCCAGGCGCCAGAAGTGGAGGTCGGTCACCGTATCGCCAGCCGATTCGATATTGGTGCGTACTTTTTTTGCTATGGCCTGGTCGGGCACCGTATCGAGCAGCGTTGCCGAGGACTGACGGATCAACATCCACGACCAGCGCGCAATGACGGCAGCGCCGACCAGACCCACCAGCGGGTCCATCCAGAGCCAGCCGAAGCTGCGGCCGGCCACCAAGCCGACAATAGCCAGAACAGAGGTCAATGCATCGGCCAGCACATGCAGATAGGCCGCGCGCAGATTGGAATCATGTCCGTGATTATGGTGATGGTGATCAGCCTCGTGATCATGGTCATGCTCATCATGCGCGTGGTGGTCGTGATGCTGATGGCCGCTCGAATCATGCAGCAGGAAGACGCTGACGATATTGACCACAAGCCCGAGCACGGCGACCGCGATGGCTTCGTCGAACCGGATCGGGGCAGGCTGCAACAGGCGCAGCACGCATTCATAGGCAATGAGCAGCGCCACCCCGCCCAGAATCACCGCGCTGGCAAAGCCGGCCAATTCCCCGACCTTGCCGGTGCCGAAGCTATAGCGGGGATCATGGGCGTGGCGGCGGGCATAAAGATAGGCGCCGGCAGCAATGGCGAGCGCTCCGGCATGCGTGGCCATGTGAAAGCCATCCGCCAGCAAGGCCAGCGAGCCGAAAGCGGCGCCGGCGGCGATTTCAGCGACCATCATGGCGGCAGTCAGCAGGATGACCCAAAAAGTGCGCCGCGCATTGCGATCGTGATCGGCACCGAGAAAGACGTGGTCGTGGGTTTGGTCAGCAAGGCTCATCGGACGATCTCAGAGATATTTGGTGATTTCGCGGAATACGGCGAGCCGCGATTTGATTTCGGGCGGCAGGGGCGCGTCGCTATCGGCCAGGTGATGGTCGATATGGTCGATGATGATCAATTGCTTGGCCTTTTCGAGCGCGCTGATCACGGCTGACATCTGCTGGGCAATGGCCAGGCCGTCCTGGCCCTCGGCGACCATCTTGACCACCTTGCTCAAATGCCCCTCGGCGCGGCGGAGACGGGCGTGGATTTGTGGATCATCGATATGGCTCATGAACGTATCCTATCCCCCTGGAGGGGATATTGGCAAGGCAGGCGAAAGCGGGTGGCGGAGACCTTTGCGCCGTTCTAGGTTTGTTTCCAGAAAACCCATTGCCGAGTCGTCCCTTGCCGAAATCCCGTGCTTTGTCGCCCGATCATGCCCGCCATATCTGGTTGAGCGCGCAGCGCCTCGACACTGCGGCCCCGTTTGGCGAAGGGCCGGGGGCGGTGCTGAAAGCGATTGCGCATCTGGGCTATGTGCAGATCGACACCATCAATGTCATTGAGCGCTGCCACCATCATATCCTGTGGTCGCGCCTGCCCGGCTATGCCCGCGCCCATCTGGCACAGGCGCAATCGGTCGACAAATCGATCTTTGAATATTGGACCCATGCGCTGAGCTATGTGCCGGTGGCGGACCTGCCGTTTTTCCTGCCGGCGATGAAGCAATATCGGCAGACGCCCAGCCGCTGGTTCGGCTCGGTGACCCCGCTCGAAATCCGCAAGATGGCCAAGCGGTTGCGGGACGAGGGACCGCTGTCGATTCGCGACATTGGCGATGACGAACTGGTCGACAAGGATCATCCCTGGGCCAGCCGCAAGCCGAGCAAGCGCGTGCTCGAGATGATGTTTTTCCAAGGGCTGGTGACGATCGGCACGCGGCAGGGCATGGTCAAGACCTATGACCTGATCGGGCGCCATTTCGGCTGGGACAAGCCGCCCAAGCCCGCGACCGAGCGGCAGATCACGGCTTATCTCTTGGATCGCGCGCTGCGCAGCCAGGGCATGGTGAGCCTCGATTCGGTCTGTCATCTGGATGCACCGCGCAAAAAGGCGGTGCGCGAGCTGATCGAGAGCCGGGTGCGGCGCAAGCTGCTGGTGCCGGTGCATATCGAAGGCCACGATAAGGCGGAGCATTGGGCCGCGCCCGAAACGCTGGCCCAAGAGCGTGTGGCGCCACCGGGGCTCACCCATATCCTCTCGCCCTTTGACCCGCTGATCATCCAGCGCAAGCGGCTCAAGCTCTTCTTCGGCTATGAGCATTTGTTCGAGGCCTATGTGCCGGCAGCCAAGCGCAAGCTGGGCTATTTCGCCCTGCCCGTGCTGGTCGGAGACCGCATCGTCGCGGCGGTGGATCTCAAGGCGGACCGAGCGGCGGGGAAGCTACTGATTCAGAACTGGACCTGGCTCGAGGATGCCGGGGCCGAAGCCAAAGCCGCGATCGACGAAGCATTGGGGCGGTTCGAGCGGTTCCAGTTCGGGGATTGATCGCCGGGGGCAACTGGACGGCTTTGCCCATCGCCGCCTTTCCATCCCCGGCCGCGCGCGCTACAAGGCCAGCCGCGCATTGGGGGGCCACGAGCCATGGCGACGTATACCGATATTGCCCGGCGGGTGTATAACCACACCTGGAAGCTCGACCCGATCGTGCGCAGCCTGCTCGACACCGATTTCTATAAGCTCTTGATGTTGCAGATGATCTGGGGACTGTACCCGCGGGTCAATGCCAGCTTCTCGCTGATCAACCGCACCAGATCGGTCAAGCTGGCGCAGGAGATCGATATCGATGAATTGCGCGCCCAGCTCGATCATTGCCGCACTTTGCGCTTCACCAAAAAGGAAATGATCTGGCTGGCCGGTAACAGTTTTTACGGGTCCAAGCAGATTTTCGAGCCGGCCTTTCTCAAATGGCTGGAAGAATTCCGCCTGCCCGAATATCGGCTGGAACAGCGCGATGGGCAATTCGTGCTGGAATTTCCCGGGCTCTGGGTCGAGACCTCGATGTGGGAAATCCCCGCGCTCGCGATCATCAATGAATTGCGCTCGCGCGCGGCGCTCAAGAATTACGGCCCCTTCGCGCTCGACGTGCTCTATGCCCGCGCCAAGGCCAAGATGTGGGAAAAGGTCGAGCGGCTGCAAAAGCTGCCGGACCTCAAGATTTCCGATTTCGGCACCCGCCGCCGCCATTCCTTCCTCTGGCAGCGCTGGTGCGTCGAAGCGCTCAAGGAAGGTATTGGCGAGGCTTTTACCGGCACGTCCAACGTCAAACTGGCCATGGACAATGACCTGGAAGCCCTGGGCACCAATGCCCATGAACTGCCGATGGTGCTGGCCGCCCTCGCCCAGACCGATGAGGCACTGAAGGCGGCGCCCTATCAGGTGCTGACCGATTGGGAGAGCTATTATGGCGGCAATCTCAAGATCGTGTTGCCCGATGCCTTCGGTACCGACAGCTTTTTGAAGAATGCGCCCGATTGGGTGGCCGACTGGACCGGGTTCCGGCCCGATAGCGCGCCGGCCATCGAGGGCGGGGAAAAGATCATTGCCTGGTGGCAGAGCCGGGGCCGCGACCCGCGCGACAAGCTGCTGATCTTTTCCGATGGGCTCGATGTCGACATGATCGAGGAAGCCTATCTGCATTTCGACGGTCGCGTGCGGATGACCTTTGGCTGGGGCACCAACCTCACCAATGATTTCGAGGGCTGCGCGCCCGATGGCCCCAATCCGGGGCTCGATCCGATCTCCATCGTCGCCAAGGTCAGCGAAGCCAATGGCCGCCCGGCGGTCAAGCTCTCGGACAACCCGGCCAAGGCCACCGGCACGCCGGAAGAGATTGCCCGTTATCTCAGCATTTTTGGTGATGCCGGCATGGCGCTGCACGCCGTCAAGGTGTGAATTCGCCTAAAAAGTGAACAGCCTGCCCGCAAAAGCGGTGGAGAATCGGCTAGTCCATGCCATGGCGATTAACCCGCCGTGAACCATCCGCTATTACCGTTTGCATGGGGGCTCCTCTCGGGGCCGGTATGACTTTTCAACTGATCGACATCGAAGTGCAAAGCCGGGCGGCGCATCCGCGGCTGGCCGGACGCACCACCGGACGCGTCCGCGCGGTGCTGAGTGAAACCCGTGATGGGCGCGAACAGACCCATGACTTATCGATTTCCGTGTGGGCCGACCTGCCCGCCGATGCCAGTGACGCCGATATCGACATGGCGCTGATGCTCAAGGCCGCCGATATCGTGGCCCGGCTCAAGTCACAGCTGGAAGTGGGTGTGGCGAGCTAGCGTGGCTCGATGCCCAGAACTCGCTCAAAATAGGCCCGATCACTGTGGCGGATGGGCCCAGAGCGCAGCTTGGGCAATGGGATGGGTTCGGGCCGAATGCTTTGGCGCTTGGGCACATGCGCATAATAACGGGCCGCACGCACCAGCACCCTTTCCTCTTCCAGTCGGCGCTCATCGCGCACGAACCAGACGATCGTGCTCAGCACGATTGTCCAGATTGCCAGCAACTGCCAGGCGATTTGCACATCCATCATCATGGACGGCGTTATAGCTAACGCGAGGTTAACGCCCAAGCGCCGGCTGGCGTTAGGCTTAATCCGTCGCGTTTTATCGAACCCGTCTCAGGCGGCGCGTGCCGGCAGTTTATGGCCGCGATTGAGCGCCACCAGCATGGTCCGCACCTGATCCTCGGCCTGCTTGGTCACCTGCTTGCGATTGTCATTCTCGCCCAGCGGAATGGGGGTACCGAAGGCCACAGTCACCTCCTTGACCGGGCCGCCTAATATCTCACGGATATTCTGCTTGACCGACTTGGACTTGATCCAGGCGATCAGCGAACGCTCATTGCGGCTGACTGGCAGGCCCTGGAGCCTGGTATGGGCGATGGTCAGCGGCTGGATCAGCACGTCATTGGCGCCGGCTTCGATCATGGCATGTTGCGCCGCCCCCACCAGGGCCGAGCGGAACGGCAGCACATGGGTGCCGATATCGGACTGGCCCTCGGCAAACAGCAGCACGGCATTTCCGTCAGCCATATGCGTGCCCATTTCCTGCGCCGTGCGGCCGGCATCGGAGCGGCGGGTGCGATCGACGAAAATAGTTTTTTGCAGCCGCGCCATCATGCCGACAAAGGGCCAGTCGCCCACTTCGCGCTTGGCGACGAAGGTGACATCGGCCACCGAGCCGACGGCAACAATGTCGGTCCACGAAATATGGTTGGCCACCAGCAGCGTCGCCCGCCCGGTCGCCGGCTGGCCGATCACCTCGACCCGCAGCCCGAGGAACAAGCAGCCGATACGATGAAACAGGCGCGGCAGCACATTCCAGAACGGCAGCTTGAGCGCGTTGATCAAAGCCTGCAGCGGGATAACCACGATCATCACCGGCACGAGAACGAAGACGAAGAACAGCACGCGAAAGATCATTTGGCCTTATCCTTGCCCTCCACCGGCACGGCATAGAGTTCGAGTCGATGATCGACCAGCCGATAACCCAGGCGTTTGGCGATGACGTCCTGGATGGCCTCGATTTCCTCGTTGCGGAACTCGATGACCGTGCCGGAGCGGATATCGATCAGATGGTCGTGGTGCTCGTCGGGGATCAGTTCGAACCGAGCGCGGCCATCCTTGAAGTCGTGCTTGGTGACGAGGCCCGCTTCTTCGAACAGGTTGACGGTGCGATAGACGGTGGAGAGTGAAATGCGATCGTCGATCGCCGAGGCACGACGATAGAGCTCTTCGACATCGGGATGATCGCTGGAATCCTCGATCACCCGGGCGATGACCCGGCGCTGGTCGGTCATGCGCATGCCCTTGGCAACGCAGGCTTCTTCCAGCGTAGGGTCGGTCTGGGTCTTGCTCATGCCAAATGCTCCGCTGGTCGGCCCGTTTCGGGGTTATCCAAGATCGCGCGCCATGACAAGCGCGGTTGCCGCGCTGCCATCGGGCCGCGGATAATAGCCTCTGCGGCTCGAAATAGTGGCAAAACCTTCCTTGCCATAAAGCCGCACGGCCGGGGCGTTCTGCTCGTCGACCTCGAGGAACATGCGCCGCGCCGGGCTCATGCGCAAATCCTCAAAGGCGGCGCGCAACAACGCCTGCCCCACCTTCTTGCCGCGCCATTTCGGGTCCACCGCAATGGTCAGCAATTCGGCCTCATCGGCGGCGATGCGGACCAGCGCAAAGCCGGCAATACGGCGTTTGGCGTCGCAGGCGACATAGACCGGGGTCGTCCCTTCGGACAAAAAGGACAAAAACTCTTCGCGCGGCCAGCCGCGATAAAAGCCCGCCTTGTGAATACGCGCCAGCTCGTCGGCGTCGCGCGTCTGGCCGGGCTCGATATGCAAGCCCTGCGGCGCCATCCAGAGCTTCATCATGACTTCAGCCTTTCGATCCGCGCGGCCGTTTGTGGTTTGGCATCCGCATCGCGCACATAGGCAGCCTCGGGCACATGGGCAAGCGGATCGGCAATGGCGCCATAGCGGGCGACGGCGGCGATATCGACAAAGGGCGTGGTGAGGAGCATCGAACTTTTTGGCACGGATTTTTGTGCCACGGCCATGGGCAGCAATTGCGGTCCATTCTCCGGCACGCCGGGGGCCGAAAAAATCTGGAAATAGGCTTCGTCACGCCGTGCATCGAGCAGCACGGTGACCGCGCCCGTTCCAGCCAATGAAAGGGCCAAAAGACTGGGTACGCCGATCACCGGAATATCGCGCGCCAGCCCAATGCCGCGGGCCGCCGACAGGCCAATGCGCAGCCCGGTGAACGAGCCGGGGCCGGTCGTCGTCACGACGCGTTGCAGATCGGGATAGCCAATGCCATTGCGCGCCAGCAGCGTCGCGATCCGCTCGAAGATCAATTCGGCGTGGCCGGTGGCGATTTCGTCCACGGAAATATCGGCTGTGCCATCGGCCAGCAGCAGCGCCAATTGCAGGCGCGGCGCGGCTGTGTCGATGGCAAGGGTGATGGGCAGAGCACTCATGCCACCGCTCTAGCGCCACGGCAGGGGATTGTCGACTGAGAGGACAACATTGACTGTCCAGGCCGACATCGCCAGCTTGCCCCCATGCGCCCTGATTCGATGACAGCGTTCCGATGACCTGGCTGGCCGAGACCGCAATGCTCAGCCATGGCTGGCGGCGTTTCCTGCTGCTGGTGGTAGCGGGCGCTCTGGCCGGCCTCTCCATCCCACCGCTGTTTGTCGTTCCCGCGCTGTTTGTTGCCTTCCCCATCTGGGTCTGGTGCCTCGATGGCGCCGAGCGCAAGAGCGGGCTGCGGCTTCTGTTCGGCCCGGCCTTCAGCATCGGCTTTGCCTTCGGCTGGGGCTATTTCACCGTGGCTTTCCACTGGCTGGGCGCGGCCTTTTTCGTCGATGGCGGAATAATGATTGCGCTGATGCCCTTCGCCATTCTGGCGCTGGCGGCGCTGATCGCGTTTTTCTGGGGTGTCGGCAGCGCGCTGGCGCATCTGTTGTGGAGCCATGGCCCCTGGCGGATCGTGACGCTGGCCACCTTCGTCACCATTGCCGAATGGGCGCGCGGCCATGTGCTGACCGGCTTTCCCTTCGATCTGCTCGGTTATGCGCTGACGCCCAATGACGAGATGATGCAGATCACCTCGGTGATCGGCATTTATGGACTGACCTTTGTCGCGGCTTTGCTGGCCATGACGCCGGCGCTGATCTGGCCGGCCGATAATCGTCCGCTCAGCCGGCGGCTCTTGCCGTTCTTTCTCGCCCTGGGCGTCATCGCAGCGCAACTGGGCTATGGCTACAATCGGCTGGCCGGCACCACCGCGACACCGCGCCAGGATGTGTCGATGCGGCTGGTGCAGCCCATGGTCTACGAGCATGCCGATTGGGGCAATGCCGATCCGGTAGCGCTGATCGATCGGCTGATCATGCTGTCGGACATGCGGATGAGCCCGCAAGACCAGGGCCTGGCCGATATCACCCATCTGGTCTGGCCCGAATCGAGCCTGCCCTTCTTCCTTTCGACCTATCCAGACGCCTTGGCGCGCATTGCCCGCATGCTGCCCGATGGGGCCATGCTGCTGGCCGGGGCGCCGCGCCAGCAATATGAGCCGGGCGACGCCAAAAGCGCCGGGCAGCCGTTCAATTCCCTGCTCGCCATCGACAGCAATGGCGAAGTGGTGGCGTCCTATGACAAATCCCATCTGGTGCCATTCGGCGAGTTCCTGCCGTTCCAGGAATTCTTCGGCCGGCTGGGCATCAAGCAATTCGTGCCGGGCGCCGAAGGCTGGGGGCATGGGGATGCAAGGCGGCGGCTGATGAGCCTGCCCAATACCCCAAAATTCCTGGCGCTGATCTGCTACGAAATCCTGTTTTCCGGCGATCTGGGTGATACCGCAGGCGCGCAATATATCCTCAACATCACCAATGACGCCTGGTTCGACGGCTCCATCGGTCCGGCCCAGCATGCCCACCACGCCCGGGTCCGGGCCGTCGAAGAAGGCATGAGCCTGATCCGCGCCGCCAATTCGGGCCTCACCTTTGCCACCGACCCGCTGGGTCGCATCACCGCCGAGCTGGCGCCCATGCAGATGGCGGCGCTCGATGTGCGCCCCGACCAGCGGCTGGCCGGCACGGTTTTCTCGCAGGTGCGCTATTGGCTGCTGCTGATCGTGCTGGGGGCGGGACTGCTGGTATCGCTGGCAGTGTCGCGCCGGGGCCGCAAGCGGCGGACCAGCTAGGCGAGACGCGCCAAACCATTCCGCTTGCAATGGCCCAGACATATCAAGCTTTCTTTATATCCGCTTGACCGCGCGTCGCCCAAGTGTCAAAAACCAGCCCGAATAGCTCATTTTTGGCAGTTTTCGACAGATTCGAGGATAGTGTGGCGCGGTCGTCTTATCTCTTCACTTCGGAATCGGTATCCGAAGGTCATCCCGACAAGGTTTGCGATCGCATCTCCGACGAAATCGTCGATCTGGTGTTCCGCGAGGCCAAGAAGGCCGGCATGGACCCCTCCCAGGTCCGTATCGCCTGCGAAACGCTGGCCACCACCAATCGCGTCATCATTGCCGGTGAAGTGCGCGTGCCCGAAACCCTGCTCAAGAAGGGCAAGGATGGCGCCATCCTCAAGGACGCTGCCGGCCATCCGCTGGTGAACCCGTCCAAGTTCAAGTCGACTGCCCGCAAGGCGATCCGCGCCATCGGTTACGAACAATCCGGCTTCCACTGGAAGACTGCCAAGATCGACGTGCTGCTGCATGGCCAATCGGCCGATATCGCGCAGGGCGTCGACGAATCGGGCAACAAGGATGTGGGCGCAGGCGATCAGGGCATCATGTTCGGCTATGCCAGCCGCGAGACGCCCGAACTGCTCCCCGCCCCGATCTATTACGCCCACAAGATTCTCGAGACCCTGACCACGGCACGCAAGGCCAATCACGGCCCGGCCGGTAAGCTTGGGCCCGATGCCAAGAGCCAGGTGACCGTGCGTTACGTCGATGGCAAGCCGGTGGGCGTCACCCAGATCGTGCTCTCGACCCAGCATCTGGACGAGAGCCTGACTTCGGCCGATGTACGCGTCATCGTCGAGCCCTATATTCGCGAGGCCCTGCCCGATGGCTGGATCGATGACGCCACGGTGTGGCACGTCAACCCGACTGGCAAGTTCGTCGTCGGCGGTCCCGATGGCGATGCGGGCCTCACCGGCCGCAAGATCATTGTCGACACCTATGGTGGCGCGGCCCCGCATGGCGGCGGCGCGTTTTCGGGCAAGGACCCGACCAAGGTGGACCGCTCGGCGGCCTATGCGGCGCGCTACCTGGCCAAGAATGTGGTGGCCGCCGGCCTGGCCGATCGCGCCACCATCCAGCTCAGCTATGCCATCGGCGTGGCGCAGCCGCTTTCGATCTATGTCGATCTGCACGGCACCGGCAAGGTGGATGAGGCAGTGGTGGAACTGGCGCTGGCCAAGGTCATGGACCTGACCCCGCGCGGCATCCGCACCCATCTTGATCTCAACAAGCCCATCTATGCCAAGACCTCGGCCTATGGCCATTTCGGCCGCAAGGCGGGCCGCGACGGCAGCTTCTCCTGGGAAAAGACCGATCTGGTCGCGGCCCTCAAGGCCGCAGTGAAATAATCTGCAGCCGCTATTGGCTTGTGCTAACGACAGGGCTATTCCCCGCGAAAGCGGGGGAGCCCTGTTTTCTTTGACGGTAGCCGCAATGACCGACCATCAGCTTCCCAAAACCCGCTCGGGTGAACCCCGTGCCTTTTTTGGCCGCCGCTCCGGCAAGAAGCTGCATGGCGGCCAGCAGGCCGTGTTCGACGCCACCCTGCCCGATCTTGAAATCAAGCTTGACGGCAAGCTCGATCCAAAGAGCCTTTTCCCCGCGGCAGAAAAGCTCATCATCGAAATCGGCTATGGCGGGGGCGAGCATCTGGCGCTCGAGGCCAGCCGGCACCCCAAGACGGGTTATATCGGTTGCGAGGTATTTACCGGGGGCATTGGCAAGATGGTGCAGACCATTGCTGCCGAGAACCTAGGCAATATCCGCCTCTTCACCGATGATGCGCTCAAGCTGCTGTTCGAATTGCCGGATGCCTCGATCGACGAGATTTATCTGCTCTATCCCGATCCCTGGCCCAAAACGCGCCACCACAAGCGCCGTTTCGTCTCCCCGACGACGCTGAAGGAATTGGCGCGGGTGATCCGCCCGGGCGGGCTGTTTCACTTTGCCAGTGATATCGAGGACTACGCCAATTGGACGCTGGCCCATATCGTGCGCTCGCCCGATTTCGCCTTTCTGCCCGAACGGCCGGGCGGCTGGCACGAGCCTTATGAGGGCTGGCAGGCGACGCGTTATGAGCAAAAGGCTCGGCGCGAGGGGCGCATGGTCAGCTTTTATTTCAGCTTTCCGCGCCGTTGACACCAATTGATCGTTCGCTGCAAGCGAACAGGCTGAATAGCTGCCATGTCAAAGTTTAATCGAACACTGACCTAGAACCGGCCGGATTCAGCCCCATATGCGAAGTTCCGCCAGCGTCAGCGAGGTTTCGTCATGTCAGCATTATCTGCCAGCCATGGGGTCGATCACGATCGGCTTGTGGTCAAGCCGGGCAAATGGACCCTGGTCGTGGTCATGCAATTGCGCAGCGAAACGCGGCGCTTCAGCGAATTGCGGCGTGGCATTGGCGAGATATCGCAGAAGACGCTGACCGTCACCCTGCGCGAACTGGAGCGCGACGGTTTCGTCTCGCGTACCATCTTTCCCACCATTCCGCCGCGGGTCGATTATGAATTGACCAATCTGGGCCGCGAATTTCTGGAGCTGGCCGACGGTTGGCGCCAGTTTGCCGCCCGCAACCGCGTGGCGGTGGAGGCGGCCCGGCATCGTTTCGACTCGGCCGCCGGTGATCCAGCCATAAGGCTGATCTCCAGCAGCTGAGAGTTATCCGGGCGTCGCCGGCAATCCGGCGGCGCCTGGAGCAGAACCGGCACGGTTACAGGTTAACCGGTGCCAGGGTGTCGCGGTCGAAATACTTCATGGTCTGCTTGCCGGATTCGTCGGAGACGAAGGCACGCACATAACCATTCCAGTCTTCAGCAGAGACGGCATTGATGCCCTTTTCGCGCAGCTTGGCAACGTCAACCTGAGCGTCCCAGGTACTGTAGCCGCCATTGTCATGCGAGGAGAACGAGGAGGTCAGCGAATCGCTGGCATAAGTGGGAAGAGCCACGCCAACGAGACCAGCAGCGGCAACCAGGGCAAGCATTGTGTTCTTGATCATTTTAGTGTTCCTTTCGTTTGAACACCCTGGAAATGGGACCATTGTCGAACAACGACAAGCCCTCAAATTTATGCGCTTGCCCCTTGAAATTCGAAAACTCGTTCAGAGGGTTTTACTAAGGAAATCAAGCGCTTCCGGTGTAACTAGGTTTCTTCCACGCCACCATGTTTCCCCCGCGACACGATCAGCAATGGCGGGGCTTTGCGGTGGTTCGGGCCAGCTTGAGCCAAGCCATTCTGCTCTCAAACGGGCCCGCAAAATCCAAAATTCTGGGGCCGAAATCGCTCTCGAAACGCGCGAAAACACCGCCAATGAAAAATCGAAAAAATTTCACTTTTTGTCTGGCGAGGGCTCTTGCGGGAGCATTTGCGGGGTTGGGCGGACCCGGCGAACGCCTCTTATGGTCGTTGCATGACACAATGACGACGCCGCCGCGGAGCGACCAGGAAGCTGCCGGCCTTTGATCGACCTTATATATGGCGTGTTGAAACGGGAGCGCTCCTCCCCCACCCTTGCGGTATGGCGCCAACGGCGCTATATAGGCGAACAACATCTCTGGCAGTTTGCAGAGTGGGAGCCGCCCGGCCCCGCTCTTTTTTATTATCCGAAGGGACCCATGGGTTTCGATCTTACAGAGAAACGCTACATCAAGGAAACGGGCCTGGAAGCCCGGATCGCCCGCATCGTCGAACCCGTGGCCAATGGCCTGGGCTTTTCGCTGGTGCGCATCAAGGTGACCCAGGAAAATGGCTGCACGCTGCAGATCATGGCGGAGGACGAGCATGCTCGCTTCACCATCATGGATTGCGAGGCGCTCTCCAAGGACCTCTCGCCCGTGCTCGACGTGGAAGACCCGATCGAGCGCGAATATCATCTGGAAGTCAGCTCGCCCGGTATCGACCGGCCGCTGGTGCGCCGGCGTGATTTCGAAGCCCATATCGGGCACGAAGCCAAGATCGAGCTTTCCGACATGATCAATGGCCGCAAGCGTTATCGTGGCTTCATCAAGGCGACCGATGCCGAGGCGGTGACCATCACCCTGCCCGACGCGCCGGCCGGGACCGATCCCGACCATCGCCTGCTCTTTACCACCCTGGCCGACGCCAAATTGGTGATGACCGACGCCCTCATGGAAAAGGCGCGGCTCGACCAGGAACTCCACCCGATCGACGACGATGAGACCGAAACGGTCGAAATCGCCGCCAATGACGACGAAGATATCTCCAAGGAGACACATTAAATGGCAGTCAGCGCGAACCGCCTCGAGCTTTTGCAGATCGCAGATGCCGTTGCCCGTGAAAAGTCGATCGACCGCATGGTCGTGATCGAGGCGATGCAGGACGCCATGGAAAAGGCTGCCAAGGGTCGCTATGGCGCCGAAACCGAGATCAAGGTCGAGATCAATCCGCGCTCGGGCGAAACCCGCATGTGGCGTCTGCTCGAAATCGTCGACCAGGTCGAGGAAACCAGCCGTCAGGTTGATCTCAAGACCGCCCAGCTCAAGTCGCCGGAAGCCAAGGTCGGCGATTTCCTGACCGAGCCGCTGCCGCCGATGGAATTCGGCCGCATCGCCGCCCAGTCGGCCAAGCAGGTTATCGTGCAGAAGGTGCGCGATGCCGAGCGCGACCGCATGTATGAAGAATATTTCGGCCGCATTGGCGAGATCGTCAACGGGAGCGTCAAGCGCGTCGAATATGGCAATGTCATCGTCGATCTGGGTCGTGGCGAAGCCATTATCCGCCGCGACGAGCTGATCCCGCGCGAAATGTTCCGCTATGGCGATCGCGTGCGTGCCTATGTCTATGACGTGCGCCGCGAACAGCGCGGTCCGCAGATTTTCCTGAGCCGCACCCATCCGCAGTTCATGGCCAAGCTGTTCATGCAGGAAGTGCCCGAAATCTATGATGGCGTGATCACCATCCGCTCGATCGCCCGCGATCCGGGTTCGCGCGCCAAGATTGCCGTGACTTCGTCGGATAGCTCGATCGATCCCGTCGGCGCTTGCGTCGGTATGCGTGGTAGCCGCGTGCAGGCCGTGGTGGCCGAATTGCAGGGCGAAAAGATCGACATCATTCCCTGGACCGACACCATTGCCGATCTCGTGGTTTCTGCATTGCAGCCGGCCGATGTGGCCAAGGTGGTGCTGGACGAGCAGGCCGAGCGCATCGAAGTCGTGGTTCCCGATGAACAGCTCTCGCTGGCCATTGGCCGTCGTGGCCAGAATGTGCGCCTCGCTTCGCAGCTGATCGGCTGGGATATCGACATCCTGACCGAGCAGGAAGAGAGCGAACGCCGCCAGAAGGAATTCACCGAACGCTCGACTTTGTTCATGAATGCCCTTGATGTTGACGAGATGGTTGCCCAACTATTGGCTTCGGAAGGCTTCTCCTCGGTCGAGGAACTGGCCTATATCGAACCCAATGAAATCGCCTCGATCGAAGGCTTCGACGAAGAAACGGCTGGCGAAATCCAGAACCGCGCCGTCGAATATCTGGCCGAGATCGACCGCGCGTTTGACGAAGAGCGCAAGGCGCTGGGTGTCGAGGACGAGCTCTACGAGATTGCCGGGCTCAATGCGTCCATGCTGGTTGCCCTGGGCAAGGACGGCGTCAAGACGGTGGAAGATTTCGCCGGTTGCGCCGCCGACGATCTGGTGGGCTGGTCCGAACGCAAGGACGGCGAGACCAAGCGCTTCGAAGGCACGTTCAAGGATTTCCCCGTGTCACGCGAGGAAGCCGAAGACATGATCCTGCAGGCCCGTATCAAGGCTGGCTGGATCAATGCCGAAGACCTGCCGGCCGCCGACGAAGGTGAATTCACCGACGAGGCCACGGCCTGATCGGTTCCGAGCGGGAGGGCAAGATGGCCCAGCGCGAAGAAACGAGCCGCATGTGTGCCCTCACCAGGGCCGAAAAGCCGGTAGCGGAATTGATCCGCTTCGTGCTCGGCCCCGATGGGGTACTGGTGCCCGATACCGAGGCGAAAGCCGAAGGTCGGGGCGTATGGATCAGCCTCAGCCGCGATGCGGTGGCCGAGGCGGTCAAGAAGAAGGTCTTCGCGCGCAGCCTCAAGACCGAGGTTGTCCTGCCCGAGGACCTGGCCGGGCTGACGGAATTGCGGCTGGTGCAGCGCTATCTTGGCGCGCTCAGCATGGCCAGAAAGGCCGGGCAGTTCATCAGCGGCGCGATGAAGGTGCGCGGCTTGCTCGATACGGGCAAGCTGATCGCGCTGATCACCGCGAGCGATGCCTCCGCCGATGGGCGCAGCAAGATGGTGGGCCCATTGAAGGCCCTGCATCACGCGGCCCGCGAGGAGGGGATTTCGGGCTTTGAGGTGCCCCATTTCGAATTGCTCAGTTCTGAGCAATTGGGTTTGGCACTTGGACTCGAAAATGTGATACATGCTGCCCTAACGAGAGGGGCGGCAGCCCAAGCGGCGGTAGAAAAGGCCCGAAGACTGGCCCTTTATACCGCCAAACCGACGGATGAAGGCACCGGCCGCCATGCGGTTGACGGTGACCTTTTGCCGAACGGACAAGTTTGAGAGACGCGAGAAGTATGGCTGATAACGACGACAAGCGCACGGACGACACTGGCGCCAAGAAGACGCTGACACTCAAGGGCGGCCCGGGCCTGGGCAATCGCCCCGGCATGTCGCGTGCACCGTCGCGCAGCACAGTGGTCGTCGAAAAGCGCACCCGCCGCGTACCGACACCCGGTGCTCCATCCGGCGCGCCGCAGCGCCCGCAATCGTCTGTCCCCTCCCAGGGTCAGCGCCCCCAGCAGAGCCGTCCGGCCGCCCAGCAGCGTGCGCCACTTGGCCTGAGCGCGGCTGAAGCCGAAGCCCGGCGCCAGGCACTGGCTCTTGCCGGCGCCCGTCAGGCTGAGGATCGCGAGCGCTTTGCGGCTGAAGAGGCCCGCCGCATCGAGGACGATGCGCGCCGCCGCCAGATTCGCGAAGAAGCCGCCCGCCAGGAAGAAGAGCGCCGTCAGGCTGCCGAGCCCGAGGCCAGCCCGGTCGAAGCGCCGGCACCCGTGGCCGAAGCGCAGCCCGAACAGGCCGCCGCTCCGCAGGCGCCAGCAGAGCCCGCCGAGCCGGTGACCCCGGCCAGCCAGCGCAATGCCGGCCCGTCCAGCGTGCGCGTCGTCGCCGGCCGTCCTGGCCAGCCACCGCGCCCGCCGCGGGTCGAGCGCCCCAGCAA
>NZ_JBJDRE010000012.1:0-176465 GCF_044987315.1 Devosia sp. ZW T5_3
GGGCGAAGAACCCCAATCTATCCATCTTATCCCCGCCCCACCCACCCTATGCCACTATCCCTCCATCACCCCGCCAGAGCGCGGTCATGACGAGTGGATGGGCTGGGTGAATGCCGTGGTTTGGAGGTCGCTCCGGCCACGCAGAGGTACGACGGCTCGCCTCATAACAGGGCAAGCTCATCCGGCCCTGTGAAAAATCCCGGCGCGATGGCGAGGCCGACGTTTCACCATCTACCAAACCCTAGAGACGCCGGTCTCGCCATCGCCGCTCACTGCCAAAACCGTCGGCACCAGCCGGGCGGCGTATCGCCACGCCCCTGTGGAACCTTCCGCTTCGCCATTGCGTATTAACCCAATCGCGACATTATGACTGGACGGAGCGCCCAAAGGGCCGCAGGTCTTGCCCTTGTAACGCCCCATTGCCGGACATACATTCGGCCTTACTGCTGGCTGCTGCATTTGGGCCGGCTTCTCCGGGACAGGATTGATGAACGGAAACTTCCGCAACTTCGCCATCTGGCTAGTCATACTCTTCATGCTGATGGGCCTGTTCCAGGTCTTCCAGTCGTCGACCCGCTCAATTTCGGTCTCCGACAAGAGCTACAGCCAGTTCGTCACCGATGTGGAAGCAGGCCGCGTCCAATCCGTCACCATCACCAATAATGTGGTGTCGGGCGTGCTCAATGACGGTGCGCGCTTTGAAACCGTGCTGCCCGATGGCGCCGACGTGATCAATCGCCTCGAAGACAAGGGCGTGTCGATCACCGCGCGGGCCCCCGAATCGAGCCCGTTCTGGTCGATCCTGCTGTCGTCCTGGCTGCCATTCATCGTCATCATCGGCGTCTGGTTCTTCTTCATACGGCAGATGCAGGGCGGTGGCCGTGGCGGCGCGATGGGCTTTGGCAAGTCGCGCGCCAAGCTGCTCACCGAAACCCATGGCAAGGTGACGTTCGAGGACGTGGCCGGCGTGGACGAAGCCAAGCAGGACCTTGAGGAAATCGTCGAATTCCTGCGCGATCCCGGCAAGTTCCAGCGCCTGGGCGGCCGTATTCCGCGCGGCGTGCTGCTGGTGGGCCCTCCGGGTACCGGTAAGACGCTGCTGGCCCGTTCGGTCGCCGGCGAAGCCAATGTGCCCTTCTTTACCATTTCGGGTTCGGACTTCGTTGAAATGTTCGTCGGTGTCGGCGCGTCCCGCGTTCGCGACATGTTCGAACAGGCCAAGAAGAATGCACCCTGCATTATCTTCATCGACGAAATTGACGCCGTCGGTCGCCAGCGTGGCGCCGGTCTCGGTGGCGGTAACGACGAACGCGAACAGACCCTCAACCAGCTCCTTGTCGAGATGGACGGCTTTGAAGCCAATGAAGGCATCATCCTGATCGCTGCCACCAACCGTCCCGACGTGCTGGATCCCGCTTTGCTGCGTCCCGGCCGCTTCGACCGCCAGGTCGTGGTGCCCAATCCCGACGTGTCGGGCCGCGAAAAGGTGCTCAAGGTTCACGTCCGCAAGGTGCCTTTGGCCCCCGATGTGGATCTGAAGGTTCTGGCCCGTGGTACCCCCGGTTTCTCCGGTGCTGATCTGATGAACCTGGTCAACGAGGCGGCCCTGATGGCAGCGCGGCGCAATAAGCGCTTCGTCACCCATGCCGAATTCGAGGACGCCAAGGACAAGATCATGATGGGCGCCGAGCGCCGCACCATGGCTATGTCCGAGGACGAGAAGAAGCTGACCGCCTATCACGAGGCTGGCCACGCCATCATCGCGCTCAAGGTTGCGGGCATCGACCCCATCCACAAGGCGACGATCATTCCGCGCGGGCGCGCTTTGGGCATGGTCATGACCCTGCCCGAGAGCGACAGCTATTCGTTCTCCCGTGAAAAGGCTTTGGCGCGCCTCACCATGCTGTTCGGCGGCCGCGAGGCCGAGATCATCAAGTTCGGCCCGGAAAAGGTCACCTCTGGCGCCTCCGGCGATATCCAGATGGCGACCAGCCTGGCCCGGTCCATGGTCATGGAATGGGGCATGAGCGAAAAGCTCGGCCGTGTTCGCTACAAGTCGAGCGACCAGGAAGTGTTCCTGGGCCATTCGGTGACGCAGTCGACCAATATGAGCGACGACACCGCGCGCATCATCGACCAGGAAGTGCGCAAGCTGATCGAGGATGGCGAGGCCTCGGCCAAGGAAATCCTCACCACCTACCACGACGAGTGGGAGGCGATTGCCCAGGCGCTGCTCGAATATGAGACGCTGACCGGCGATGAGCTGCGCGCCCTGATGGAAGGCAAGCAGCCGGTTCGCCCGGACGACAATGGCCCTTCCGCGCCCAAGGCGACGGGTGTGCCCTCGGCCGGCAAGTCGGGCAAGAAGCGCCCCGATGCACCGCCCGAGACAGGTCTCGAGCCGCAGCCGGGCAGCTAAGTCAGGCAGAAAAATTGGAAAGGTCGCCGCAGGGCGGCCTTTCTGCGTTTGATCTTCACCGTTATTCCGCCGAAAAGCGCTCTTAACGGTTGAACGATAGAATCACCGCTCGATACGAGTGTGAGGGCAGATCATGGTCAGGAAATATTTCGGCACGGACGGTATTCGCGGCCTCGCCAATGGCAGCAAGCTTACCCCCGAACTGGCAATGAAGGTCGGCATGGCTGCCGGCACCAAATTCGTGCGCGGCGACCATCGCAATCGCGTGGTGATCGGCAAGGATACCCGTCGCTCCGGCTATATGATCGAGACGGCGCTGACCGCCGGCTTCACCGCCGTGGGCATGGATGTCTACCTGCTCGGCCCGATGCCGACCCCAGCCGTCGCCATGCTGACCCGCTCGCTGCGGGCGGATCTGGGCGTCATGATCTCGGCCTCGCACAATCCTTATGACGACAATGGCATCAAGCTGTTCCGCCCCGATGGCTACAAGCTCAGCGACGAGCTGGAGCTGGAAATCGAGCGGCTGATCGACAGCGATACGAGCAAGCTTCTGGCGCATGGCATGAATATCGGCCGCGCCCATCGCGACGAGGAAGCCCGCACCCGCTATATCGAATATGCCAAGCGCACGCTGCCGCGCAATGTCGACCTGTCCGGCCTGCGCGTGGTGCTCGATTGCGCCAATGGCGCCGCCTACAAGGTCGCGCCCATCGCCCTCTGGGAATTGGGCGCCGAGGTCATCACCATCGGCGTCGAGCCCGATGGCTACAATATCAATCACAAGGTCGGCTCCACCGCGCCCGACGCCGTGGCCGCCAAGGTGCGCGAGATGCGCGCCGACATTGGCATTGCGCTGGATGGCGACGCCGATCGCGTCATCATCATTGATGAAAAGGGCAATGTGGTCGATGGCGACCAGTTTATGGCGGTGATCGCCCAGAGCTGGATGGAGCGCGAAATGCTGGTGGGCGGTGGGATCGTTGCCACCATCATGTCCAATCTGGGCCTCGAACGCTATCTGCTCTCGCTGGGGCTGACGCTGGAGCGCACGCAGGTGGGCGATCGCTACGTGCTCGAAGCCATGCGGGCCAAGGGCTTCAATGTGGGCGGCGAACAATCGGGCCACATCATCCTGTCCGATTTCACCACGACCGGGGATGGCCTTGTCGCCGCGCTGCAATTGCTGGCCGTGCTCAAGCAGCAGGAGCGCTCCATCTCGGAAATCTGCGCCCGCTTCGAAAAGGTCCCGCAACTGCTGCGCAGCGTCAAGTTCAAGTCCGGCAAGCCGCTGGAGCACAAGCAGGTCATCCAGGCCATTGCCGATGGCCAGGCCATGCTGGGCAAGGGCGGGCGCCTCGTCGTCCGCGCCTCGGGCACCGAGCCCGTCATCCGCGTCATGGGTGAGGCCGACGATGCCGCTCTGGTATCGACCGTGGTCGGCCAGGTAGAGGCAGCGATCCTGCAGGTCGCCTGATTTCCGACAACTGTTGTCGGGCCGGTCTCTACTGCTGTTACGGTTAAAAGTTTAGGTTAATCGGGTTTTAAGAAAGTTGTCCGATATTTGCCAACAATCGACTCATGTCGTGGCAACCTAAGGACGAATTTCATGAACAAGCTCATCGCTGCGGTCATGGTGGCTGGAGCCGCTGTTGTGGCTGCCCCGGCACTGGCCGCGGATATGCCTTATTATCCGCCGGTCATCGACGTTCCTGACGTGGACTATGGCGTCCAGGGCGCTTTCTACCTGCGCGGCAGCGCCGGTGGGAACGGGCTGTGGGCCAAGGAAGTCAGCCATCCCAGCGGCGTCCCGGATACGGTGTTCGCCACCGACGATTGGGGCTTCGGCTACTCGGTCGGCGCGGGTGTCGGCTATGAAACCGGCACCGGCCTGCGCTTCGACGTGACCGCCGACTATCTCGCCAATGATGAGCTGTCGACCACCATTTCCGGCTCGACCAACATCGCCAATGGCCAGCACAAGCTGGAACTGCGCTCCACCATCCTGCTCGCCAACGCCTATTATGACTTCGGTCTGGGCGGCGGCGGTTATGGCGCAGCCGGCGGCGCCTTCGGCTATGTCGGCGCCGGCGCCGGTGTGGCGCTTAATAACGTGATCAGCCACGGTCCGGGCCTGCCCGATACGCGCGGCGACAATACCAGCTTCGCCGCTGCCGGCATGGTCGGCGTCGGCTACGATTTCGGTCAGGTCGTCGCCGATATCGGCTACCGCGCGCTCTACATCAATTCCGTCGAGAATGACGAGCCATTGCTGCCCTATAGCGTCGCCAATGTCTGGGCTCATGAAGTGCGCGGCACCGTTCGCTACCGCTTCAACTAAGCGTCCCTTTGCAGCGACAGAAGTCAGATCGGCACCTTCGGGTGCCGATTTTTTTTTTACCCTCTGCGGCAGAATCGCCCCTACCATAGGCGGGGCAGGAGGACGCTATGAAGGTTTTGGTGATTGGTGCGGCGGGCATGGTGGGCCGCAAGTTGACGGCGGCGCTGCTGGCGGCGGGACAGGTGGGTGGCCAGCCGATCGAGAGTCTCATGCTGGCCGACATCGTGGCGCCGGAAATGCCGGCTGCGACGCTTCCGATCGATACCATCGCCACCGATCTGTCCGAGCCCGGCAGCGCTGTGCTCCTGCTCAAGGCCCGGCCCGACCTGATCTTCCATCTGGCAGCGATCGTATCGGGAGAGGCGGAAGCCGATTTCGAAAAAGGCTACCGCATCAATCTCGATGGCACGCGGCATCTGTTCGAAGCTATCCGGCTGAGCGCGCAACCCTATCGTCCGCGCGTGGTGTTTACTTCTTCCATCGCCGTTTTTGGCGAGCCGCTTCCGGCAGTGATCGGGGATAGTCAGGATCATACGCCGCTCACCAGCTACGGCACGCAGAAGGCGATTTGCGAGCTGCTGCTGGCCGATTATTCGCGACGGGGCTTTCTCGATGGCGTGGGCATTCGCCTGCCCACTATTGCCGTCCGGCCCGGCAAGCCCAACAAGGCCGCCTCCGGCTTCTTCTCCGGCATTATCCGCGAGCCGCTGGCGGGAATGGAAGCGATCCTGCCGGTCGATGACAGCGTGCGCCACTGGTTTGCCAGCCCGCGGGCGGCGGTGGGTTTCCTGCTGCATGCCGCGCAGATGGATACCGCGCCCTTGGGGCAGCGGCGCAATCTGACCATGCCGGGCCTGTCGGTGACCGTGGCTGAACAGATCGCGGCGTTGCGACGCGTCGCCGGTCCGGCGGCGACCCAGTTGATCCGCCGCCAGCCCGACGAAGTCATCGCCAAAATCGTTGCCGGCTGGCCGCAGGCCTTTGATGCCCAACGCGCCTTGGCGCTGGGCTTCCATGCCGAAACCAGCTTTGACGAAATTATCCGCATCCACATCGAAGACGAGTTGCCACCGGCCCAGCCCTGAATTGGCGCGAGCTGCATTTGCCGATTGACGGCTGGCAATCGAAATGAGAAAACGTTTGCGCAGATGAGCAAACGTTTGCGCAGGCGGGTCTATGGTGTCGGAGTCGGTCAAAACTATCGAGCGGACGCGAATTTATGACGTGGCTGCTGCCGCGGGCGTCAGCGTTGCTACGGCCTCGCGGGCGCTGAACGATACCGGCCGCATGACCGAGCAAACCCGCGAGCGGGTCAAACAGGTTGCAGCCCAGCTCGGCTTTCGCCCCAATACCATGGCGCGGGGCCTGCTCGGCAAGCGTAGCTTCACCATTGGCCTATTGACCAACGACACCTATGGCCGCTTCACGCTGCCGCTGATGGCCGGAGTTTCCGAAGCCCTGGTCGACCGGGGCGTCTCGGTTTTCCTCTGCACCATCGAGGATGATGCGGCGCTGGCCAAGGTGCATGTCGATGCACTGCTCGACAAGCAGGTCGACGGCATTATCGCTTCCGGCCGGCGGGTCGATCGGCGCTTGCCGGTCGATTTAAGCAATCTGCCCGTGCCCGTCGTCTATGCCTTTACCGAGGGCCCGGACGATAGCGTGACCTTCATATCCGATGATGAACAGGGCTCGTGCGAGGCGGTGCAATGGCTGGTCAGCCGTGGCCGCCGCCGCATCGTCCACATTACCGGGCCAAAAAGTTTTGCCTCGGTACAGGTGCGGGCCCATGCCTATCGCACCGTGGTCGGCGAACAGGCCGAAATCCACCACGGCGAATGGAGCGAGGCCTGGGGGCATGAGGCCGTGGCCCGGCTCTGGAGTGGCGCCGACACCCCGCCCGACGGCATCTTTTGCGGCAATGACCAGATTGCCCGCGGCGCGGTCGATGCCTTGCGCGAACGCGGCGTCACCGTGCCCGATGACGTCTCCGTCGTTGGCTTCGACAATTGGGAAATCGTCGCCGCAGCAACGCGGCCGCCTCTCACCAGCGTGGACATGAACCTGCGGGAACTTGGCCGCGAGGCCGGCCTGACCATTTTGGCGCTGGCCGAGGGCAAAGAGGTCGCGCCCGGAATCCGGCGCTTGCCGTGCCAATTGGTGCTGCGCCAGTCAGGCTGAGGCAATGCCACATGCGCCGGCCCGGCGCTACCACTTGATCAACCATCGGAAAGCTCAAAATGTCTGCTGCTCAAGATCGCCAATTCCGCCCGCTGCCCGTGCCCAGCGTCGACGTCTCCGGCTTTTGGGGCGATTGGCAGGATGCGGTATGCGATCATACCGCCGCCACCTTGCTCGACCGCTGCGTCGAAGCCCGCATGCTCGAACAGATCGATATCGGCGTGCCCAGCCCGGGCGTCGTCATCCCGTTCATTGGCTGGCTCGGTTCGGCTCAGATGTTCTGGGACAGCGACCTGGGCAAATCCATCGAGACCATCGCCTATTCGCTTTACCGCAAGCCCAATCCGGAACTCGAGGCGCGGGCCGACGCCATTATCGACCTCTATGAGAAGCTGCAGGAGCCCGATGGCTATCTCAATTCCTTCTTCCAGCGCATCAAGCCGGAATGGAAATGGACCAATCTGCGCGATTTCCACGAGCTTTATTGCGCCGGCCACATGATCGAGGGCGCCGTCGCCTATTACCAGGCCACCGGCAAGCGCAAATTCCTCGATATCATGTGCCGCATGGCCGACCATCTGGTGGCCCGTTTCGGCAAGGGGCCGGGCCAGGTTCCCGGCTATTGCGGCCATGAGGAAATCGAGCTGGCACTGGTGCGGCTCGCCCGGGTTACTGGCGAGCAGAAATATATGGACCTCGCCAAATTCTTCATCGACGAGCGCGGCCAGAAGCCCAATTTCTTCATCGAGGAAGCCATTCGCGAGGGTCGCAACACCAAGAGCGCGCAGCACGATACGCTGGGCTACAATCAGTCCCATCTGCCGGTGCGCGAGCAGAAAAAGGTGGTCGGCCACGCTGTGCGCGCCATGTATCTCTATTCGGGCATGGCCGATATCGCGACCGAATATAACGACGACAGCCTCACCGACGCGCTCGAAATCCTGTGGGACGATCTGACGGGCAAGCAGATGTATGTCACCGGCGGCATCGGCCCGGCAGCGTCAAACGAGGGCTTCACCGACTATTACGACCTGCCCAATGACACGGCCTATGCCGAGACCTGCGCCTCGGTGGGCCTGGTGTTCTGGGCCAATCGCATGCTGGGGCGCGGTCCCGACCGGCGCTATGCCGACATCATGGAACAGGCGCTCTACAATGGCGCCATCGCCGGCCTGTCGCGCGATGGCAAGACGTTCTTTTATGAAAACCCGCTTGAAAGCACCGGCAAGCATCATCGCTGGACCTGGCATACCTGCCCCTGCTGCCCACCCAATATCGCGCGGCTCGTCGCCTCGATCGGCTCTTATATGTATGGCGTGGCCAAAGACGAAGTGGCCGTGCATCTCTACGGCGAAAGCACTGCGCGGCTGGAGCTTGGCAACGGCGCCAAGGTCACGCTGAGCCAGCAGACCCAATATCCCTGGGATGGCGCCATCGGCCTCACCCTCGGCGTCGATCAGCCGACCCAATTCGCCCTGTCACTGCGCATTCCCGCCTGGGCCAAGGGCGCGACATTGGCCGTCAACGGGCAAAGCATCGATCTCGGCGCCATCACCGAAAAAGGCTACGCCCGGGTCGAGCGGCTGTGGAGTCCGGGTGACGTTGTGGCGCTGGACCTGCCGCTGGTGCCGCGTGCGCTGCGGGCCAATGGCAAGGTGCGCCAGGATGCCGGCCGTGTGGCGGTGATGCGCGGCCCGCTGGTCTATTGCCTGGAAGGCACCGACAATCCGGTGGGACTCAATTCGATCCTGTTGAGTGATGGCCTTGGCCGCTCGGAAACGGCGGTCATTGCCGATCTCAACCGGGCCATCGCCATCGATCTGCCGGTGCTGCGCGAGGTGATTGCCAGTGACGAGCTCTATACCGAGCAGACGCCCGACATTGTGGCCGATACCGCGCGATTGGTGCCCTATCATCTGTGGGACAATCGGGCGCCGGGCGACATGCTGGTCTGGCTGCGGGCGCAGCGCGGTTGAATGTGCATCGGGGCCGGCAGCGGAATGCTACCGGCCACCGGCGCTTTTAGCTGCGCGGCTGCAGTATGGCCAGCACCAGGGTCAGCGCGGACAGAATCGCTGCCAAGGTGAGCGGGCCGGCAACCGACAAGCCATCCACGATATAGCCGCCGACCACCGCGCCCACGGCGATGGCGACCTGGAAGCAGACCACCATGAGGCTGCCGGATGCCTCAAGGGCATCCAATGCGGCACGCGACAGATTGGTCTGCAACACGATGGGCGCCGTGCCGAAGGCAAAACCCCAGAGCGCGACGAAGCCGAAAGCCGCGCCGGTATGGCTGCCCCACAGCACCAGAGCCAAGGCGGCAATGCCCAGCGTCGTGCCGGTCGTGGCCAAAGCCGCGCGGATATTGGTGTCGGCCATGCGGCCGCCGGCGATATTGCCGATAACGCTGGCAACGCCATAGCCGAGCAGGGCCCAGGCGACGGCGCTGGCGGGCAATTGGGTGACCTGTTCGAGGAAGGGACGCACATAGACAAAGCCGGCGAAGTGGCCCGTGACCAGCAGCAGCACGGCGAGCATGCCGAGCTGAATGCCGCGGCGGCCCATCAGGCGGAACACGTCGCCAAGCCGGGTGCCTTCGCCGGCGGGCAGGCTGGGCAGGCTGACCAATTGCAGCAACATGGCGATAGCGGCCGCGCCGGCCGTCGCGGCCATGGCGGTGCGCCAGCCGATCCAGTCGCTGAGCAGGGCGCCGATGGATGGGGCAGCGATGGTAGCCAGCGACACCCCGACAAAGATGATGGACATGCCCCGGCCCAGCGAATTGACGCCGACCAGCCGGGCGACGACTGCAGCCGACAGGGACCAGAAGCCGCTCAGCGCAATGCCCAGCCCGGCGCGACCGAGCAGCAGCAGCCAGAAATCGGTGGCCATAGCGGCCAGGATATTGGCGGCGATGGCCAGGGCACTGAGCCCGACCAGCACCGTCTTGCGGTTGAGCTTGCCGATGGCCGAATTGGCAAACAGCGCAGCGACCGCGCCGACGCTGGCCGTGGCAGTGACGACTTGGCCGGCGGTGCCTTCGCTGATGCCCAGATCGGCGGCCATCGGGGTCAAAAGGCCGGCAGGCAGGAATTCGGCCGAGACCAGCGCAAAGGTCGCGGCGGCCATGGAAACTACGGCCAGCCAGGTGCTGGTGCTCCAGCGGCTTGGCGCGGAGGCGTCGCCGTCCAGAGGGATGCTTGTGTCGGTCATAGAAGAGTCTCCAGAATTTGGAGGAACTTCATAGACGAGGCCTGCCGGACGATATGTGTCCTAAAATCCGAATTCCATGTCCGTTTGTCTGGAAAGCTCCCGCCGGACGGCGCCAGGCGAAGCGCCGGTGGTGCGTTTGAAGGCGCGGGCAAACGAGGCTTCCGATTCATAGCCCAGGCGGATGGCGACTTCGGCAAC
Organism: Devosia sp. ZW T5_3; assembly: GCF_044987315.1. NCBI lineage: Bacteria > Pseudomonadati > Pseudomonadota > Alphaproteobacteria > Hyphomicrobiales > Devosiaceae > Devosia > Devosia sp. ZW T5_3. The sequence continues at coordinate 10,356 of NZ_JBJDRE010000012.1, forward strand.
GGTCAGGCCGCCCTGGCCGAGCCATTCCTGGCCCAGTTGCATGCGCCAGCGCGTCAGGTAATGGGCGGCACCTTCGCCCACCAATGCACTGAAGCGTTCGGCAAACACGGAACGGGACTGCCCCGCGACAGCGGCCAGGCTTTCCACCGTCCAGCCGCGGCCGGGGTCGCGATGCATGGCGGCCAGCGCCCGGCCCACATGCACATCGCGGATGGCGGCGAGCCAGCCGGTGGTGGAGGAACTGGTGCAATCGACCCAGCAGCGGATCAGCCTTGCGGTGAGCAAGTCGGCCATGCGCGACAGAATGGTGGCGCCGCCCATGCGGGGCTGGCCGGCTTCGGCCGTCATGGCCGCGAGCAGGGGCGCAACCAGTGGATCCTTGGCGGCGACATCGCAGCCGCGAATGACGGTGGGCATCAAATTGAGCAGCGGGTGGATCGCACGGGCGCCCAGCGCCATCGAGCCGCAAAACAGCGTGCTGGTTTCCCCGGTCCCCTCATGCAGCACTTCGCAGACATTGCCGCCAAAGGTCTTGACCTGGCAGGTCTTGATCGAGGTGCAGGGCACGTCGGGCGCGCTGGCGAGGCGATGTGCGATGCCTTGGGGCAGCAGCACGAGATCGCCATCGCGCAATTCCTGCCAGCCATGCTCCTCGGTATGCAGCCAGCACGGGCCCTTGCTCACGAAGTGGAAACGCAGCAGCGGCTGTTCGGAAAAGGTGATGCCCCAGGGATGGCGCAATTCGCAGCGGCCATAATTGACACCGCTCAAACGAAAATCCTGCAGGACTTCGCTCAAGGCGTCCATGGGAACGCTGGGAGACAGACTTGGTGCGGACGGATGATCAAGCATGGGGCCAGATTAGGCATTGATCGTCCCGCGGGGCAAGGGATGGATTTCGAATGCTGGTATGCGTTGGAGCGCGTCTGCCCTCCAACCAAGGAAGGGCAAACGCTTCGCGGGTCTATTCGGCAGCTAGTGGGTGAGCGTCCGGGCAGTCGGCATCCCCCGCCAGGGTCTCTTGCCCCAACAGGATGGTGGCAAAGGCCAGCACGGCGGCGATGACCGAGACCCAGAAGCCGTTGGCAGGGCCATAGGTGTCGACCACCCAGCCGGTGAGGAAGGCGCCCAGCGCCATGCCGATGCCGATGCCGGTCACCACCCAGGTGATGCCCTCGGTGAGGATGGCCGCGGGAACGCGGCGCTCGACCAGCCCGAAGGCGGTGATGAAGGTGGGCGAGATGGCCACGCCGCTGGCAAAGATCGCCAAGGCCAGGAGCGGCACGGATTGCACGAAGAGCAGTGGCACGGCAGTGACGGCCAGCACGGAGAGCGCGATGGCCAATTGCCGTTCCAATGGCATTTTGAGATTGAGCGCGCCGATGATCAGCCCGACGACGAAAGAACCGACGGCATAGACACCGATAACGAGGCTCGCCGCGCCGGGTTGGCCCCAGGCCTCGGTGATGGCGACGACGCTGACTTCGGCGGTGGCGAAGATCGCGCCGACGAAGATCAGGGCCAGGGTGATGATCTGCACGGGCCGCTGCCAGATGGCGGAGGCGCCGGCGGTTTCGGCGCTGCTGCGCGTTCTGGGCTGGGTGGAGCGCTGCACGATGAAGGCGAAGCCGCCCAGAGCCAGCAACAGCGTGCTGACCACGAGGCCCGCTTCGGGGAAGAGGGCGACACTGAGCCCCACCGAGAGCGAGGCGCCGGCAATATAGACCAATTCGTCGGCGGCAGATTCAAAGGCAAAGGCGGTGTTCAGTTCGGGCCGGTCACGGAACAATTCGCTCCAGCGGGCGCGCAGCATGGCGGGAAAGCTGGGCATGACCGAAGCGCCAAGCGCTGCGGCAAACAACGTCCAGGCCGGCCAGCTCTGATTGGCGGCGAAGATCAGCACGGCAAAGGCGATGATGGCAATGATCGTGGTGGGCGCCAGCACCCGGGCCTGGCCGAGCCGGTCGACCACGCGCGAAATCTGCGGCGCGAGCAGGGCATTGGTCAGCGCATAGGTCGCCGAGACGGCGCCGGCGAGCCAATATTCGCCATGGGTTTGGGAAAGCATGGCGACAATGCCGATGGGCGCCATGGCGATGGGCATGCGGGCAAAAAAGCCGGCGCTGGCGAATGCCTTGGCCCCGGGGGCTTTGAATATCTCTGCATAGGGGTTCGACATTTGGGAACGTCCTCGACATTAATGAAATGCCACAGCAGGTTTCACATACGTGGCGTATGACAATTAGGTAATCGCATACGAAACGTATGTCAATTGACATTCGACGCGTATGTGAATAGGTATGGCCATGACCCGCAGAACCCGCAGCGAGATGATCGTCGAAACCCGCGCCAAGCTGATTGCGGCCGGCCGGCAAGCCTTTGCCACGCTGGGCTATGCCGAGGCATCGATGGACGATTTCACCGCGGCGGCGGGGCTGACGCGCGGGGCGCTCTATCATCATTTCGGCGACAAGAAGGGGCTGTTCGAGGCCGTCGTGAACCAGATCGACGGGGAAATGAACGAACGGCTGAAAGAGCGTGCCGCCAAGGCGCCAAGCCGCTGGGAGAGCTTTGTCGAGGAGGGGATCGGCTATATCGAAATGGCGCTGGAGCCCGAGATCGGGCGCATTCTGCTGCGCGACGGCCCAGCCGTGCTGGGCGACCCGGCATCCTGGCCCAGCGCCAATGGCTGCATCATGACGATGAAAGCCAGCCTTGATGCCCTGCTGGCAGATGGCGTGATCCGCGACATCGATACCGAAGCCACCGCCCGCATGGTCACCGGCGCGTCATGCTATGCGGCGCAATGGATCGCCAATGCGGACGACCCGGTGGCGATTTCCAAACGCGCGACCGAAGCCTATCGCCAATTGATCGAGGGCTTGTTGCGACCCTGAGCTAGGTGCCGCCATTGAGAAACAGCACCCGCGTCAGCTGCGTGTAATTGGCCTCGAGCGCCATCAGTGCCACGAAAACCAGAATGAGCACCGGCGGCACAAGGATGGCGTAGCTCAGCGCCAGCCGTTCCCAGCGCATATGCATGAAGATCGAGACGATCAGCCCCGCCTTGAGCAGCATCAGCGCCACGATCAGGCCCCAGCGCAACAGGCCCTGGAACTGCAATATGTCGACCATGTAGGAGCCGACGCTGAGGATGAAGAGCCAGGTCCAGACCACCAGATAGAGCCGGATGGGATGCTGCCGGCTTTCATCGTGGTTTGGGGCGGGCGTTGTGGAAGCGGTCGCAGAATGACTCATCTCAATCACCACAGGTAAAAGAAGGCGAAAATGAAGACCCACACCAGATCGACGAAGTGCCAGTAGAGGCCCATGATTTCGACGATCTCATAGCGGCCCTTGCGGGCGGTGAAGAAGCCGGGACGGCCGGTGTCGAAGTCGCCGCGCCAGACTTTTCGGGCGACGATCAGCAGGAAGATCACCCCGATGGTGACATGGGTGCCGTGAAAGCCAGTGATCATGAAGAAGATGGCGCCGAATTGCTGCGCGCCGAACGGGTTCTCCCAGGGGCGCACGCCCTCGGAGATCAACTTGCTCCATTCAAAGGCCTGCATGCCCACGAACATGGCGCCGAAGGCGGCGGTCAGCAGCATGAGTACAGCAGTTTTCTTGCGGTCGCGGCGATAGCCGTAATTGACCGCCATGGCCATGGTGCCGCTCGAGGTGATCAGCACGAAGGTCATGATGGCAATGAGCAGCAGCGGCATGTGATGGCCGGCGATTTCCAGCGAGAAGACCTCGCTGGCATTGGGCCAGGTGACCGTGGTGGACATGCGCGCGGTCATATAGGACAGCAGGAAACAGCCGAAGATGAAGGTGTCGCTGAGCAGGAACACCCACATCATCACCTTGCCCCAGGAGGCGGTCTTGAACGAGCGCTGGTCGGACGACCAGTCGGCGGCGATGCCGCGCCAGCCGGGCAGGCGCGCTGGGGGCTCGTGGGACGGTGTCACTGCAGGATCGCTCATCGCATTCCTCCTTGGGACAGGATATGGCCGCAAAAGGCCAGGAAGTCACCGGCCGAACCGGACAGGACGCCGAGCAGCAGCGCCCAGATCAGCAACATGAACAGCCAATAGGTGGCGGAGAGTTCCACGCTCAGTTTGATCCGTTCGGCCCGCTCATTGCGGCGGATGCGCTCGAACGTGCCGGCGAGGGCAAACATGCCTCCGATTACATGCAGGCCATGGGCCGCCGTCATCAGATAGAAGAAGCTGTCGGCCGGCCCCGAATTGACGAAATTGCCTGTGGCCGCCAGCATGCGCCAGGCCACGAACTGACCGACCAGGAACAGCAGCGCCAGCCCGATGGCGGCGAGCACACCGGTTCGCACCGCGCCCTTGTCGCCACGATTGGCCGCCCGTAGCGCCCATTCCAGCGCAAGCCCGGTGCCGACCAAAGCCAGCGTGTTGGGCCAGACGATCCAGGGCAGCGGCATATCCCGCCAGTCCAGCCCCTCCGAGCGCAGCAGATAGCCGGTAATCAGCAGGGCAAAAAGCGAGCCGACGACGGCGAGAAATACCCCGAGGCCCACTTGCGCCGGAGCATAGGGGGCAGGATTTGGCGCGGCCACGCCGCCTGCATGGTCGACCTGCAACCAGGGTTTGACGAAAAGGCCCTGGCGCGACAGCCACCAGCCCACGATAAGGGTGAGGATGGCGATGAAACCCAGAATGGCGCTCATGCCGGGTCTCCCTTGGTCACGCTGCCGGGCTCGTTCTGGGGGATGAAATCCTCCTTGGCGCCGGGCACGCTGTAATCATAGGCCCAGCGATAGACATTGGGCAGGTGCTCGCCCCAATTGCCATGCGGTGGGGGGGTAGTGGGCGTCTGCCATTCCAGCGTCGTGGCGCGCCAGGGATTGGGGCCGGATGGGCGGCCGTGACGCAGGCTCCAGATCAGGTTGAACACGAAGACCAGCTGCGCGAAGCCGACGATGAAGGCCATGATCGAGATGAAGGCATTCAGGCTGTGCCCTGACTCCGGCATGATCATGATGCCTTCGGTCTCGAAATAGCGGCGCGGCAGCCCCATCAGGCCCAGATAATGCATGGGAAAGAAAATGAGATAGGCGCCCAGGAACGTGACCCAGAAATGGAACTTGGCCATGGCGTCGCCCAGCATGCGGCCGGTCACCTTGGGATACCAGTGGTAGATGGCGCCAAAGATCACCAGGATCGGCGCCACCCCCATCACCATGTGGAAATGGGCGACCACGAACATGGTGTCCGAGAGCGGCACGTCCACCACCACATTGCCCAGGAACAGACCCGACAGCCCGCCGTTCACGAAGGTGACGATGAAGCCCAGGGCAAACAGCATGGGCGGATTGAAATGGATATCGCCGCGCCACAGGGTCAGCACCCAATTGTAGACCTTGATGGCCGTCGGCACCGCGATGATCAGCGTGGTGGTGGCAAAGAAGAACCCAAAATAGGGGTTCATGCCGCTCACATACATATGGTGCGCCCAGACCACGAAGCTGAGCACGCCAATGCCCACAATGGCCCAGACCATCATGCGATAGCCGAAGATATTGCGGCGGGCATGGGTGCTGATCAGGTCCGAGACGATGCCGAAAGCGGGCAGGGCGACGATATAGACTTCGGGGTGGCCGAAGAACCAGAACAGGTGCTGGAAGAGGATCGGGCTGCCCCCGCCATAGCTGAGCTGCTCGCCCATTTCGACCAAAGTCGGCATGAAGAAGCTGGTGCCCAGATATTTGTCGAACAGCATCATGACTGCGGCGACGAACAGGGCCGGAAAGGCCAGCAGTGCCATGACGGTGGCGACGAAAATGCCCCAGATGGTGAGGGGCAGCCGCATCAGCGTCATGCCACGGGCCCGGGCCTGCAAGACCGTCACGGTGTAGTTCAGCCCGCCCATGGTGAAGCCGATGATGAAGATGATCAGCGACACCAGCATGAGCATGATGCCCCATTGCTGACCCGGCGTATTGGAGAGGATCGCTTGCGGCGGATAAAGCGTCCAGCCGGCCCCGGTCGGCCCGCCCGGCACGAAAAAGCTGATCACCAGCAGCATGACCGCGACGAAATAGAGCCAGAAGCTGAGCATATTGGCATAGGGGAACACCATGTCCCGCGCGCCCACCATCAGCGGGATCAGGTAATTGCCGAAGCCACCCAGGAACAGGGCCGTCAGCAGGTACACCACCATGATCATGCCGTGCATGGTGATGATCTGGTAATAGCGGTCGGCGTCGATGAATTCGACCAGCCCCGGGAAACCCAGTTGCAGGCGGATCAGCCAGGACAGTACCAGCGCCACAAAGCCGATGGCCAGTGCTGTCCCCGCGTATTGCACCGCAATGACCTTGGCATCCTGGGAGAAGACGTATTTCGTCCACCAGCTATGGGCGTGGTAAAGTTCCATCTCCTCGAGTTCGGCGGGCGGTACCGTGGCGCTCGCGTCATGGGGGATGTCGGCCATAAATTCCTCCTCAACTCTCCTCTTTGAAGTGCGGCCGTCTTATGCGGCCTGGCGCTTCAACACCCCCTGGTTCAGGAGGACAGGCTGGCAAATGTCGACTGCGACGTCAGCCATTCCTGGTATTCTTCGTCGGTGACCACCGTGACGGTGCCGCGCATATAGGAATGCCCGACGCCGCAGAGTTCGGCGCACAGAATTTCGTAGGTGCCCGTCTTGGTCGGGGTGACCCAGAAATAGGTCACCGAGCCGGGGATCATGTCCATCTTGGCGCGGAATTCGGGCACGTAGAAATCGTGCAGCACATCGACTGAGCGCAGCAGAAAGCGGACCGGTTTGTCGACCGGCAGGATGAGCTCACCCCCTTCGATCAGCAGATCGTCTTGCCCCAGCGGGTCATTGGGGCTCACCCCCAGCGTATTGTCGCCGCCGATCAGGCGATTGTCGGCGGCGCCCAGCTTGCCGTCGGCGCCTGGCAGGCGGAAGCTCCACAGCCATTGCTGGCCGATCACCTCGATATCGGTGGCGGTATCGGGCACTTCGACATATTGCGCCCACACGAACAGGCCCGGGGTCAGCATGGCGATGACGCCGCCGGCGGTGAGGGCAGTCAGCCAGCCTTCGAGCCGCTTGTTTTCGGGTTCGTAACTGGCCTTCCGGCCTTCCTGATGGCGGAAGCGATAGAGGCAATAGGCGACGAACAGCACGACGGCGGCAAACACCGCGCCGGTAATGACGAAGGTCAAAACCAAAGTGTTGTCGATATAGCCCCAGTTCGATGCCAGGGGGGAAAACCACCATGGACTGAAGACATGGAACGCCACCGACGCGACGACGATAACCACCATAATGACGGCAACGATCATGATCCCTCACCTTCCATCCGGCGGGAGAGATCGCGGTGCAACGGCCGGCAAGCATCCGCCGTGAACGAGCGGACCTGGACGGCCATGATTTCGCACTTTGGTCATAGGCATGGCCACGCTCCTTGCATCACCCCCTCCGGTGACCTCAATGCAGGAACAGACACGACGCTAGACAGTGAGGAGCATCGATCGTTGCGGTGCGGCTCACTCGAGGGGAAGGCTGTCATTGACTTGAGAAAATGTCAACGTGCTGCCGCAGCACCCGATTTGGACTTTCCGGTACCATCATAGCTTATCCCGGCTGAACTAAATGCGGCTCCCGAGCATTGCTCTAGTGGAGTGTTCCCCGCTCAACCGGAGGATGGCAGAATGGCTGACGACAATGATCCGTGGGTAGACAGAGATTTCGAGGCGGCGGTGCGGGACACGGCCTATTTCCTCTGGGAAAATGATGGCCGCCCGTTTGGGCGCGAGAAGGAATATTGGTTTGCAGCGCTCGACAAATGCCTGCGCCAGCGCGACGCCGATGCCCTGCTGCGGCAAGGGCTGGATGGCGGCGAGCGGCCGGCGGATGACAATATCGATGATCTGGGCCGGCCGGTGACCAATCCGCGCGGCAAGCGGCTGGAGCAGCCGCTGGACAATGACGACGCAGCGCGCAAATAGCGCCATTTAAGGCGCGGGCGAGACCTTGGCGCGGGTGGTGCTTTTGCGCTTGGGCTGATCCACATCGTCCGGCGCGTCTTTTGCCGCCCGTTCCAGATCCTGATGCAATTGCTTGATCTCATGCTCGCTGAGCCGTTCGGCGCCGATAAAGGCGTTCTTGGCCGCCTTGCTGGCCAGGATCAGATCATCGAGCTTGGCGTGCAGGGCCTCGCTGTCCCGGTTCTGGGTATTTTGCAGCACGAAGACCATCAGGAAAGTGATGATCGTGGTGCTGGTATTGACCACCAATTGCCAGGTTTCGGAAAAGCCGAAGAACGGGCCTGATACAGCCCAGACGATGACGCCCAGCAACGCGACGCCGAAGGTCAGAGGCTTGCCGGCTGCGTGGGAAACGCCACCGGCAAACCGCGTAAAGATGTTCTTTTGCGACAAGGTTTTCACCTCCTTGTTCCGGGCTAACCCACTGCCTTGCGCGGCGGAATGACGTAGCGCGCATGCGGCGTGGTCAGGTCGATCACGTGGCCGTCCAGGTCACGGATCACCGCGCGAACCTGCTCGCCGAAGGTCACTGGTTCCTCGATGATTTCCACCTCGAAGGGGCGGATCGCGTCAACCGCGGCGGGAACATCATCGACCACGATTTCCAGATACGAACCCTGGGCCACGCCCCGTGCGGCGCGGGGTACGAATTCGCTCACCCAATCGATCAGGCCCAGTTGAAACGGGCTGTCCGGCTGGGTGGCCAGCACCACATACCAGGTTTCGGTATGCACCTGCCGGAAGCCGCACAGCGCCCGATAGAATTCGGTGCTGGCGGCAATGTCGCGGGTCAAAAGATTGGTCGAAATACGATGGGCAATGGCCATCCGGAATCCTCCGTTTTGCACGAAGCTTTGTAGGAGGCCAACGGCGCTGGCGTGGGGAAGGTTGCATGCAGGCCGCCGACCAGGCCCACGGTTTTCGCGCAACATCCGGGCCGGGCAATGCGTTGGTCCTCCTTCAAACAATGAGGAGACAGATCATGCGGACCCATCGCACTTTTGCATCCATTGCCCTTGCTGCCAGCCTGGGCCTTTCCCCCATGGCCATGGCGCAGGAGCATGTCATCGGCGGGCAAACCGTAGCCGCCGACCAGGTCGACGCTATCCAGGAGCGCTGCGACGAGTTGCGTTACCAGCAGGGCACGACCGGAACGCAGACGCCGGAAACCACGATGACCGAAGCCCCGGCAACCGATGCAGCTGCCGCTGATCAAAGCGCCCAGGCCGGAGCGGTCGATCTCGAAAACCTGACCATCGCCATGTGCGACGAAGGCGGCTTCGCAGCCTCCGAGGAGGCGAACTAGCCGGGCGCGGGAACGAAACAGCGGGGTTCCCCCTTGTCTGGGCACAGGAGGACGCGATGCAACGCTTCCGGCAAATAGCCAAGGGGGAAGACGCCCCCGATGCCGTCACCATCGGCATCGAGCGCGACGCAGCGGGCGCCATTCTGGCGGCCGTGTGGTGGCCATCGCGGGGTGATGTGGACGCCGATGAGGTGACCTATCACTCCGTCGCCGAAGCGTTCGACGCGGCGCAGGCCGCCAAGGATCTGCACGGCTTTGCCGAGATCGTGGTGACGCTGCAAAGCAATGATCTGTGGCGTCCCGAATGGGGCGAATTGCAGCCGGCGGGCGCGGCATTGAGCGAGGACGAAGTCTTCGAACTGGCCCGCGCCATCGAGGCCAGCCGCGATGCCTGACCCCGGCGTGGTTTAGCGGAGATCGATGGTGCTGGATCGCGAACTGGATTGCCGCTGGGCTCATATTTGCGTCGACATGCAAGCGCTGTTTGCCGAGGAAACCGATTGGTACGCCCCATGGCTCAAGCGTGTGCTGCCGGCGGTGGAAATGCTGGTGGAACGATCGGCCGAGCGCACCATTTTCACCCGCTTCGTGCCGCCGGAAACGCCCGCCCATGCCGTGGGCGCTTGGCAGGATTATTACCGGCGCTGGCCCGACATGACGCGCGAGAAATTGCCGCCCGAGCTGATCGACCTCACTCCGCCGCTCAAGCGGTTCGTGCCCCCGGCGCGAACCTTTGACAAGCCCATCTATTCGCCCTGGCTGGCCGGCAATTTGCACGGCTTCCTGCAATCGGCCGGGATAACCACTCTGGTGGTCAGTGGCGGGGAAACCGATGTCTGCGTGCTGGCGACGGTGCTGGGCGCCATTGATCTGGGTTATCGTGTGATATTGCCGCTCGATGCGCTGTTCGGTTCGGCCGACGCCACCCATGACGCCATGATTGGCATCTATCGCAGCCGCTTCCAGGTGCAATTGAGTATTACCAGCGTCGCGCAATTGTTCGAGTTCTGGCGGGAGGAGGCGATATGACCGCTTTGGGCTATCACGCCTCGCATGAGCAATTCTCGCCCTCAGCCTTGCTCGACTATGTCCGGCAAGCCGAGGCGGCCGGGTTCGATTGCGCGAAATCCTCCGACCATTTTCATCCCTGGAGCGAGCGGCAGGGCCAGTCCGGCTTTGCCTGGTCCTGGCTGGGCGCGGCCATGCAGGCCACGTCATTGCCCTTCGGCATCATCTCGGCACCGGGTTATCGCTACCATCCCGCCATTCTGGCCCAGGCCGCGGCAACCATTGCCGAAATGTTTCCGCGCCGGCTCTGGCTGGCTTTGGGCAGCGGCGAGGCGCTCAACGAGGCGATTACAGGGCAGGTCTGGCCCGACAAGGCGGAGCGCAATGCGCATCTGCTCGAAAGCGTCGCGGTGATGCGGGCACTGCTGGCCGGCGAGACGGTGACCCACCGCGGACGGGTGGACGTCGTCGAAGCACGGCTTTACACGCGGCCCGCCGAACCGCTGCCGCTTTACGGTGCGGCCGTCACGCCGGAAACGGCGGCTTTCGTGGCCGGCTGGGCCGATGGCCTCTTGACCATGGGCGGGGACATCACGACCGTGCGGACGGTGATCGAAGCGTTCCGCAGCAATGGCGGCGCGGGCAAGCCCGTGCATCTGCAACACGCTTTGTCCTGGGCGCCCGCCGAAGCAGAGGCGCTGGCCAATGCGCTGGACCAATGGGGACCCGTTGCCGCCGGTGGCGATGTCAGCTGGAAGCTCAGCCAACCCTCCGAGTTCGATACGGTGGCACGTCTCGTTACCGAAGACGCCATTCGCCGCTGCGTGGCGGTATCGGCCGATCTGGGCCGGCACCGCCAATGGCTCGCCGACCTGATGGCGCTCGACGTCACGGCGGTGCAGCTGCATTGCGTGGGCCGTAACCAGCCCGAATTTATCGAGGCGTTCGGGGCGCACGTGCTGCCGGATTTGCGCGCGATCTAGGGATCGCGCTGCCAGGACCAGCATACCGCGCTCCACGCTCCCAGCCGCAAGACCTCGCCTTGCTGGGAGAATTCGCCGGTAGCGACAGGCGGGCCGGCAATGACGCAGGCAATATCGGCCGGCCGGTCCGCAGCATTGAGTGCCATGGTCAGCACGCCAGCCTCGAAAATCCAGCTGACGACGATGGCGGTGTCCTGCCGGCCGGTGCGCGCGTCGAGACATAGCGTGGCCGATAGCGGCCAGAGCAGGCTGCGCCGCCAGGACGCGAGCTTGCGAAAGCGCTCCAGCGCCGCCAGGCGTTCGGGATTGGCATAATCGGCCCAATCCAGCTTGGCACTGTGGAAGGTCTCGGGCGCATTCGGATCGGGCAGGCCGCCATCTTTCACGTCTTCCTCGAAGGTTTCCCGCATCTGCTTATAGCGGTCCGCCCGTTTGGGTGCGGCGGCGGCCTCGGGCAGATCGATGAAGAACGGGAACGGCGTGCGCAGATGCGCGTCCTCGCCCATGAAGAAGAGCGGGATTTGCGGCGCCAGCATCACCACAAAATGCAGGAAATCCAGTTTTTCGGCGCTGATCCGGTCCGGCAGGCGCTTGGCATCCGCGCGATTGCCGATCTGGTCGTGGTTCTGCACATAGGACACAAAGGCGTCGAGCGGCAGCCGGCTGGCTGGTTCGCCCCGGGTTGTGCCGTCGCTGTCGCCATTGGCTTCTCCATCATGCACGAAGCCGTCGGCGAGGCCCTTTTCGAGGTCGGCTATGGCGTCCTTGGAGCCGTCGGCATAGCCGTTCTTGTCCTCGCCGGTGACGAGGTAGTTGAGCACGTGGTGAATGTCGTCATTCCACTGCGCGGAGAAATCCAGCGGCCGTCCCCGCTGGTCGCGGTCGAGCCAGGAGGCGATATTGTCCATGTTCTCGATGATCAGCTTGGCATCGCTTTTGACCGCGCGGGCCGATTTGGCGAGCCCTTTCAGAAACACGCTGCGCGCGGCGGTCTTCATCTCATGCACGGAGTCAAAGCGCAGGCCGTCGAAATCCAGCTCATCCAGCCACATGCGGGCGTTTTCGTAGTAGAATTGCCGCACCATCTCGTGGGTGAAGTCGATGCCGGGGCCCCAGGGTGTCTCGACTTCATCGTCGAACCATTCCGGCGCATAGCGCTGGATGAAATTGTCGAAATCGCCGAAATGATTGTAGACGACGTCAAGGATCAGGCAGAGCCCCAATTCATGGGCGCGATCGACCAGTTGGCGTAGCTCGTCGCGGCTGCCATAGGCCTCGGCCGGGGCAAAGATCAGCGTGCCGTCATAGCCCCAATTGCGCGTGCCCGGAAATGCGTTGATCGGCATGATTTCGAGCGCGGTGAAACCGGCATCGCGGAAATGCTCAAGCCGGTTGGCCAGACCCCGGAAGGTGCCTTCGGGGGAAGCCGTGCCGACATGCACTTCGCATAGAATGGTCTCATGCCAGGGCCGCAGCGGCTGGTCGCGGCCGCTCGGCTGTAACGGAGGCAACACAATGCTCCAGCCTGCCGTGCCGCCATCCTGCTGCCGCGCGGCAGGGTCGGGAAATTCCAGCTCGCCCGCGCGGAATTTGTAGCGGGTTCCGGCGCCGCAATCGGGGACGCGCGCGGACCAGAATCCTTTCTCGCCTTTATCGAGCGCAACAGGCGGTCTGTCGGGAAATATCACTTCAATAGTTTTGGCGCTGGGCGCCCAGAGGCGGAATTCGGTGGCCGAGCCCTCAAGACGGGGGCCGAAGAGAGACGTCATGGCGGGTTATCCAATTGGGAATGCAGCCATAAACGAGCGGACGCGGCGGAGCGTTCCGCGCTTGCTGTATGATCAGTGGCTGCATGCGCCGGGATCGGGGCCGCCCTATTCGGAACCGCGCTGGGAGGTCTTTTCGAGTTCGGCAACCTCGGCCAGCAATCGCTCGCGCGGCTGGCCGTCCGGTTGTGCGGGAGCCGATGCCTCGGCCAGCGCCTGGGCCAGCACTTCCTTGAGCCGATCGGGCCCCGCGGCATAATGCTGGTCGACCAGAACCTTGGCCAGCAGCGTGAAGTCGGTGGTCATGGTTTCACCTCTTCGTCTTGCCTGAGCTAAACGCGCCTTGATCGCAGCGGTTTCCTAAGCGGGCCAATTCCGCTTGGCGCCTTGCAGCCAGCGATAGTCATAGGGTGGCAGGGACAAGGCCAATGTGTCGTGGACATCGAACGTGTCCCGGCCAAGCAGGTCGGATAGCTGGGCCGAGAAATGCTCGCCGAAGCCGAGCGCAATATCCTGCTTCTGGCCGGACAGGTTATGGGCGAGCAGCACCAGATTGACGCCGTCCCCAACCGCCCGGACATGCACTGCCGGATTGTCGTTCGATACCGGCAAGGCGCGGCCGCGCAGCAGTTTGCTCACGCCGCGCTTGGCGCGGATCAGCGCCTTGACCTGGCCGAGCAGGGAGGCCGGATCGTCCGCCTGCTGCGTGACATTGACGTGGCGATAGGCAAAGCGGCCCTCATCAATCGCCGGCTGGATGAGCTTGGATGGCGCGGCTTTGGAAAAGCCGCCATTCTTGCCAGAGGTCCATTGCATGGGCGAGCGGACCGACACGCGGTCGGGTTGGGAGAGATCGTCGCCCATGCCGATTTCATCGCCATAGACCAGCACGGATGCGCCGGGCAGCGACAGGGTCAGGCTCAGCGCCATGGCGATGCGCTGGCGATTGCCATCCAGCATCGGGGCGATGCGCCGCCTGATGCCCCTGTCATGCACCACGGCCTTGGGGTCTTTGGCAAAGGCGGCAAAGGCCTCCGCCCTGACATCGGACGGCACTTGCGAGAAATCCAGCTCGTCCAGGTTGCGCAGGAAATTGGCCCAGCCACAATCGGGCGGCGGCTCGGGCAACAGGTCCAGTGCCTCGGAAATGCGCCCGGCCTGTTCAGTGGCGAGCCCGGCAAAGACGTAGCAGGGCAACAGGAAATTAAAGAGCAGGCCGAGCTAGTCGCCCTGGCCGAAATAGCGCCCGGTTTCGGCGGGCGGCAAATTGACCTCGCCCACCAGCCGGCCGCCTGGACGGCGGTCCTGAATATAGGTGTTGAACCGTTGCAGCACGCCATCGGGATTGTCCGGATCGGCCGAGGATAACCCGTTCTGACCGATGACAAACGGAATGGCGTCCAGCCGGAACCCGGCGACCCCCAGCGACAGCCAATAGTCCATGACATGTTCGATGGCATCGAGCACGGCCGGATTGCCGGTATTGAGATCGGGCTGGAAGCGATAGAACTTGTGATAATAAAAAGCATGCGCGACCTGGTCATAGGTCCAGATCGTGGGCTCGTCGTCGGGAAAGACCGACTGATCGTCGGGTTTGACGGGTGGGGCCTCCCCGCTCCAGACGTAATAATCCCGAAACCGGGAGCGCTCGTCGCGCCGTGCCGCCTCAAACCAGGGGTGCTCGTCGGAGGTGTGATTGACCACGAGGTCAATGATCACCCGGATACCGCGCTCGCCCGCTGCATGCAGGAAATCGAGAAAATCCTGGGTCGTGCCCAGCCGTGGATCGATGCGGTAATAGTCGCTGACGTCATAGCCATTGTCCCGGCCGGGCGAGGCAAAGAATGGCAGTAGCCAGATGCAGGTCGCGCCCAGATCGGACAGATAGGGGATTTTGCTGGTCAGGCCGGGAAAGTCACCAATGCCGTCGCCATCGGCGTCAGCACCGCTTGACGTCGATGGCATAGAACACCGCATCGAGATACCAGGGTTCCTCATGCGCCATGCTAGGCGATGCCCTTGCCGCCGGTGACCCCGAACACCTCGCCGGTTATGAAGCTGGCTTCCTGGGAGGCCAGCAGGACATAGATCGGCGCCAGTTCGACCGGCTGTCCCGGCCGGCCAAAGGCGCTGTCCTGCCCAAAGGTTTTGACCTTTTCGGGGAATTGACCGCCGCTGGGCTGCAGCACCGTCCAGAACGGACCAGGCGCCACCGCGTTGACGCGAATGCCTTTCTCGATCAGCTGTTCGGCCAGCGCCTTGGTATAGGCCGCAATGCCGGCCTTGGTGGTGGCATAGTCGAGCAGGTGAGCCGATGGTTCATAAGCCTGGATCGAGGTGGTGGTGATCACCGCTGCGCCCGGCGGCAGATGCGGCGTCGCGGCCCGGGCCAGCCAGTGCAGGGCGTAAAGATTGGTCTTCAGCGTCTTGTCGAAATCGGCCGAGGTGACCTCCTCGACCGATTCCCGCGCCTGCTGCCGGGCCGCATTGATGACCAGGATATCGAGCCCGCCCAATTGCTCCACCGCATCGGCGACGATGGATTTGCAGGTTTGCTCATTTGAAATATCGCCGGGCAGGGCCACGGCCTTGGTGCCGGCTTTTTCGATATAGCCGATCACCTCATTGGCGTCCTCGATCTCCTCGGGCAGGAAATTGATCGCCACATCGGCGCCCTCGCGGGCATAGGCGATGGCGGCCGCCCGGCCGATGCCCGAATCGCCGCCGGTGATCAGCGCCTTGCGGCCCAATAGCCGCCCGAAGCCTGCATAGCTCTCCTCGCCATGATCCGGCGCAGGCTCCATTTTGCCCACAATGCCCGGCGGCGATTGCGGCTGGGCGGGAAAGGGCGGAGCAGGATATTGGTGGCGGGGATCCTGCATGGTGAAGCGGTCGGGCATGGTTGTCCTCCGTGAAAAACTCCAGGGACCAATGCCTCAACGGCGCAAGTGTTCCCCACTCTTTCCACGCGTTTTGCCCTGCCCGCCGCTTCTGCATTGACCATTTTGCACGCGCGTGCAAAGACGGTTTTGCATTGGAGTTGACTAAGATGAGCGTCGCGCTGGAGCAGACCATGGAAACCGCCGATCCGGCTTCGGCATGGATTTGGGAAGCCCGGCGGGGCCAGCCAGCGTGATGCGTTTTGCCGTTATTGCCGATCCGCATTTCCATGATGCCGGGTTCACCGGGGCCGGCGATCAGCTGTTCCTGCGCAGCCTGATCGACACGGCTGAATCCACCCGCGTGTTCAACGAAAGCGCGCCGGCCTTCCGCGCTGCACTCGACCAGATTGCCGCCGATGGCATCAAGACGGTCATCATCGTGGGCGATCTGACCGATGACGGGCAGGCCTATGCGGTGGATGGCGCGGTGGCTTTGCTCGAGAGCTACACGGCCAGGTTCGGCATGCGCTTCTTCATGACGGTGGGCAATCACGACCTGTTCGCCCGCGCCGGGCGGCATCAATCCAAGCGCATCCTGCGCACAGATGGGCGCTATGACCTGGTGACCAGCGATATTGCGGCAAGCGATCCCCAGGCCGCGAGCCGTGTGGTGACCGAAGCCATGTTTGCCGGCGGTTACGATCGCGTCGTGCCCGCCTTGGGCCAGATGGGCTTCATGCGCCACCCCGAGGATATCCACTGGGAAAGCCCCTTTGGCAGCGACGATGCGCTGGCCAGCCGGCTTTATACCGCAACCTCAGAAAACGGCAGCCAAAGCGTGGACACGGTCGACGCCTCCTATCTGGTGGAGCCGCTGTCGGGCCTGTGGCTGCTCTCGCTCGACGCCAATATCTATCGCCCGGAGGGCGACGGATTTGCCGATTGCTCGGAGGCAGGCTGGAACGCCGCACTGGAGCTCAAGCCGCATCTATTGGCCTGGGCCGCCGATGTTGCGGCGCGGGCGCAGCAATTGGGCAAGCAATTGGTGGTGTTCTCGCATTATCCGGTGGTCGATCCGCTCAATGGCACGATTGACGAAGAACTGGCTCTGCTGGGTAAAACCACATTCGCGCGCCGCATGCCCGCGCCGGTGGTGTCGGAAGCGTTCCTCCAGGCGGGGGTAAAGCTGCATTTCAGCGGCCATTGGCATATCAATGACACGGCGCGCTTCGCGGCTGATAGCAGCTATCTGCTCAACCTGGCGGTGCCGGCGCCGGTAGCGTTTCCGCCGGCCTACAAGCTCTGCGAATTATCGGCGGAAACGCTGCAGGTCGAGACCGTGATGCTGCGCGATGTGGCCGGCTATGATGTGGGCTTTGCCCGCTATGCCGCCGAATGCGCGGTGACGGGCTATGACGATGAGGGGCTGCGCGCGGCAGGCGATCATTTCGGCTTCATCAGCCGGCATCTCGATCTACTGGTACGCGACCGCTACCTGCCGCGCGAATGGCCCGAGGACCTGCGCCGCATGGTCGAAAGCGTCAATCTTGGCGCTTTGGCGCAACTGGCCGGTGGCGTGCTGGCGCCCGACATGGCAGCATTGCCGTTCATGGCGGCGGTGGTGGATTGGTACAAGCTGCGCAAGGCCAGCGATCTGGCGCTGGCCGATATCGGGGCCACCCGGCTGGCGGCCTATGCCGATCTCGCCGCACTATTTGCCACGCGCGATTGGCCGGAGGGATCGGTCGAGCGGCAACTGGGCCGGTTTTTTGGCATGATGGTGCGCTATGGGACCCGGCTGCCCGCCACGCGCTTCAAGGTGGATCTTGCCAGCGGGGCGGTGACCCCGGACTAAAGCCGCTTGCCGGTAGCGCTGTCGAAATAGGACGCAGTGGCGAGGTCGAGGCCCAGCGTCACGCTGTCGCCAACCGCCCCGGCAAAATCGCCCGGCATGCGCACGCTGAAGACGCCGCTTTCAGCCTCACACCACAGGATCGTGTCGGGACCCATGGCTTCGATCACGCTGACCTTGGCGGCAAAGCCCGGCAGGCCCGAAGCGGTTCCAAGCACAATCTGTTCGGGCCGCAACCCGGCGATGGTGGTGCGTTCCTCACCGGCCTGCGCCGCTGCTTGGGGCAGCTCGAACGTGCCCAATTCCGAACGAAAGAACGTCTTGCCCGCCTTGGGCAGCAGCGCGCCCGAGATCAGGTTCATGGCTGGCGAACCGATAAAGCCGGCGACGAACAGATTGGCCGGGCGGTGGTAGATTTCGCGCGGGCTGGCCAATTGCTGGATGACGCCGTCGCGCATGATGGCGATGCGGTCGGCCAGCGTCATGGCTTCCACCTGGTCATGGGTCACGTAGATCATGGTGCTCCCCAGTTCCTGGTGCAGCTTCTTGATTTCGACACGCAACTCGGTGCGCAATTTGGCGTCGAGATTGGAGAGCGGTTCGTCAAAGAGGAAGATGTCGACATCCCGCACCAAAGCCCGCCCGATTGCCACGCGCTGGCGCTGGCCGCCGGACAGTGCGGCCGGGCGGCGCTGCAGATAGGGCTCGAGCTGCAGGATTGCCGCCGTGCGCTTGACCCGACGGGCGATTTCGTCCTTGGCCATGCCGGCCACCTGCAGCCCGAAGCTGAGGTTCTTTTCGACATTCATATTGGGGTAGAGCGCATAGGACTGGAATACCATGCCGATGCCGCGGTCCTTGGGATCGGCCCAGGTGACGTTGCGCTCCCCAATCCAGATTTCGCCATCCGAAAGATCGGACAGACCGGCAATGGCATTGAGCAGGGTGGATTTGCCGCAGCCCGACGGCCCCAGCAGGACGAGGAATTCGCCGGCGGCGATTTCGAGATCGAAATCCTTGACCACGGCGGTGCTGCCATAGCCGATAGCGACGGAACGCAGGGAAACGGGAACGGGCATGGCAGCTAACCTTTTACGGAACCGGCAGTGATGCCGCGGACGAACCAGCGGCCGGAGACGAAGTAGGCGACCAGCGGAACGAGCGCGGTCAGCACGGTCGCGGCCATATGGACATTGTATTCCCGCTGGCCGGTCGTGGTGGTGACGATATTGTTGAGTTGCACCGTCATGGGGAGATTGTCGCGGCCGGCAAAGACCAGGCCGAGCAGGAAATCGTTCCAGATGCCGGTCATCTGCATCAGCCCGGCCACCACCAGCATGGGCAGCGACAGCGGCAGCATCAGCGCAAAGAAGATGCGCCAAAAGCCGGCCCCATCGACGCGCGCCGCCTTGAACAGCTCCACCGGAATGGCGGCATAGTAATTGCGGAACAGCAGCGTGGTCAGCGGCAGGCCGAACACCACATGCACCAGCACGATGCCGCCCAGCGAATTATAGAGCCCGAGGGCCGCGGTGGCGCGCACCATGGGAAAGAGGAAGATTTGCAGTGGGATAAAGCCGCCAATGGTGATGGCAGCAAACAGCAGCTTGGAGCCCGGCGGCTTCCAGAACGAGAGGGCATAGCCGGTGACGGCGCCGAGCAGCACCGACAGGATGGTGGCGGGCACGGTGATCTTGACCGAATTCCAGAAGCCGACGCTGACGCCGTTGCAATTCACCCCGGCACAGGCGCTCGACCAGGCCTTGAGCCAGAAGGACCAGTCGAGCATATGCGGCAGGGCAAAGATCTGCGCCGAGCGGATTTCGCCCATGCTCTTGAACGAGGTGACGATCATCACATAGGCCGGCAGCAGGAAGAACAGCGCGGCGATGAGCAGAAAAGCATAAAGGCCGATGCGCGCAGTGGTCAGCCGTTGCGGGCGCTGGCCACGGGCCGTGGCGGGAAAGGGATCGCGCATCAGAGCCTTCCGTTCTGGCGGCGCGCCCAGATATCGCGCGCATAAAGAATGGGAATGGTGACGGCCATCACGGTGAACAGCATCACGGTGGCGCCGGCGGTGGCGAGGCCCAGATCCTGGCGGGCGAACAGGCTGTCCATGATGAACTTGGCCGGCACTTCGGTGGATTGGCCGGGGCCGCCATTGGTCAGCGCCACCACCAGATCAAAGGTGCGCACCGCGCCCATGGTCAGCAGCATGAAGGCGGTCGCCACAGAGGGACCAAGCTGGGGCAGCACGATGGTGAAATAGGTGCGCCACATCGGGATGCCCTCGATGCGGGTGGCGCGCCACAGATCCGCGTCGATGCCGCGCAGCCCGGCCAGCATGAGCACCATGACCAGCCCGGCGCTCTGCCAGATGCCGGCCAGTGCCACCGCATAGATGGCCATGTCCGAGCGGGTGGTCCAATCGAAGGTGAACCAGCCCAGTCCCGCGGCGCGCGCCGTGGCCTGGATGCCGATTTCGGGGTTCATCAGCCATTGCCACATCAGGCCGGTGACGATGAAGGACAGCGCGTAGGGATAGAGAAACATGGTGCGCCAGGCGCTTTCAAAGCGCACGCGGCGATCGATGGCTATGGCGAGCAGCAGGCCGACCACCATGGCGCCCAGCACGTAAACCACGCCGAAGGTCAGCACGTTCTCGATGGAATTGGACCAGCGCGCGGTGCCGAACAGGCGCTGATACTGCGACAGGCCGGCAAACTCGTTGGACGGCAGCATGCGCGACTTGGTCAGCGAGATCTGCACCGTCCACACGGTAGTACCCAGATAGACCAGGAGGATAATCAGCCAGGCCGGCGTCAGCGCCGCCATGGCGGCCACCGGCAGGCGAAGCCTGCCGATAGCCTTGGGTCGGGCGGGGGGTGACGCAATGGAGCGCGCGCCCGATTGATCAACCATTGGCGAAAGCGGCCTTGTATTGCTCGATAAAGGCTTCGCTGGTCATCGAAGGATCGGCAAAGAAGGCGCCCACGGCATCCTTGAAGCCGCCATTGATGGCGGGCGAGAGCGTCATGGCGGCGTCGGGAACGATCTTGTCCTGCTTGACCAATTCGACGGCCTTTTGCGCACAGGCATCAAGGCCGGAGGTGTCCACATCGGTGCGGATCGGCAGCGAGCCCTTGAGCGCCGAGAAATCGGCCTGCACCTTGGGGTCAAGTATGGTTTCGGCCAGCAGCGCCTGCGCCTTGTCCTCGTCGGCATTGCCGGTCTTGGGGAAGGTAAAGGCATCGGCGAGGAAGATCAGCGAATCCGTGCCCGGGGTGAGGGCGCAGCCATAATCGACGCCGGGCTTCTCGCCGGCCGTGGTGAATTCGCCCTTGATGAAGTCGGACAGCAATTGCACCCCGGCTTCGTCGCGGATCACCATGGCGGTAGCGTCATTCCAGTTGCGGCCGGCGGCACCGGCATCGACATAGTCGCGCATGCGGCCAAAGACATTGACCGCCTCGGCAAATTGCGGCGTGTCGATGACCGACAGGTCGCTGTCCTTATAGAGCCGGGTAAAGGCCTCGGCGCCAATGGTGGAGAGCACCACGGCATGAAAGACGATGCCTTCCTGCCAGGATTGGCCGCCCCAGGCGATCGGCACCAGGCCCGCCGCCTTGATCTTGTCCATGGCGGCGAAAAATTCGTCCCAGCTGGTCGGGGCTTCGGTGATGCCGGCCTTTTCGAACACCGGCATGGAATAGAACATCCAGCTGCCCGCATGCATGCCGGTGGGCGCCATATAGACCTTGCCGTCCACGGTGATGGCGTCGAGCACCACCTGGGGCACCACGCCATCGGGCACGGCGGTGTGGAAGGCGGTGTCGATGTCGTTCATCAACCCTTGCGCGATCAGTTCGGTAACTTCGGGCCCGGCAACGGCAGTCTTGGCGGTCGGCGGATCGCCGGCAAGCAGGCGGCTGATATAGGCGGCGTTGGCGCTTTCAAAACCAGCCACGGACCAGTCGACCCATTTGCCGCCACGCGCGGTAAAGGCATCGGAGATGACCTTGACCGCGGCGGCTTCACCACCCGACGTCCAGGAATGGGCGACTTCGGCGGTGAGGTCCTGGGCCTGGGCGGCCGAAACCAGCAACAGGGCGGTGAGACTAGGCAGGAGTAGACGCATTGGGGGTAGTCCTTCCTTGCACAGAGCGAGCGGGCGGGCCGTCGCGCTTTAGCCGATGATGGGGAGCAGAGCGGTCTCGACGAATTGCCGTGAGGCGATCATTTCGGACAGGGGATCGGCGGCGGCATCCAGTTCAAGGACGGCCCAGCCGGAAATATTGTGGTCGCGATACATGCGGGCCCAGGCCGGCCAATCCACGCGCCCCGCGCCCAGGCGGCAGAAATAGGCCTGGTGGCTATCGTGGATGCTGGCATCGATGGGAATATCGAAGGGCATGACGCCGGTGGCGTCTTTCCAATGCGCCACGACCAACCGGTCGATATGGCGGGTGGTAACCACGACCGGATCGGCGCCCGAACCCAGCAGGTGGGCGGCATCAGGGCAGAAGCCGACATAGAGCGGGTCGGTCAACAGCATGAAGAGATCGACATCGCGCGAGGTGCAGAACACCGAATGGGCCTCGGTATGGAGGGCGAGTTTGACCCCCTGGCGCAGCGTCAGCGCGCCCAGCTCGTTGATCACTTCGGCGATGCGCTGGGCATAGGGCAGGTCGACAAATAGCGGCGGTTCGGCGTCGCGGGTGCGGCGCATGGGCAGGCCCACCACCATGGCATCGCCGCCGCAGGCGGCAATCACTTCGGCATACGCTTTGACCAGATCGAACAGCTTGGAGCGGACCGCCGGATCGGCAATGTCGCTGCCATGTTCGAGATCGGCAAAGAAGCCGCTGGCCAGCGTCAGCCCGCGCTGTTCCATGGCCCGGGAGAAGCCGGCAACGGAACCGAAAGTCTTGATCGCGTGCTGCCAGTTGAACGGGGAAAAGGTGGGCTCGATACCGCGCAGCCCGGCTGCAGCGACAGTGTCGAGAATTTTGTTCCAGAACAATTCAGGTTTTGATTCGGCCAGAGCAAGAATGTCGCCGTGATTTCCAACACCCCAGAATTCAGGGTGGAAGAAAGTTACAAGATCAACTGCCATGTCTATTTTGGCGTTCAGCGTCACGGCGCGCTCCTACTCGACGCCGGCAAAACATTGCGGCGTTTTGTTATATCGATCTGAATGTTTTTGGATTGGCAATCGATTGCCAACGCGATATTGATTGCACATGGCGTTTTGGTGCGCAAGCGGAAAAACTGCACCAAAATTAGGCTTAGCTACGTGTTTGACGGCGCACGATTTTTACCGGCAAGAAGGGCGGAGGAGGGATAGCGATGAGCAAAAAATCAACGCCTGACCGGATATCTGCACCGTCCGTTGCCGATGTGGCGCGCGAGGCTGGGGTGGCACCATCCACGGTCAGCCGCGCACTGACCATGCCGGGGCGAATCGCCGAGCCGACCCGCCTCAAGGTCGAGGCCGCCGCCCGCAAGCTGGGCTATATCGTCAACCAGACCGCGCGCAATCTGCGCATCGGGCAGACGCGCACCATCATGATCGTGCTGCCCGATGAGCTCTACATCGGCGCCTCCCAGACCGTGCTCGAAGTGCTGCGCTCGGCGGCTGCAGCTTTGACGGCGCGCGGCTATTCCTTAGTCATCGCCAATGTTTCCCGCGAAGCCCAGACCGACGAGCATATTCTGGCGCTGGCCTTTGGCGGCACGATATCGGGTGTGCTGCTGATGGCAACGCCTGTCCCCAGCATCGGTGATCGCAACCTGTTGCAGGCCGGCCTGCCGCTGGTCTCGCTGCATTTCGACATGAGCGCCCAGAATGTGCCCAGCGTGATCAGCAATGACAGCGCGGCGATCGGGGAGGCCGTGGAGGCCATGGTCGGCCTGGGCCACAGCCGATTTCTCTATATTCACGGCCGGCCGGACAATTACCACGACGTCGAACGCCTCAAGGGCGTGCGCCTCGCCCTGCAGCGTAGCGGCCTCGCGCCGGATGACCTTAGCACCATGCAGGGGGATTTCAGCTTCAGCGGCGGCATCAATGCCGGGCAGCTTTATCTGTCCCTGCCGCCGCAGGAGCGCCCAACCGCGGTGGTTTGCGCCAATGACGACACCGCCATCGGCTTTATCAAAACCGTCGTCGATGGCGGGCTGAGCGTGCCGGGCGATGTCTCGGTGGTCGGCTTCGACGGCGCGGCCGTGGGTGCCTTCATGACGCCCAGCCTCTCCACGGTGCAGCAATCCACCGCCGAAATGGGGCGGCGCGCCGTCGATCTGGTGATCGACATGGCCCTTGGCGAACTCCCGAACCCACCCCTGCGGACCGAAGTGCCCTGCCAATTGGTGCTGCGCCAAAGCGTGCGCGCGCTGCTGCCCGATCCATCCTAGTTCCCCATCACAGAAAGCCGATAGATGTCTAAAGCCCAGTTCGACGCGATGGTTATCGGCTCAGGTGCGTCGGGCTCGTTTGCCGTCCGCGAATTGACCGCCCAGGGCCTCAAGGTCGTGCTGCTGGAAGCAGGGCCGGAAATCGGCCCCAGGGATTTCGAGGTCAAGAGCAAGATCCGGCAATCGGATATCAATCTGTGGCAACGCGCCAAGGCGACGTTGAGCGGGCAGGGGGTTCAGGCCCGCGCCGCCTATTTCGACATGCGCATGCGCAATCTGTTCGTCAACGATCGCCAGCATCCCTATACGACCCCGCCCGATGCCCCCTTCGTGTGGATCCGCGGCCGCCAGGCCGGCGGGCGCACCCATACATTCGGGCGGGCGCTGCTGCGCTGGACCGACGATGACTTCAAGACGCGCAGCCGCACCGGGCGCGGCGAGGATTGGCCGATTTCCTACAACGAGTTGGTGCCCTATTACGAAGAGGTGGAGCGCTGCCTCGAAATCTACGGCCGCGACGACAATGTCCCGACCCAGCCCGACAGCGTCTATACCCATGAGGCGCGGCTGACCGAGGCCGAGCAGCTGTTCAAGGCCGATCTCGAAGGCAAATGGCCGGATCGCCGGGTGATCACCTGGCGCTATATCGGGCCGGAACCGACCCGCATATTGCGCCCGCTGCGTGACGCCATGGCCAGCGGCAATCTCGATATCCGCTACAATGCCATTGCCCATAAGGTGCTCACCGACGAGCAGACCGGACGCGCCATCGGCGCCGAAATCATCGACCGGCTGACCGGCCAGCGCAGCACCATCACCGCCTCGGCCGTGGTGCTCTGTGCCTCTCCGGTCGAGAGCATCCGCCTGATGCTCAATTCGGCCTCGGCCCGCCATCCCAACGGGCTGGGCAATAGTTCGGGCACGCTGGGCCGCTATTTCATGGATCAATTGCCCTGCATCGCCACCGGCTCCTATCCCAGGGCCAAGGGCGCCGCGAGCGCCGATACCGCGCCGCCGGACCCGTTCTATGGCCCATCGGGGGGCATTTTCGTGCCTCGCTTTGTCGGAAAGGACGGCATGGCGGCAAGCGAATTCAATTTTCAGGGCTCGATCGGGCGCTATCCAACCGGCTCCTCGGGCCATGCGCGGCTGTCGTTCTTCGGCTTCGGCGTCATGCAGCCCACGGCCGAGAACCGCGTCACCATCGATCCCAAGCGCAAGGACGCCTGGGGCATTGCCGTGCCGCATATCCGCTGCAAGATGGGTGCCGCCGACGAGGCGACATTGACCAGGCAATTGGCTACCTTGACCGAAATGGTCGAAGAAACCGGCGGGGAGCTCGAATTCATCGGCTCGCCCCTGGGCCTGGTCGAAAAGGGTCGCGGCGCCTATCCCGATGCCGACCCGCTGAGCCGCTTCCTGTTCCGCCGCATGTTCACCAAGACCATGGTCATGGGCGCGGCGATCCACGAGGCCGGCGGCGCGCGGATGGGCCGCGCGCCCGACCAATCGGTGCTCAATGGCTCCAACCAGAGCTGGGACGTGCCCAATCTCTTCGTCACCGACGCCAGCGCCTTTGCCAGCAGCGGCGTGGCCGGCACTACGCTCACCATCATGGCCCTGACCATGCGCGCCTGCCGCCACTTGGCCCAGGAAATGAAGGCGGGCCGGCTTCAGGGGTAAGGCATACCTGGATGGTTGCTGACCCCTTGAACCCTCCTCGGCGCCTGCCATGATCGTTGATCATGGGCGAAGTTATTCACTTCTTCGCCGCCGGACTTTTTAACGCCAGGGGCGCTGTGGGTGTACTAGGCAGCAGCGATATCGAATGCGGCCTTGGCCGTGTCGTTCTGGGTTTGCAGCCATGAGACGAATTGGCCGGCGAGCAGGCTTTTGGGCGCATGGGCGAATGAATATGCGCCCACAATAGGCGCCACGTCGGCGCAGAGCGCGACGAGTTGCCCGCTCCGCAATTCCTTTTCGATGAAGGATGGACTGGCCTGGCCGACGCCTAATCCGGACAGGCAGGCGTCGATGGACGCCTCGTCGGTATCGAGCGTTATGCTGCCGCCGCGGGGGTGAAAGCCGATATCGGCCGCCGCACACCACCGCCGCCAGGACCATGCGTCGCCGGTATCGAGCAGTAATGGCAGGCCAAGCAGCTCGGCGGGTGCAAGGCTGCGTCCTCGCAAAGCCAGCAGTTGCGGTGAACACACGGCCATGGTGCGGTCGAGCAGGAAGGCCTGCGAGAGCGCGGTGGCATCGGTGGCTCTCACATAGGTCATGGTGATGTCGGCGGCTGCAGCATCGCCAAGCGCCAGTGAGTGGATGGCAATGTCGACGCCGGGATTTTCCTGGCAGAAGGAGCGGATGCGCGGGATCAACCACCGCCTGGCCAAGGTGATTGGAGCGCGGATCGATAGCTGCGAGCGATCCGGCACGATGGTGCTGGCGCCGGTCTGCAGCATCGCTAGGGCGCCGTTGACATGGGCGAGAAACCGGTGCCCGGCCTCGGTCAGCACGATCGAATTATGCCCGCGCCGGAACAGCTGGGACCCAAGGCTTTCCTCGAGCGATTTGATCTGCCGGCTGATGGCCCCCGGCGTCACGCATAATTCCCTGGCCGCCAGCGAAATGCTGCACAGCCTGGCCGCCGCCGAGAAGGCCGGCAAGGCGTTGAGCGATGGCAGGCGTCGCGACACTGATTGAGTTTTTGTCATGCAGGCGTGACGAGCTTTCGATTGCGTGGCGCCATTTGGGTGGTGTTATTGCGCTAACTTGACTTTGATGATCACATTTATCGGAGCCTGCGGGCATATGCAATTCTCGATGTCTTCCTTCATCTCTCCGGTTCGCGCTGGTGTCGCTGTCCTCGGTCTGGCGCTATTGGCCAGCACGGCTGCCGGGGCTCAGGAAATGTCATTCGTGGACGATCGCGGAATTGCCGTGACGGTGCCCGCCGGCGCCAAGCGCGTGGCGTCGGTGTCGTATTTTGCCGCCGATGTTGCTCTTGCCCTGGGCATCAAGCCGGTGGCAACGACCTATATGGTGGAGGGCCGCAACCCCGACTTCCTGCTCGATTACCTCGACGATGTGCCCCAGATCGGCCAGCGCGCCACGCCCAATCTGGAACTGCTGGCGCAAGCCAAGCCCGATGTCATCGTCGCCATGCGCCGCTATACCGAGGGCAATGCCGCCCAATACCAGAATATCGCGCCCTATCTGGCCTATAATCTGGAGCTCTTCTCCGACAGCGACCGCTCGATCACCCAATTGGCCACCATATTGGGCCAACCCGAGCGGGCCCAGCAGCTCAATGCCGACTTCAAGAAGCATATCGAGGAATTCGCGGCCCAGGCGCCGAAGGACGTGCATCCGCGCTTCCAGGTGATGTGGGGCGGCGACGCGCCATGGACATTCTACACCGAGAACATGACGGCCGCGATCGTCACTGCGCTGGGCGGCGAGAACATTGCCGGCCACAATCCGACCCCGCATATCCCGGATAATTTCGGCCTTGAGATGAGCCTGGAAGCCATGCTGGCCGCGGATCCCGAAGTCATCTTCGTCTATGATTACGGCCCCGATCGGCCGCACGAGAACAATCCGATCTGGCAGATGTTGTCGGCGGTCAAGAATAACCGGGTCTTCTATGTCGGGGACGAATGGGTCGAGGCGCATGGTCCGATTGCCCGCGAAATGGTGCTGCGCGAAGCCGCGCACTATCTCTATCCCGATACGTTCCCCATGCCCGATATCCGGGCCGAAGCGGCCAAGATCATCCCAGCAAGCGTTAAATAGCTGACCATGGCGGACCTCCGGGTCCGCCATTGCCTCCGCACAGGATTGCCGTTCTTGACCAATTCCCTGCCCAGCCTGCGCGAAGCCCGGCATATTGTTGGCCTGGCGCTGCCCCTGTCGCTGGTCCAGCTTGCCCAGGTGGCGATTTCCACGACGGATATCGTCATGCTGGGCTGGCTCGGTGGCGAAGCCCTGGCCGGCGGCGCGCTCGGTTTCTTCGCGTTCAACCTGCTCCGCACCATGGGTTTCGGGCTGATCGTTGGTATCTCCAATCTGGTGGCGGCCGACCAGCGCGAGGGTGTTGCCTCGGCCCATCTGCTCGCCGCGCTGATTGTGGCAAGCGGCACCGCCATGCTGGCCGCGGGCTGTTTTGTATTGGGTGGCGGAATGCTGGGGCAGTTGGGCCAGGACCCGGCCGTTGCGGCCATTGCCGCGCATTATCTCGTTCTGGTCGCACCCGGCATTTTCCCGCTCTTCTGGTTCTACGCCTATCGCGGGGTCGTGGTCGGCCGCAGAAAAACCAATTCGTTGTTGGTCATCACGCTGGCCACCATCGTGATCAACGCCGCCTTCGACTATGGCTTCATCTATGGCGCGTTCGGCCTGCCCAGACTGGGTGCGGCCGGTGTGGCGGCCAGCAGTTCCATCGCCTATCTGGTGCAGTTCGGAGCCATTGTGTGGGTCACGCATGCCTCGTTCCGCTTTGAGCGGCCGGTGGCGCGTGCCGATATCTGGCATTCGGTGCGTCGATTGCTGGCCATCGGCATTCCCACCGCGGGTTCCTACTGCTCGGAGGCCGGGTTCACCGCCGTCATCACCCTGATGGTCGGCACATTCGGCGCCGCGGCGTTGGCCGGCCATGCCGTGGTCAATCAAATCACCTATGTCGTCTTCATGCTGTCCATCGGATTGTCGCACGCGACCTCCATTGGGGTCAGTGAAGGTGTCGGGCGTGGCAATGCTGCCGCGGCACTGCGGGCGGGTCGTACCGGCCTGGTTGTCGTTGCCGCGATCATGGCGGTGTTTGCGGCGCTCTACTTGCTCTTCCCGCACAGCCTGCTTGCCGCTTTCGGCCTCGGCGACACGGCAGCGGTCACGACCGCGCTGACGCTGTTGCCGCTCGCCGCTGCCATGCAGATATTCGATGGCTTGCAGAATGTGGCGATCGGCGCCTTGCGCGGCGTACAGCGGGCCGGCATCGGCTTCTGGGTGACCATGGTGGGCTATTGGGTCGTCGGCGTGCCCGTGGCATGGCTGCTTGGATTGCAGTTCCATCTTGGACCGGCCGGCATCTGGATGGGATTGGCGCTGGGGCTCGTGGTCACGGCGCTGGGCATGGTCGTGACCTTTGAACGCAGCGCCATGGCACTTCCATCAGCGGCGGCTGCCGCATGAAGCCCGAACTGCGCTCCGCATCATTGGCTGCCATAGCACTGGCCCTGGCGATATTTGTCGGCTTTGCCGGGCTGCTGACCGGCGCCAAGCCGATGACGCTGCCTGCCGCCTTGGCTGCGGTGTTGTCGCCCAATCACGGACTGGATGGCGTTATCGTGTGGACCTTGCGGTTGCCGCGCAGCATTGCCGCCTTTCTGACGGGCGCAGGGCTGGCCGTATCGGGTGCACTGCTGCAATCGGTCACCCGCAATCCGCTTGCAGCGCCGGACCTGACCGGCGTCACGGCGGGCGCCGTGACCGTCATCGTATCGTGCTTTATTTTCCTGCCCGCGATTTCTTCGATCTACTACCCGCCGATCGGCTTTGCCGGGGGTCTGACGGCGGCCGCCGCCTGCTTGTGGGTGGCGCGCGGCGGTCAGGCGTCGCCACTCCACCTGGCGCTGGGCGGCATCACCATCTCGCTCTTTCTGGGCGGCATCACCACCTATGTTCTGCTGCTGGGCGGGCCGCAATCGCCATCCGTGCTGTTCTGGCTTTCGGGCGGATTGCAGGGGCGCTCCTGGGGGCATGTTGTCTTCATGCTACCCTGGGTGAGCATGGGCATTTTTGGTGCGTTGTTGAGCCACCGGATCATCGCCCTGCTTAAGCTGGGCGATGGGGTGGCCGCCGGCATGGGCGTGCGGCTCGGGCAATGGAAACTGCTGCTCTTGTTGTTTGCAGTCGCTCCAATTGCCGGGATTACCCCGGTTGCCGGTCCCATCGCGTTTATCGGCTTGGCCGTGCCGCATCTGGTACGGCTGATGAAGCCGGCCGGGGAGGCTTGGAGCATTGCCCTCAACCTTGCCTTTGGCGGCCTGATACTGGTTCTCGCCGATGTGCTGGCACGCACCATTGCCGCGCCCCGCGAATTGCCGATCAGCATCCTGACCGCGCTGATCGGCGGGCCGTTCTTCATCTATCTGGTGCAGCGCCGCAGCTTCGTCACGGCCGGAGCAGGGTCATGAACCTCGCCAGCACCATCCAGATCCGCTTTCCCGATTGGCCGCTCTGGATATTGGCGCCGATAGCCGTGCTGGCCGGCACGGCAGCGGTGTTCATGGGCGTCGTCAATATGCCGCCGGGCGAGGTGCTCAATGTCCTATTGGGGCACGGTTCGGCCGATGCCCGGTTGATCATCGGCGATATCCGCCTGCCGCGGGTGATCACCGGCCTATTGGCCGGCATCCATTTTTCGGTCGCGGGCCTGCTGCTGCAATCGATCACCCGTAATCCGCTGGCAGACCCATCGATCATGGGCGTTTCGCAGGGCGCGACGCTCGCCATCAGCATCTTCCTGTTTCTTGCCGTCTATGGCTTCGATTCAGATCCGAACGTGCTGTATTTGCTGCCGGTGCAGTGGCTGCCGCTGGTGGGCTGCCTTGGCGGCGGCCTGGCGGGTGTGGTGGTCTATTTCCTCGCCATGCGCCACGGCCTCAGCCCGCTCCGCGTCACGCTGTGCGGCATTGCCGTTGGCGCCGTGCTGCATGCCCTGGCCATGGGGATTATTTCGGGCTGGGGCACGGCGCGGCTCGAGATCGTCATGCAATGGCTGGCGGGAAGCCTTTATGCGCGGAGCTGGGATCATGTGGTTTTCCTGCTGCCATTCACGCTATTGGGGCTCTTGGCTCTACCGCTGCTGCGGCGGACGATTGACATGCTGCGCTTCGACGCAGATGTGGCCCGCTCGTTCGGGCTGAGCTATCGGCGCCAGTTCAGCATCATCCTGCTGATCGCCTGCATGCTCGCAGCCAGCGCGGTCGGCGCGGTCGGCCCGCTGATCTTTGTTGGGCTTGTCGTGCCCCATCTGGCGCGCTTCATCGCCGGGCGACGCTTTGCCCTGGTGCTGCCATTGACGATTTTTCTGGGGGCAACGCTGGTCGTGGTCGGCGACCTGGTCGGCCGTCTCAGCGGCGGCAGCCAGGAAATCCCTATCGGCGTCGTCACGGCCATTGGTGGCGCGCCAATCCTTTTATTCCTGCTGCGCCGCACCCCGTGAGACCCGCCATGTCGCTCCAATGCACCGATATCAGTGTCAGCTATGGCCGCCGGCAAGCGTTGCAGGCCCTGACCCTATCGGTGCAAAAGGGCGAGGTGCTGGCGCTGATCGGGCCCAATGGCTCGGGGAAAAGTACGGCCCTGCATGCCCTGGCGGGGCTAACGCGACCCGACAGCGGCAGCGTGGCGCTTGATGGCCGTGCCCTTGCAAGCTGGCGCCGCCGAGATCTGGCCAAACGGCTCTCCTTCCTGCCGCAGGCACCGATCGCGCCCGAGGAGATGTCGGTCGAGCAATTGGTCCGGCAGGGACGCTTTGCCCATGTCGGCCTTTGGCGCGCCTATGGACCGCGGGACCAGGCGGCCATCGATTGGGCGCTGGACAGCACGGGCCTCACCGATCTTGCCGGCCGGGGGCTACGCGAACTCTCGGGTGGCGAACGCCAACGCGCCTGGATCGCTGCCGCGCTGGCGCAAGAGGCCGAAATCCTCATCCTGGACGAGCCGACATCCTTCCTCGATATCGGTCATCAGGTCGAGGTGCTCGAATTGGTCGGGCGGCTGAGCCGCGATCGCGGGGTGACCGTCATTCTTGCCATCCACGACCTCAATCAGGCCATGATGGCTGCCGACCGGATCATATTGCTCGATCGCGGCAGATTATCCTTTGAAGGACCCGCGGGCCCCCTGGCGGCCAGCGGATTGATCGAGAAGACCTTTAATGTCCAGGGCCGTTTTGTCGATCTCGGCAATGGCGCAGCGCCACATTTCGACGTCGACCTGCGGCGCGGCCGGTCCTGACCTTAGCTAGGTCTCCTCCAGTACCCGTCATGAGCAGGTGCCGTTGATGCATTCGCGCCCAGCTCACGCAAGAAGCTTTGCCGGGCTCTCAGCCCCGGGGCGTAGGGGCATTCACCAGGGTCTGGGCCGGACATTCGTCTCCAAGGGGATATATTTGTTCATTTGAACATCTCCTTTGCCAAATGAAAATTGCGTTGCTACGACTAAACGACGCGAGGACGGAGATCCTTTGCTTAATAACAGGAGGAACCACCCCATGAAGAAGCTAGCGCTGCTCATAACGACGGGCGTGATCGCCGCATTGGCACATGCTCCACAGGCCGCCGCCCAAACCGAGATTGCCTGGTGGCATGCCATGGATGCCGAACTCGGCAAGAAGCTCGAGGAAATCGCCACCGGCTTCAACGAGAGCCAGTCCGAGTACAAGATCGTCCCGACCTACAAGGGCACCTATCCAGAGACGCTGACCGCCGCCATCGCGGCTTTCCGCGCCAACGAGCAGCCCGCCATCGTGCAGGTCTTCGAAGTGGGCACCGGCACCATGATGGCTGCCAAGGGCGCCGTCTATCCGGTCTACCAGCTGATGGCGGACAATGGCGAGCCGTGGGATCCGTCGGGCTTCCTCGCGCCGGTCACCGGCTACTATTCCGATACTGACGGCAACATCCTGTCGATGCCGTTCAATTCCTCCACCCCGATCATGTATTACAACAAGGATGTGTTCGAGAAAGCCGGCCTCGACCCCGAGACGCCGCCCAAGACCTGGGGCGAACTCGAGACCATGGGCCGCCAGATCATGGAATCGGGCGCCGCTCCCTGCGCGCTCAGCAGCGCCTGGATCACCTGGATCCAGACCGAGAATCTCTCGGCCATCCACGACAAGCCGTTCGGCACGCTCGAAAACGGCTTTGGTGGTCTCGGCACCGAGTTCACTTTCAATGGCCCGCTGCAGGTCAAGCATTGGGGCAATCTCAAGAAATGGGCTGACGAAGGCCTGTTCCAGTACGGCGGCCCGGTTGGTGGCGCGGATGCTGCTCCCAAGTTCTACGCCCAGGAATGCGCGATCTTCATGAACTCCTCGGCCGGCCGCGCCGGCGTCATCAACAATGCCAAGGACTTCGAAGTCGGCTTCGCGCCGCTTCCCTATTATGACGACGAGATCACCGAGCCGAAGAATTCGATCATCGGCGGCGCCACGTTGTGGACGCTGAATGGCAAGGATCCCGAAGTCTATAAGGGCGTGGCGCAGTTCTTCACCTATCTCAGCCAGCCTGAAGTCCAGGCCGCGTGGCACCAGTTCACCGGCTATCTGCCGGTCACCAATGCCGCCTACGAACTGGGCCAGGAGCAAGGCTATTATGCCGAAAACCCTGGCTCCGACATCGCCATCCAGCAGATCACCCGCGGTACGCCGACGGCCAATTCCAAGGGCGTGCGCTTCGGCAACCTGACCCAGGCCCGCAATGTGGTGGATGAAGAGTTCGAAGCCATGCTGGCCGGCTCCAAGACCGCCCAGGAAGCCCTGGATTCGGCCGTCGAGCGTGGCAACCAGATCCTGCGCGACTTCGAAGCCGCCAATCAGTAAGGCCTTCCACCCCAAGCCCGCTCCACCCTCCCACGAGGGTGGAGCGCCAGCACAGGCCGCATCCGGGCGACAGCACTGCTGCGCCGGAGCGGCATAGAACGAGGCGGAGCATGCAGGCCAAGCGAACCACCTTCCCCAACAAGATTCTGCCCTATGTGCTGCTTGTCCCGCAGCTGGCCGTAACCCTGGCCTTTTTCATCTGGCCCGCCCTGCAGGCCGTCAAATCCTCGTTCGAACGCGAGGATCCGTTTGGCTTCAAGACCACTTTCGTGTGGTTCGAGAATTATCGCCGCCTATTCGTCGATCCGCTCTATCTGAGCTCGGTTGGCAAGACCGCGATCTTTGCCGTGAGCGTGACGGCACTGTCGATGTCGCTGTCGCTGATCCTCGCCGTCGCGGTGAACCGGGTTCTGCGCACCAACAGGCTCTACACCACCATGCTGGTGTGGCCCTACGCCGTGGCGCCCGTCGTGGTCGGTATCCTGTGGTGGTTCATGTTCAATCCCACCATCGGCATCGCGCCCTACATGCTGCGCGCCGTCGGCATCAGCTGGAACCACCGCGTCGATGGTGTCGACGCGATGATCCTCGTCATCATCGCGGCCAGCTGGAAGCAGATTTCGTACAATTTCCTGTTTTTTGTGGCCGGACTGCAATCGGTGCCGCAATCGCTGATCGAGGCGGCCGCCATCGATGGCGCCGGTCCGTTCAAGCGGTTCTGGACCATCGTCTTCCCGCTCCTGGCGCCGACCACCTTTTTCCTGCTGATCGTCAATATCAACTACGCCATGTTCGATACGTTCGGCATTATCGACGCCACGACCCAAGGTGGGCCCGCCCAAGCCACGAACACGCTGGTCTACAAGGTCTATACCGACGGTTTTCTCGGCCTCAACATCGGTTCGTCGTCGGCCCAGTCAGTGGTGCTGATGATCATCGTCATCGCCCTTACCGCAATCCAGTTCCGCTATGTCGAGCGGCGCATTCAGTATTAGGGAGCGGCCAATATGATCGAAAACCGACCTTTCCTGGCTTTCCTGACCCACCTGGTGCTGATTATCGGCGTCGTCATCGTGGTGTTTCCGGTCTACATCGCCTTCATCGCCTCCACCCATGGCAGCGGCGATTTCATGCGGGGGCTGGTGCCCCTGCTGCCCGGCCCGCACATGATCGAGAATTACCGCTTCATGCTCACCGAGGGCATTTCGAGCGCCGGTGCACCGCCGCTCTCGATCATGCTGCTCAATTCGCTGGTGATGGCCATCTCCATCGCCGTGGGCAAAATCGTCATCTCGATCCTTTCCGCCTATGCCATCGTCTTCTTCAAGTTTCCGTTCCGACTGCTGGCGTTCTGGATCATCTTCATCACGCTGATGCTGCCGGTCGAGGTGCGCATCATCCCCACCTTCAAGGTGGTGTCGGACCTGGGAATGCTCAATTCCTATCCCGGCCTGATCATCCCGCTGATCGCCTCGGCCACCGCGACCTTCCTGTTCCGCCAGTTTTTCCTGACGGTGCCGGACGAACTGATGGAAGCCGCCCGGGTGGACGGAGCCGGCCCGATCAAGTTCTTCCGCGATATCCTGCTGCCGCTGAGCCGGACCAATATCGCAGCCTTGTTCGTGATCCTCTTCATCTATGGCTGGGTGCAATATCTATGGCCGCTGCTGGTCACCACCGACAGCCGCTACTACACCATCGTCATGGGCATCAAACGGCTGGCGGCCACCGCCGATGCCGAACCGCAATGGAACTTCGTCATGGCGGCCGTAATGCTGGCCATGCTGCCACCCGTCCTCGTCGTCATCCTGATGCAGCGCCTGTTCGTCAAAGGCCTGGTCGAAACCGAGAAATAAACACCATGGCAAGCATCGACATATCAGGCGTCAAGAAAGTCTATGCCGGCAACGTCACGGCCATCCACAGCCTCGACCTCGCCATACCCGATGGCGAACTGGTGGTGCTGGTGGGCCCGTCCGGCTGCGGCAAATCCACCCTGCTGCGCATGATTGCCGGTCTCGAGGCCATCACCGAGGGCACGATTTCCATCGATGGCACCGTGGTCAACGCCAAGGAACCGGCGGAGCGGGACATCGCCATGGTGTTCCAGAATTACGCGCTCTATCCGCATATGACGGTGCGCGGCAATCTCGAATACGGGCTGAAGAACCGCGGCACGCCGCGCGACGAGATCGACCGGCGCGTCACCGAAGCCGCGCGGATTCTCGAGATCGAGCCCTTCCTCGACCGGCGCCCGCGGCAATTGTCGGGCGGCCAGCGCCAGCGCGTCGCCATGGGCCGCGCCATCGTGCGCCAGCCGAAGGCGTTCCTGTTCGACGAGCCGCTGAGCAACCTGGACGCCAAGCTGCGCGGGCAGATGCGGATCGAGATCAAGCGCCTGCAGCGGAACCTGGCCACGACCAGCGTCTATGTCACCCACGACCAGCTCGAAGCCATGACCCTGGCCGACCGGCTGGTGGTGATGAATGGCGGACGCATCGAACAAGTGGGCAAGCCGCTGGCGCTCTACGAACGCCCCGCTACACTATTCGTCGCTGGCTTCATCGGCTCACCGCCGATGAACCTGATCGATGTCGCCTATCTGCGGGACAAGGGCGCCCTGGAGCTACCCGACGGTACCGACCTCGTCGGCATCCGTCCTGATACGATCCAGCTGGCGCCACCTGAGGGTCCGCACATCACGCTGAACGCCACGGTCGAGCTCTACGAGCCGATCGGCGGCGAGAGCCACCTGCATATGCGGCTCGACGGCAACGGGCAGCTTATCGTCGCGGCCGTACCGGCCCGCACGGCTGTAACCGAAGGCGCCGAAACAGCTCTTTACGTCAGCACGGCGGACCTGCATCCCTTCAACCAGGAAACCGGCCGCCGCACCGATTGAACGCTGGGCGTCACCAGGGGACATGCAAGATGACCGATCGCCGGCCTCAGACCACTGAGCGAGTTCAAGCACCACATCGCCTTTGTGGTCGCGCCGTGACGGCGCAGCATCCGAGAGCGCGCCATCCGCGCGGGATTGTTGCAGGTCCTGGTCAATGAACGACCCCCGGCTTTCGGACCGACAGAACGACATCCTGGTGCGCATCGGTGCGCGCGGAGCCCAGCAGATCGACCGGCTGGCGCGCGAATACGGGCTCACCACGCAAAGCATAAGGCGCGATATCAACCTACTGTGCGAACTGGGTCTGGCCCGGCGCCTGCATGGTGGCGTCGATTTGCCCGTCCTGCCGCAAAACACCTCCATCAATGCTCGCGCCAGCCTGCACGGTGGAGCCAAGCGGCTCATTGCGGCCCGCGTTGCCCAAGACATTCCTGATGGCTCCACCGTTTTTATGGGAATCGGCACCACCGTGCGTTTTACGGCCGAGGCGCTGCGGGGGCATTCAGGCCTTACCGTCGTCACCAACAATGTGGATGTCGCGCTGACCCTGGGCGACGTCGAAGGCATCGAGCTGCATCTGGCCGGCGGGGTTTGGCGGGCGAACGATCGAGATTTGGTCGGAGCTGACACCATTCGCTATTTCGAAAAGTTCCACGCCACGCACGCCGTGGTGGGCACTGGCGGTTTGCACCCCACCAGCGGAGCGCTCGACTTCAGCTACGAAGAATCCCAGATCACCAACGCGATTCTGCAGAATTCAAGAACCCGCTACCTCGTTGCCGATGTCAGCAAGTGGTCCGGTACCGCTGCGGTGCGGGTGGCGCCATTTTCCGAATTCACCGCTTTCGTGACCGACCTGATGCCGCTCGAGCAAAAGAACGAAGAGAGCCTGCGCCAGAGCGGAGTACAGGTGATCGTTTGCGGAACACCGGACCCTTAGCCGCGGCTTGCGGGCGTGAGATCCATAGTGCGCACGCCCCCCAACCGCCCTTGTGCGCTACATCACAATTCTAGAATGGATGGGGCTAACCCTTTGAACTGTAAGGGACGATCCATTGAAATCCTAGAATGGCCTTAGGCAAAAAGGTGCGAATTAACTTCGCGGCGCAAGGAGTGATCCGAATGCAGGAGCAAGAGGTGTGACGTCCTGCGCGTCGAGATACTTTACTATCCATTGAGCAACGTTCGCTGCGCGACCGCCGCACCAATGCCGGTCCCGCCTCCCCGTTGCCTCCACCATGCTGCGCTTGATTCCCCCTGCGATCCCATTGGTTGACGCTCATCTCGGAAACAAGCGCCGCATACTGAACCCGTCGCCATCAGGGACGACGAGCTTCAGCAGTTCCAGGTGGCGTTTGCCGAGGTCAATGTCATCGGGCCAGATCCGAAGCGCAGGCAATCGCAGATGGAGACTATCTGTTCCATCGCAGATGGAGACTATCTGTTCGCAATACCGATGGGGCAGGCGCTATCGCAGACGTCTGCCCCGCGGGCGGCCAGCAAATGTGGTCAGTGGTGCCGGTAGCGCAAGGCCTCGATTAGCCTGGAGAACGCCGGAGACGTCTGCCGCCGGCTGGGATAATAGAGATGATAGCCATCGAAAGTTGGCATCCAGCCTTCCAGCACGCGGATTAGTCGGCCGGCTTCGACATGATGCTGAACTATGTCTTCGGGAATGCAGGCCAATCCGGCCCCGAAAAGAGCCGCGGACAGAATATGGGTGCTGTTGCCGAAGGCCAGTTGGCCTTCGACGCGCACATTGAGACGGCGACCGTCCTGCTCGAACTCCCAGGCATAATGGCCGCCATAGGTTGGCAGGCGCAGATTGATGCAGACGTGGTCGGTCAAATCCTGCGGCGTCAACGGGCGTTGCCGGCCTTCGAAATAGCCTGGTGAGCCCACGACGGCCATGCGCCAATCCGGTCCTATCCGCACGGCGATCATGTCTTTGGCGAGTTGTTCGCCCAGACGAACGCCCGCGTCGTAACGCTGGGCAACAATGTCCACGAAGCCGTTCTCGGCGATAATCTCCAACTGGATGTCGGGATAATCCCTGGTGAAATCCTGCAATCGTGGCCAGAGCACCGCATTGACGGCGTGTTCGCCAGCGGTCAACCGGATCGTACCAGCGGGCTTGTCGCGGAATTCACTGACTTGCTCGAGCGCGGTATCAACTTCCTGAAACCGGGGCTCGACCGTGGCCAGCAGCCGTTCGCCTGCGTCTGTCGGAGACACACTCCTCGTACTGCGCGTCAATAACCTGACGCCCAGCCGCTTTTCCAACCGGCTAAGGGCATGGCTGAGTGCTGACTGGGAAACGCCAAGGCGTGCCGCGGCGCGCGTGAAGCTGCGCTCCTGCGCGATGGTGATGAAGGCTATGAGGTCGGCAACGTTCTCGCGGTTCATGGATGCCATCTATCATGAATCTCATTCATAGGCTCTAGCAGGGTGGCCCCACTAATCACATGAGTGGAACAGGCCTACCTTGTGCTTGCAACAGGGGAGAGCTGTGATGAAAATTCAACGTGCGGGTTCGCAGCCTTCCGGCAAAAGGCCTGCGGAATGGTTCACCGGCACCGTTCGGATCGATCCACTCTATGGGGTGGAGGCGCCCAGTGCCATGGCAGGCAATATCGTCACCTTCGAACCCGACGCCCGTACAACCTGGCATACCCATCCGCTTGGACAGACGCTGATCATCACGGCGGGCCGCGGCCTGGTGCAACAACAGAACGGCCCGCCCGAAACTGTGCTGCCCGGTGATGTGGCGCGCTTCGGGCCCGGGGAAAAGCACTGGCATGGCGCCAGCGCCGAGACAGCCATGACCCATATCGCCATCCAGGAATCGCTCGACGGCAAGGCGGTCGATTGGCTCGAGCAGGTCAGCGACGCGCACTATGCGGCGCATGCGAATAACACCGTGAAGGATTACCGCTCATGACATCGGTATCAAATCTACAACTCAACAACGGCGTGCTGATGCCGGCCCTCGGTCTGGGTGTGTTCCAGACGCCGCCGGACGAAACCACCGGGGCGGTCGTCGAGGCGCTGCGCGTTGGTTATCGCCATATCGACACCGCCGCCGCCTATGGCAATGAGCGTGAAGTGGGCGAAGGCATCCGTCGCTCGGGCATCCCGCGCGACCAAATCTTCATCGAGACTAAAATCTGGATCAATGATTACGGCTTTGACGAAACCCTGCACGGGTTCGAAAAGAGCGCGAAGAAACTGGGTGTCGAGCAACTCGACCTGCTGATCCTGCACCAGGCGCTGCCCTCCGCATTCGACAAGACCCTGGAGGCGTATCGCGCCCTGGAGACGCTTCTGGCCGACGGGAAGGTTCGTGCGATCGGTGTCAGCAATTTCATGCCCCAGCACATCGAGCGCCTGCTGGCGGAAACGGACATTGTCCCCGCAGTCAACCAGATCGAAGTTCATCCCTATTTTCAGCAGGCCGACCTGCAGCGCCTGCATCAGCGGCACGGCATCCTGACCCAGGCCTGGTCACCCATTGGCGGCATCACCTTCTATCGTGGCAGCGGCAAGAGCTCACTTGAGGATCCGGTCATCCTCGCCATCGCCCAGGCCCATGGCAAATCGGCCGCGCAAGTCATGCTGCGCTGGGGGCTGCAGCACGACCGCTCGGTGATCCCGAAATCCGTCAAGCCCGCGCGCATCGCGGAAAATCTCGACGTCTTCGACTTCGAGCTGACGCCCGACGAGTTGGCGGCGATCGACGGGTTGGAGACCGGCGTTCGCGGTGGGCCAGAGCCCGACTTCATCACCCTCGACAATTTCAGCCGGCCCATCCCCGAAGCTTGAGGAGACACGACATGAAAATGCGGCACCTCGGTCATAGCAGCCTTGAAGTTTCGGCAATCGGCCTCGGTTGCATGGGCATCAGCCAGTCCTATGGTGTGCCCATGGAGACGCCGGCCGGCGTCAAGCTGATCCGCGGCGCCTTCGAACGCGGCATCACCTTCTTTGACACCGCCGAAGTTTACGGTCCCTACAAAAACGAGGAAGTGGTTGGCGAGGCCCTGGAACCCATTCGCGATCAGGTCGTGATCGCCACCAAGTTCGGCTTCGACATTGAGGGCAGTGGCGTCCCCGACAGCCGCCCAGAACGCATCCGCAAGGCTGTGGAAGGTTCGTTGAAGCGCCTGCGCACGGATCATATCGACCTGCTGTATCAACACCGTGTGGATCGAAATACGCCGATCGAAGACGTTGCCGGCACGGTCAAGGATCTGGTCGCCGAGGGCAAGGTGAAGCATTTCGGCATGTCCGAAGCCGGTGTCGCCAATATTCGCCGTGCCCATGCCGTGTTGCCGGTCACGGCGCTACAAAGCGAGTATTCGCTGATATGGCGCGAGCCGGAGGAGCAAATCCTGCCCGTGCTCGAAGAACTCGGTATTGGCTTCGTCCCCTTCAGCCCATTGGGCAAAGGCTTCCTGACCGGCACGATCGATA
Organism: Devosia sp. ZW T5_3; assembly: GCF_044987315.1. Lineage (NCBI taxonomy): Bacteria > Pseudomonadati > Pseudomonadota > Alphaproteobacteria > Hyphomicrobiales > Devosiaceae > Devosia > Devosia sp. ZW T5_3. The sequence continues at coordinate 51,594 of NZ_JBJDRE010000012.1, forward strand.
GCAATACAAAGCTGGCGGAAAAGGACTTCCGCAATTCCGTGCCACGCTTCGACCCCGAAAACCGGGTTGCCAACCAGGTCCTGGTGGATACCGTGAGGCGCATCGCGGCCGAGAAGCAGATCACCCCGGCGCAACTCGCCCTGTCCTGGGTTCTGGCGCAAAAGCCGTGGGTCGCGCCCATTCCCGGCACCACCAAGCTGCACCGTCTCGAGGAAAATATCGGCGCCGCTGCCGTCGAGTTGACGGCCGGCGACCTAGCTGCAATCGAACAGGCGGTCGGCGGTATCGAGATCAAGGGGGATCGATATTCGGCTGCCAACCAGGCGCGGATCGACCGATGAGCGCGGGCTCGGCGCCAAAAGTGCTCGTGCTGGGCGCCAACGGCCAGGTCGCGCGGCACACGACGCCCGTATTGCTCAAGGCTGGCGCGGAACTCACTTTGTTCCTGCGCCGTGCCAGCCGACTGGCCAACCCAGACTCGGCGCGGGTTCGGATCGTCGAAGGGGATGTCCTTGACGCGCCCACACTCAAGGCCGCCATGCAGGGGCAGGACGTGGTCTATGCCAATCTCGCCGGTGACATGGCACGACAGGCCCATGCCATTGTCGACGCTATGCGGGAAACGGGTCTCAAGCGGCTGATCTTTATCAGTTCCATGGGCATCTATGGCGAAGTGCCCGGCGAGACCTATCGCAGCGCGCTTGATCCCTACCGTGACTCCGCAGCCATCATCCAGGAATCCGGTCTGGACTACACCATTCTGCGGCCCGGCTGGTTCAATCGGCAGCCCTCAGCAAGCTATCGTCTCACCAAGAAGGGAGAACCCTTTATCGGACACGATGTAACGCTGAATGGCTTGTCGGCACTGATCGCGGCGCTCGCCACCACGCCTGACTTGCACGTCGGAGAAAGCCTGGGAGTCAGTCACATCTGACCTTCAGTCCGGCAATGCCGAGACGTCGTATAGGCAGCGTTGGCCTTGTTTAGAAGCGGATCCACAACACCAAGGAAAAACTCATGTTCGGAACCATTATGTACGCACCGGGCGATGTCCGGTACGAGGAATTGCCCGAGCCCACCATCCTCAAGCCGACCGACGCGATCATCAAGCTGTCGGCCACTTGCGTGTGCGGCTCTGATCTCTGGCCCTATCGTGGCGCCAACGAAATCACCGCGCCCATGCATATGGGCCATGAATATTGCGGCGTCGTGGTCGACGTCGGCAGCGAAGTAAAAACCGTCAAGCCAGGCCAGTTCGTGGTTGGCTCATTTGTGCTGTCCGACAATACCTGTCCCCACTGCGCCCACGGCTTCCACTCATCTTGCGAACAGCGCGAATTCATGACCGGCGCCCAGGCGCAATTTGCCCGCGTGCCGCTCGCTGACGGCACGCTGGTGGCCACGGACGAGCATCCGGCCGATGACCTGATACCGAGCCTTTTGGCCGTGTCCGACGTGCTCGGCACGGGCTGGTATGCGGCCGACGCCGCGCGCGTTCAGGCCGGTTCGACCGTGGTCGTGGTTGGCGATGGCGCGGTGGGGCTGATGGGCGTGCTGGCTGCGAGCAGATGGGGGCCGGCCGCATCATTGCCATGAGCCGCCATAAGAGCCGCCAGGACCTCGCTCTTGAATATGGCGCCACCGACATTGTCGCCGAGCGTGGTGAGGACGGCATCGCCAAGATCAAGCAGATGACCAACCGTATCGGTGCAGATTCAGTCCTTGAATGCGTCGGCACTCAGCAATCCATGAATCAGGCGCTGCAGGTTGCCCGTCCGGGCTCGATGATCGGTTATGTCGGCGTGCCTCATGGCGTGACCTTCGATGGTCAAAACCTGTTCTTCACCCAGGTGGGCATGCTGGGCGGCCCGGCGCCGGTGCGTCGTTTCCTGCCGCATCTGATGGACCTCGTGCTCACCCGCAAGATCAATCCCGGCAAGGTGTTCGACCTGCAAATCCCATTGGCCGATGTTGCCGAGGGCTACGAGGCCATGGACGAACGCCGCGCCATCAAGACGCTGCTGCGGGTCTAAATCGAATGGCCAACCTCATTAATATAGTCTCCCAGCAGGCAGCTTCTGCGGACCAGCTCGATCTGGTCGCGGATATGCACAAGGCGACCCCATGACTATCTCCTCACCAAGTGCCGGTGCCGAAAACTATCGAGGTATCTGGCTGACAATATTGCTCAGCCTGCTGCTCGGCTTTGCCTCGATTTCAACAGATCTATACCTGCCGGCCATGCCCAGCATGGGCGCGCAGCTTGGCGCGAGCCAGGGGCAGCTCGAACTCACGGTTTCGGGTTATCTGATGGGATTTGCGCTCGGCCAGCTTTTTTGGGGGCCGGTCAGCGACCGCTTCGGGCGCAAGGTTCCGCTTATGTTGGGGATTGCCATCTTCGTTGTTGGCGCTGCCGGCTGTGCCTTATCAACGGATGCGACCCAATTGATCGCCGCGCGCATCGTGCAGGCCCTTGGTGCGAGTGCTGCGGTGGTTCTCGGCCGCGCCATGGTGCGGGACCTGTTCCACAGGGATGAGGCTGCACGCATGCTCTCGACGCTAATGTTGATCATGGGAATTGCCCCCATGATCGGCCCGTCGGTGGGGGCACAAATCCTCGCCTTGTCATCCTGGCAGTCCATTTTCTGGGTTCTGGTTGGGGTAGGCGGGGTGACGCTGATCGGGCTGGCAAGGACGGCCGAATCTCTGCCCAGGTCCATGCGTGGCGAGTGCAATCTGGCGCAGGCATTCCTAGCCTATGGGCCGCTCTTCAAGAACGCGAAGCTGATGGCGCACGCGATGATCCTTGGCTGTTTTGGTGCCGGCGTATTCGCCTATGTCGCCGGATCGTCCTTCGTCTTCATTGAGTATTTCTCACTTTCGCCGCAGGCCTACGGCCTGATCTTTGCTTCCGGCATTGGCGGCATCATGCTCTCCAACGCGGTGAACTTGCGGCTCGTCGGCAGGTTTGGGAGCATCCGCATGTTGTTTATCGGAACCTCAATTGCCGCAGTGGCGGGACTTCTCATTTTGCTCGTGGCGTCGACAGGCTGGGGCGGCTGGATCGGGTTCTCCATCGCGCTCTTTGCCTATATCGGCATGAATGGCCTTATCGGTGCCAATGCCATTGCCGGTGGCCTCTCCAGCGTCGAGCAGGGAACGGGCTCGGCCTCGGCTCTGCTGGGGTTTGCCCAATATGGCGGGGGCATGGTTGGCTCTGCCCTGATCGGTTTGCTGGCCAATGGTACGCCTATGCCGATGGCATTGATCATCAGCGTCAGTACGACATGCGCCGTCGTGATCAGCCTGACCATCAGCCGCCGGCGGGCTTCCCAATAAACCTATGCAATGACCGCCCGCATCGGCTGCAGAGAAATCGACATTCAGTTTTTGAGGTTACAAGCGAGCCGGACCTGTTGAGTCGCGTAAAACCAATCGCGTTGGCACCGTAACTTTTGGCAGCGGGGCGGCGGGGTCGTTTATTGCCGCAAGCGCTATTTCCACGGCCAGGCGGCCGAGTTCCCCAATCGGCTGGGCAATGCTGGAAAGGGCCGGGGTGAGGATGTCGGCAAGGGTGTCGTCGTAGCCGGTGATGGAGAGGTCGGTTGGCACCGTCAGGCCAGCCTCGGCGATGGCTTGCAGTGCCGCAGCGGCCAGCAGGTCCGAGCCGCAGACCACCGCGGTCGGCCGGGGCGTGAGCGACAGGATGTCCTTCATCAAACGGTACCCCGTTTGCCGGCCGGCCCCATGGCTCTGATAATAAGGGCCGCGGCGGATATAGGCCGGTGGCACATGAATGTCGTAGCGCGCCAGATTGTCGATAAATACCCGCTCGCGCGTGGCTTCGATGGCTTCGCCTAACGAGCTTTCCATCCGGCTGGAATCCACATCGCCACCGATATAGGCGAACTTGCGGTGGCCGAGATCAAACAGATGGTCGATGGTCTGGCGCATGCCATCAGCAGGGTCAACGCCAACCAGGCCTCCGACCTGCGCGACCAGTCGCTCGACCTGCACGGTGGGGACGCCGCTACGATGGCCAAGGCGGACATTGGCCGGATCGATGGCTGTGCAGAAGATGATCGCATCGACATGGTGATCGAGGAAGCGCTGCATGCCGCGGGCTTCCATGGCGGGGTCGGAGTGATTGTTGAGGGTGAATACGGTGTAGCCCGATTTCAGCGCCTCGATCTGGATGACGTGGGCAACTGCTGCGGCGAACGTGTTGAGATTAGACTCGCTGACCACCATGCCCAGGGTGAAACTGCGGCTGGTGCGCAGACCCCGGGCCACCATGTTTGGGCGGTAGCCGGTCAATTTAACGGCGGCTTCGACGACCTGGCGCGTTTCGTCTTTCACATAGCCATTTTTGTAGATGACCCGAGCCACCGTTGCCGCTGATACCCCGGCGCGCTCGGCGACATCCGCCATAGTGGCCTTATTCGGCTTCATAAGCTGTCCATTTCTGGTTTTTCATTACTCACAAATGCCCTCTTGCCAAACCGTTGGCAATATGATGACGTGAACATGTTGACGTCATCATAAAGAGATCCCGTGTTTTTAGGGGCGGTGAGGGCGGGGACGCAGCCACATGGGCAAGTCTCGCCGTGGCGGCAGGAGGCTATGGAGGAGGCAGGCAGAGCACGCCGGCCCTTCACGCATAATCGCAGCAGGAACAGCGCCCGGACGCCCGGAGCGCGACCGATATGACTTGCCCAGGGAGGGGCATCTATCCATGAGCAGAACCCAATACACGCGACGCCTTGCAGCCAAGCTGGCCCTTGCCGCAACCGCGCTGGGCCTGAGCCTACCACATGCCATGGCGCAGCCGGTGACGCTCGATTTCTGGGATATGAACTGGGCCGGCACGGAATATCCCGTGGCCGCGCAGGCGCTGGTCGACCGCTACAATGCCGAGCACCCAGACGTGCAGGTCGTATACCGGTCGGTGCCATGGACCAATTGGTACGAGACCTTCGTCACCGCGATCGCTTCGGGCAGCGCGCCGGACCTGTCCACCGGCGCCGGCTTCCAGGCCGTGCAGCTCTATGACCAGGGCGCCATTCTGCCGGTGGATGAGGTCGTGGCCCAACTCGACCCCAATGATTTTGCGCCGGGCACGCTGGAGGCGCTGCGCTATGACGACCACTATGTCGGCCTGCCCTGGGGCGTCGATATCCGCGTGCTGTTCTACCGCAAGGACCTGCTCGAGGCCGCCGGGGTGGCCGTGCCGACAAACTGGCAGGAATTCCGCGATGCCGCCAAGACACTGACCGGCGACGGCAAGTATGGGCTGGTGACCGCGGGCGACTCGATGGGCGTGCACTGGGTGCTGTTCAGCGCGATCAACAATGGCGGCGGGCTGTTCGATGCCGAGGGCAAGCCGGCTCTGAACGGCGAGCGCAGCACCGAGGCGCTGCAATATCTGTCGGACCTGGTCGCGGATGGCTCGGTCAATCCGGCCAGCGCCGGCTACGTGGGGGACGATGCGCGCGGCGCCTTCTTCCGTGGCGAAGCGGCCTTTGTCCTCGGCGGACCCCTACTGCCGGACCAGTCTGGCGATGCCAAGCCGCAGATCGGCATCGTGCCGCCACTCGAGGGGCCGCACGGGGATATCGGCACGATCAACTGGGTCAACAACCTAATGGTCTATAACCAGACCGAGCATCCGGCCGAAACCATGGCCTTCCTCAAATGGTGGAGCGACAACGCGCTGACGCTGTGGACCGAGGGACATGCGGGCAACCTGCCGGCCCGCAAGTCGATCGCCGCCGATGCGCATTTCCAGGGCAATCCCAACGTCAAATACGTCATCGACAGCGTGATGCCGATCGCCAAGCCGATGTCGGCCGCTGTTGGCGGTACTTTCCCACAGCTCAATGAGATCGATGGCGACGGCTTCCTGCGGGCGCTGAGCCAGTCGATCTGGCAGGGCCAGCCGCTGGCGGACAATCTCGCCGCCGCCCAGGCTCACCTCGAAGAGATCATGGCAGACTGATGAGCATTGTCCTCAATACATCCGAAGCCCCGGCCTGGCGCACCCGCGCCAGGCAGCTGGCGGCGCCCGAATTCGTCACGCCGGCCATTTTGCTGGCGCCCTCGATCCTGTTGCTGGTGGTGGTCGTCGCCTATCCCATGATTCAAGGGCTGTTCTTCAGCTTCACGGATGGTTCGCTGATGAAGGCGGGCAAATGGGTGGGCATCGACAATTACACCAAGCTGCTCAGCTCGCCGGCCTTCTATCACTCGCTGCGGTTCAGCGCGATATTCGCGGTCTGCAACATCGTCGGCTGTTATCTGCTGGGGTTGGGCCTGGCCCTGCTGTTGCAGAAGGACATGCCGGGACGGGGCGTTTTCCGCGTGCTGCTGCTACTGCCATGGATTGTGCCATCGCTGGTGTCGATCGTGTCGTGGCGCTGGATGATTGCCGACGAAGGAGCGCTTTTCAACCAGATCATCAAGCTGTTCGGCGGCAGTCCGATTTATTTCCTGTCCGACAGTACCTGGGCCGTGATCGTGGTGATCCTGATCAAGATCTGGCGCAGCTTTCCTTTCATGATGCTGTCGCTGCTGGCGGCACTGCAAAGCATCGATCGCAGTCTTTACGAGGCCGCGGCCATCGATGGGGCGACGCGCTGGCAATCCTTCTGGAACGTCACGCTGCCGCAGATCAAGAATATCTCGATCGTGCTCTGCCTGTTGATGACAATCTGGACGGTCAATGATTTCGACACCCCCTGGCTCCTGGCACAGGGTGGACCGGCCAATGCCACCGAGAATCTGGTGGTGCTTGCCTATCGCTTCACCTTTGCACGCAACGACGTCGGCATGGGCTCTGCAACGTCCTTCATCACCCTCTTCGTGCTGATGACGCTGGTGTTCTTCCTGCTTCGTTGGCAGCGGAGGAGCTGAGGTCATGGACAATTCCACACATATGCAGCGTTGGGGCCTGACGGGCTTGATGATCGTCATCTGCCTGCTGGTGAACCTTCCAATCATCCTGATGGCGCTCAATTCGTTCCAGACCACCGAACAGATTCTGGCCTCACGCAGTCTCATTCCCCAGCAGTTCTCGCTGAGCAACTACCAGTCGCTGACAAATACGCCGTTTTTCACCTATCTGAGGAATTCCCTGATCGTATCGCTGGGCGCCACCGCTTTCAGCGTCACGGCGGCAGTGCTGGCGGGCTATGCGCTATCGCGCTTCCGCAATGGACTGCTGGATGCCTATTCATCGACGCTGTTCGCGGTGCAGATGTTCCCGATTATCCTGGCGCTCATTCCGCTTTTTCTGCTGTTCCGCCCGCTTGGGCTGATCAACACGCCCATGTCGGTGATTATCGTCTATGCGGTGGTGAACCTGCCTTTCGTCACCTGGATGGCACGCAGCTATTTCGACACCATTCCGCGCGAGCTGGAGGAAGCCGCGCTGATCGACGGGTGCAGCCATATCGGCGCTTTCGTCAGGATCGTACTGCCCCTGTCGGGGCCGGGACTGGCGGCGGTTTCGATCTTTGCCTTCCTGTTTTCCTATAATGAATTCTTCATCGCCAGTGTCTTCCTGCGCACTACCGAGGCGATGACCCTGCCGGTGGGCATCCAGATGTTCATGCAGCAATTCTCGACCGATTGGGGGAGCCTGATGGCAGCGGCAACGCTGACCATGCTGCCAACCCTGGTCTTGTTCCTCTTCGTCCAGAAATTCATCACGCACGGCGCGATTGCCGGCGGCGTGAAGGGGTAGTCACATGGCTTCACTGAGCGTTCAGTCCGTTACCAAGAATTATGGCGCCGTGCCGGTTTTGCATGGGGTGGATGTGGAGATCCAGGATGGTGAATTTCTGATCCTGGTCGGTCCATCGGGCTGCGGAAAATCCACCCTGCTACGCATGATTGCGGGACTGGAATCCATTACTGGCGGCACGATCAAGATCGGCGACCGGGTGGTCAACAATCTGCCACCCAAGGCGCGCGACATCGCCATGGTGTTCCAGTCCTATGCGCTCTATCCGCATATGAGCGTGGCCCAGAACATGGGGTTCTCGCTCAAGCTGGCGGGTCGTTCCAAGGCGGAAATCGATGCCGCCGTGCGCAAGGCGGCCGATATCCTGGCACTGGGCGAGTTGCTGGATCGCACCCCCAAGCAGCTTTCGGGCGGTCAGCGTCAGCGCGTGGCCATGGGCCGCGCCATCGTGCGCGATCCGGCAGTGTTTCTGTTCGACGAGCCCTTGTCCAATCTCGACGCCAAGCTGCGGGTGCAGATGCGGGCCGAGATCAAGGAATTGCACCAGCGGCTGGGCACCACCATCGTCTATGTAACGCATGACCAGATCGAGGCCATGACCATGGCTGACCGGATCGTGGTGATGCATGGCGGGCTGGTCGAGCAGATCGGCAGGCCGCTCGATCTCTATGACAAGCCAGCCAATCTGTTCGTCGCCGGGTTCATCGGGTCGCCATCGATGAACCTGATCGCCGGCACCGTCGAGACGGCCGGTGTGTTCACGACCAGTTCGGGCGCGGCGATCGAGGTGCCGCATTTGGCGGCCCATGGCGACCAGGCGTTGGTGCTGGGCGTTCGCCCCGAGCATCTCGAGCTGGTTGGCGCCGAAGCGCCGGGCGCCATTGCCGGACAGGTCGTGGTGGTCGAGCCGACGGGCTCGGAGACCCAGGTCAGCCTGCGGATCGGCGGGGATGATCTGTTGGCTCTGTTCCATAGCCGCATTGATGCCGTGCCGGGCGACACGCTGCATGTGCGGCCAATGGCGGGCAGTGTGCATCTCTTCGATCAGGCTAGCGGCAAACGCATCGCCTGACCCCATCGGTCCGCCGTTTGGCGGCGGGCCGTATCGTGGGGCGTGTCTTTCTCCCGGGCACGCCCCGCAGATTTCCACCATGGCGTTTACCAGAGAAATTTCATGACCACTCGCATGGCCTATAATCCCCTGTCTTTCGTGTTGACCGCCGAGGGCTTCCAGCCCGAACTGGCGCCGCCGCTGTCACAGATTTTGAGCATTGTGCGCGAGGCCGGCTATGATGGCATTCACGCCGACATCCCCGCGGGCACCACGCCTAAGGCCTATCTCGATCTGCTGGCCGAACATCACCTCGTGCCTGCGCCGGGCTATTTCCAGTCGCAGTTCGATGACCGGGACAACCTGGCCACAACGATCGAGACGGCGCGGCGGCTGGCGGCTGACCACGCGCAGCTGGGCCTCGACCGGATTTTCATTGCCGATCAATTCGGTGCCGATCCACGCCGCATCGACACGCCCGCCCAAGGCGTGGGTGCCGACAGCCAGCGATTGTCTCGTATTGCCGATGGTCTGGCACAGGTTGCGCAGGCCATGGCGGCGGAGGGCGTCGTGCCGTGCCTGCATGCCCATGTCGGCACGCGGATCGAAACGGTCGAGGAGACCGAGTTCGTGCTGGACCGCATTGGCAGCGACATTCTGCTGGTTGGCCCCGATACCGGGCATTTGAGCTGGGCCGGCGCCGATCTCAACGCGTTTCTCGCGCGCCACGTCGGCCGCGTCGGGGCGGTGCATATCAAGGATTACCGGCGCGACGTCGCCGCGCGTGTCCAGGCCGAAGGGCAGGGCTATCATGCAGCCGGCGCCGCTCATATCTGGACCGAGCCGGGCCGTGGCAGCATTGATCTTGAAGCAGCGCTTGCGGCGCTGGCCGGGTTCGACGGCTGGTTTATCGTCGAGGTGGACATTGCCGACCAGCCCACCGTGCCCGAAAGTGCACGGGTTGCGGCTGAGTGGCTGCAGCCGCGCCTTGATGCGCGGAGGGCAGCATGAGCCGGCCCATCGGCATCGGCTTTGTAGGTGGCGGCCCGGTCACCCAGGCCATTCACCTGCCGGCCATCGCGACCCTGCCAGGGCAGTTCCGCACCGTCCGGGTCATGGACGTCAATCCGCTCGTGGCTGAGACGGTGGCGGCTCGCTATGGCGCCATAGCATCCACCGAGGCGGAACCGGTCTTTGCCGATCCGGCAGTCGAGGTTGTCGCCATTTGCAGCCCGAATGCCTTCCATACCGAGCAGGTCATCGCGGCCTGCCGGGCAGGCAAAAAGGCCGTGCTGTGCGAAAAACCGCTGGCGGTGAGCAAGGACGAAGCCGCCCGGATCAAGGCGGCTTCGGTCGCGAGCGGCACGGCGATTTTTGTCGGGACCATGCATGCCTATGACCCGGCCTATCGGGCGGCGTTCGCGGCCTGGCAGGCGAGTGGCGATACGGCGCTACAGGTGCGCAATGCCATTTTCCTACCGAGCAATGACGAGTTTACCAATCGAGCCACCGAATTGGTGCCTGTGCCGGCCATGGAGCGTGGCGCGCCCAGCGCAGATGTGGCGTTCCGGAAGCTAATGCTGCGCAACGCCATGCTGGGTTTGTCCGTCCACGATGTGCCGTTGATACGTGATTTCCAGCCCATGATGGGGCGCCTGCTGCTGGCCCGCTATCTGCCGCCCTTTGGCTATGCACTGCTGGCCGAACACAATGGCTGCACGACGGAGCTGACGGCGCTCATGCCGGGGCAGTGGCCGGCAAAATGGACTTTCGAAGCAACCGGCCGAACACATCGCCTGCGAGCGAGCATGCCGCCCTCCTATGTTATGGCGGGATCGGCCGTGGTCGAGCTGGAGGGACCAGACAGCAGCCAGGTGTTCCATTTTACCCAGAATGGCTACCAGGCGTTGTGGCAAGCCGTGAATGACACGGTGCGCAATGGGGCCCTATCGCCCATTCCCATCGATACTGCCATTGCCGATCTGGCCTTTGCGCTCGATTTGGCTGACGGCATCGACCAGATACTGGATGCCGCGTGATGGACAATCCGCTTCAGATCCGCGTCTTTTGTGCACCCGAGCAGGCAGAAGCTCATCTGGCCATATTGGGCAGTCTTCCGGCCAGCTTCCAAACTGTTCCGGATGGCCAACCCGACATTGCCCTTGTCGGCCCTGATGCAGCAAGCATATCCACCGGACTTGCCAGTGCTGCTCGCATGCTTGTCCTAGTCGACCCGTGGATGATGGACGATATTGAGGAGTTGACGCGCGCTGCTGTACCGGTCGTGCCGGTGGGACGATTGTTCCCGCTCATGGCCGGGCTCGACGCCGACATGGTTGGGCAGCCGGCATTGGTGCGCTGTTCGATAGCCAGCCGGCAATCGCTGGCCGCGAGCTTGTATGAGCAATTGAGTGCTTTGCAGGTTCTGCTTGGACCGCTTGCCGGCGTAAAAATGCTGTCGCAAATCGGATCCGCCTATAGCGGGACGGCGCGCGCCGGCAAAGGCGTCGAACTAGTGTGGAGCGGGCGGTCGGAGGCTATCCACGACAGCTTGGAACTGGACGTCATGGGTATTGCCCAGCGGCTCGAAATGCTGGCGACGCCTGACGACACGGCGCGACCCGCCACGGTTCATTTTGCCAATGTCGACGGGCTCACCCAATCCCGCGGCGTTTATGAAAGCGGGTTGCGCCTGTTTTGGCGATCTGTGGCCGCGGATCTTGCTGGGGGACCCAAAACCACGCGGCTTTCCGATTTTCTGGACCTGCTTACGCAGGTCCGTCAACTCACCCATATTGCCTAGAAAGCAGTTCAATGCCAGGTCAATTCAAACGCATTTTCGATGGTCAATCCCTCGTCGGCTGGCATGCCGTTCCGCGCCGTCTGGCTTCGATCAAGCCGGGCGGGCCGCAATGGGATGTGACGCCCGAGCGATTGGCCGCCATCATGGCCCATACCGGTCGTTGGACGGTGGAGGAGGGGGCAATCTGCGGCCGGCAGGAGCCCGCTGGCAGCGGATTGGGCGCCTATCTGCTCAGCGACGAAGTTTATGGTGACTATGAGCTGGTGTTCGAGGCCAAGCCCGATTGGCCTGCGGATACCGGTGTGGTGCTGCGCGCCACCGATATCGGCTCGCAAGGTTTCCAGGTGCTGATGGACCACCGAAAATCAGGCAATATCGGCGGCTACTACGGCAATGGCATTGGTGGCTTCCATGCCATCAATTTCGCTCTCGACGTGGCGCGGGATGCGGCAGGCCGGCCAACCGGGCTACAGCTGGAAGATCCGGCGACAACGATCGAGCCGCTGACGCCTCTCAAGCGGTCACTTCTCAGCTATGCCGCATCAGGCGAGGACTTCCTCAAGACCTGGCATTGGGGCGATTGGAACGAGTTCCGCATTTCCATCAAGGGCGAAGTGCCGGTGCTCAGCACCACGATCAATGGCGTCAAGATTGCCGAACTGGATGCGAGCACATTGCCGGCAGACCTGTTCGACCGCAAGGGCGTTGCCGCTTTGCTCGGCCGGCGTGGCCGCATTGCCCTGGAAGTGCACGACAATGACCCCATCGTGGGGGGTGATCGCTGGGGCTATGATGCGGCGAGCCGCTGGCGCAATCTGCAGATACGTGAATTCTGACAATGGCAGCAGCGACAATGAGCATTTCGACCGTTACCGACCTGGCCGATGAGTTGAACCAGCTTCAACTCAAAATCTTCAACTATGACTTTGCCTGGGAACTGGGTTCTCGCCTGCGCGCCCGGGCGCAGGACGCAAAGGCGCCGGTCGCCATCGAAGTCCGGCACGGAACGGACGTGGTTTTTGCCACCTTGCTGAGCGGAGCAACAATCGACAATTTCGACTGGACACGGCGCAAATGCGCCGTAGCACACCGCTTCCACCGCAGCTCATTGTCGATGCGGCTTGAGGCCGAAGCGCAGGGCTATAATTTCAACTCCAGGTTTCGCCTGCCCGAAGCGGACTATGTCGCGAGCGGGGGCGGGGTTCCGCTCATGCTCGCGTCAGGGACTTTTGTGGGTTCGGTAGGCGTCAGTGGATTACCCGATATCGAGGACCATCAACTGATAGTCGCGACGTTGCGGGATATGCTGACCGCCTGACGCGCGGAGCTGGCGCGGCGCATCTCGAACGAGTTCGAGACAGACGTGTTTCATCGCCCTCCCTAACTCTCGGCCAATGTGAGCAAGTCCTGACCTGCAACGCCGTGCAGGAGTTCGAGGTCGATCCCCAGAGACACCGACTCCGCGGGCTCCAGGATCGGAAACGGATTGCTGGAACCCACGGGGCGGATGGCGGAGGGCTCAAATGCCAGTGCGTAATTGCCCGCCGGCAGGTTCATTTGCCAATGCAGCAGTGTGGGCAACATGGCCGGGTTCCACTGGCTGCCATGCCGGGAAGCGTCAAAACCAACTGGTTACGGAAAGATCACCATTCCGCTACGGGAGCAACTGAAGCAGATGCGGTCTCTGCCATGTCACCAGATCCCAACGAAGCTCCGCAAGGAAGTCTTGAAGCAGTACACGTTAATCGCCGCGATCGATGCTCCGGCAAAGCCTGGCGCTATTTGTGCCCGCAAAAAAAGACTCATTGACGGCCACCCTCCTGCGGGCGTATTCCCCGCCTCAGGACATCTTGCCCTAACGCAAGACGCATAGACCTGGGAGGGTCGCTGAAGATGGCTGCAATGCCCCTGACCGCGCCGGCGGTAAAACCGGCTAATCCGAATTTTTCGTCGGGCCCCTGTGCCAAGCGTCCTGGTTGGACGGTTGAAGCGCTGGCCAACGCGCTGGTCGGTCGTTCGCACCGCTCCAAGCCCGGCAAGGCCCGCATTCAGCGCGCCATCGATCTCACCCGCGAATTGCTGCAAGTGCCGGCGGATTACCGCATCGGCATCGTGCCGGCTTCCGATACGGGTGCCGTCGAAATGGCGCTGTGGTCGATGCTGGGCGCGCGCGGCGTCGATATGCTGGCCTGGGAAAGCTTTGGCGAGGGCTGGGTCACTGACGTTTCCAAGCAGCTCAAGCTCGAGGATGTACGCATTCTCAAGGCCGGTTATGGCGAGCTGCCCGATCTCACCCAGGTCGATTTCGATCGCGACGTGGTGTTCACCTGGAACGGTACGACCTCCGGCGTGCGCGTCGAGAACGGCGACTGGATCGCTGCTGATCGCAAAGGCCTGACCATTTGCGACGCCACGTCGGCGGCCTTTGCGCAGAATCTGGATTTCGCCAAGCTCGATGTGGTGACTTTCTCCTGGCAGAAGGCGCTAGGCGGGGAAGCCGCCCATGGCGTGCTGATCCTGTCGCCGCGCGCCGTCGAACGGCTCGAAAGCTTCAAGCCCGATCGCCCGCTGCCGAAGATTTTCCGCCTCACCAAGGGCGGCAAGCTGCTTGAGGAAGTGTTCGAGGCGGCCACGATCAATACGCCATCGATGATCTGCATCGAGGACGCGATCGACGCCATGGAATGGGGTAAATCGCTGGGTGGCCTCAAGGCCATGCAAGCCCGTGCCGATGCCAATTTCAAGGTGCTGGCCGATTGGGTCGCAGTGACTCCCTGGGTGGACTTTTTGGCCAAGAACCCGGCTAACCGCTCCAACACGTCGGTATGCTTCTCGATTGTCGACCTAGTCGTGACCGCGCTCGATGCCGACAAGCAGGCGGCCTTTGCCAAGGCCATCGTCTCCCGGCTCGACAAGGCGGGCGTCGCCTATGATATCGGCGCCTATAAGGATGCTCCTTCGGGCCTGCGCATCTGGGCTGGCTCGACGGTGGAAGCGTCTGATCTGGCGGCCCTCGTGCCGTGGTTGGATTTTGCGTTTGCCGAGGAAAAGGCTGCGCTGAGCGTCGCCGCTTAGATCTCAATACCCCCTCCCAACCTCCCCCTGATAGGGGGAGGAGCCGATCGAGCGTCAGGCGAGATAGTGCCGCGAACTCGGGGCTGTCCCTGCCCCTATCAGGGGGAGGCCAGGAGGGGGTATCCCACTATAAACTCTTCAAATCTCAGGGATTACCAAATGCCCAAGGTTCTCGTTTCCGACAAGCTCAGCCCCACCGCCGTCCAGATCTTCAAGGATAATGGCGTCGAGGTGGATTACCTGCCCGATCTGGGCAAGGACAAGGACAAGCTGCTCGAAGTCATCGGCCAATATGATGGCCTGGCCATTCGTTCGGCCTCCAAGATCACTGAAAAGATCATCGCTGCCGCCACCAATCTCAAGGTGATCGGCCGCGCCGGCATCGGCGTCGACAATGTCGATATCCCCGCCGCCACCAAGAAGGGGATCATCGTGATGAATACCCCTTTCGGCAATTCGATCACCACGGCCGAGCATGCCATTGCCATGATGATGGCGCTGGCCCGCCAACTGCCCGAGGCTGATGCTTCGACCCGCGCATCGAAGTGGGAAAAGAACCGCTTCATGGGTGTCGAAGTCACCAACAAGACACTCGGCCTGATCGGAGCCGGCAATATCGGCTCGATCGTGGCCGACCGCGCGCAGGGCCTCAAGATGAAGGTCATTGCCTTCGATCCCTTCCTGACGCCGGAACGCGCCCAGACCATGGGCGTCGAAAAGGTCGAGCTGGACGAGCTGCTGGCGCGGGCCGATTTCATCACGCTGCACACCCCGCTGATCGACGCGACGCGCAATATCATCAGCGCCGAAGCCCTGGCCAAGACCAAGAAGGGCGTGCGTATCATCAATTGCGCCCGTGGCGGTCTGGTCGATGAGGCAGCGCTCTATGATGCGCTCAAATCCGGTCAGGTTGCCGGCGCGGCGCTCGACGTGTTCCTGCAGGAACCGGCCGAGAACAACCCGCTGTTCGAGCTGCCCAATGTGATCTGCACGCCGCATCTGGGCGCCTCGACCACCGAGGCGCAGGAGAATGTGGCGTTGCAGGTGGCCGAGCAGATTTCGGCTTATCTGATGACCGGCGAAATCACCAATGCGCTCAATTTCCCGTCCATCTCGGCCGAGGAAGCCCCGCGCCTCACCCCGTTCATCAAGCTGGCCGAAGTGCTGGGCTCGTTTGCCGGGCAGCTGACCGAAACGGCGATCCAGGGCATCAAGATCGAGTTTGAAGGCGGTGTTGCGGGCATGAATACGCGTCCCATGGTGGCGGCGGCCCTGCATGGCGTGCTCAAGCCCCTGTTGGCCGAGGTCAACATGGTTTCGGCGCCGCAGGTGGCCAAGGATCGTGGCGTCAATGTCGAAGTGGTCACCCGCGAGCAGCAGGGCGCCTATGAGAACTATATCCGCCTGACGGTGCTGACCGAGCGGCAGGAACGCGCCGTCGCCGGCACGGTCTTCGCCAATGGCAAGCCGCGCATCATCCAGGTCAAGGGCATCAATATGGAGGCCGAACTCAGCCCCTCCATGCTCTATGTGACCAATGAGGACAAGCCCGGCCATATCGGCCGTCTGGGCACGCTGCTGGGCACGCTTGGCATCAACATCGCCAATTTCAACCTGGGTCGGGTCGAAGTGGGGTCGGACGCCATTGCTCTGGTTTCCATCGATGGCACGCTGACCGAACCGCAACTGGCCGAAATCGCCGCCCTGGAAGGCGTCAAGCAGGCCAAAGCGCTGAAGTTCTAGTCTTTGTGAGTGTTGGAATGCTGAGGCCGGCGCGCAAGCGTCGGCCTTTTTTATGAGGCCAGCTAAACAGCCTTCCGCCGCGCCGACCATTCGGCCAGCACGATGCCGCCGACGATGATGGCGGCGGCCAGATAGTGGTAGAGCTCCAGCCGCTCGCCCAGCACCAGCACCGAGCCCAGGGCTCCGAACACCGGGATCAGGTTGTGGCTGGGCGCAGCGCGGTTGGGCCCGACCAGTTCGACGCCGCGGGCGTAGAACACCTGGCTGAACATGGATGGAAAGATCATCACATAGGCGATGACGGCCCAGACCATCGGCGACATCCGCGGGATGGTGCCGAGGGACGCGAGGCCGGCCCCGAACAGCTGCAGCATGACCAGCCCGGTCAATGCAGCGCCGGAAAAGGCCACCGCCATGAAGCTCATCATGTGCACATTGGGCCGGTATTTGAGCGCCAGTGTATAGGCGGTATAGGCTAGGCAAGCCAGGATCACGAAGCCGTCGCCAATATTGATGTCGAGGCCAACAATGCGCCCGAGATCGCCATGAGTTGCGGTCAGCATCACACCCATGATGGCGATGATGACGCCGGCGATCTGCAGCGGTTTCACCCGGGCGCGGAAGACGACGAAATTGGCGGCGAGGATCATCATCGGCAAAGCCGCCTGCACGATGGCGGCGTTGACGCCCGTCGTGGTGCCCAGGCCGACATAGAGCAGCACATTGAACAGCGCATAGCCGATCGCGCCAAAGGCCATCAGCAAGGGCCAGGTGCGGCGGATGACGGGCCAATCCTGCCGTAAATATCCCCAGGAAAACGGCAGGATGAACAAAGTCGCGCCCAGGCAGCGCGCCGCGAGCAGCAAAAACGGGTCGATTTCGCCCACCACCAGCTTGGCTGCAACCACATTGCCGCCCCAGAATAAAGGGGCCAGAATGAGCAGCAAATAGGGCTGATCGAGCAGCCGGGCGGAAATGCCGCGATTTTCGGTGTCTAGCGGCTTTGTCATCGTCGCCCGGGTGATGTAAGGACAGTCGGACTTATCAGTTATTCGGCCGCGTTTAAACTCGACAAAGGTGGCCCGGAGGACAGACGTCCAAGTGTTGGATGGATGTGGCAGCTCGCGCCGGCCCTCGCCGGTTGCGCTCTCTTGAGGAAGACTTTTATGGCGAATGTGGTTGTCGTCGGCTCGCAGTGGGGCGACGAGGGCAAAGGCAAGATCGTGGACTGGCTCAGCGAGCGCGCCGATGTGGTGGTGCGCTATCATGGCGGCCACAATGCTGGCCACACGCTGGTCATCGATGGGGTGAGCTACAAGCTCGCGCTGCTGCCCTCGGGCCTCGTACAGGGCAAGCTTTCGGTCATCGGCAATGGCGTGGTGGTGGATCCCCATCACTTCGTAGCGGAGATGGCCAAGCTGCGCGGGCAGGGGGTCAAGATCACTCCCGAAATCCTGCGCATTGCCGACAATGCGCCCCTCATTCTGTCGCTGCATCGCGAGCTCGATGCGATTCGCGAAGATTCCAATTCGGGCCTCAAGATCGGCACCACCAAGCGCGGTATCGGTCCGGCCTATGAAGACAAGGTGGGCCGCCGCGCCATCCGCCTGATCGATCTCAGCGAACCCGAAACGCTGATGCCCAAGATCGAGCGCCTGCTCGGCCACCACAATGCGCTGCGCCGCGGCATGGGCCTGGTCGAAATCGAAGCGCAGAAGATTTACGACGAGCTGGCTTCAGTCGCCGCCGAAATCCTGCCCTTCATGGATCGCGTCTGGCAGGTGCTGGACGACAAGCGCAAGGCTGGCGCTCGCATCCTGTTCGAGGGCGCGCAGGGCGCTTTGCTCGACAATGATCACGGCACCTATCCGTTCGTGACCTCCTCCAACACCGTTGCGGGCCAAGCCGCGGCCGGTTCGGGCCTCGGGCCCACCGCCATCGGCTATGTGCTAGGCATCACCAAGGCCTATACGACCCGCGTGGGAGAAGGCCCGTTCCCCTGCGAGCTGGATGACGACATTGGCCGTCACCTGGCCGTTGTGGGCAAGGAAGTGGGCGTCAATACCGGCCGGCCGCGCCGGTGCGGGTGGTTCGATGCTGTGCTGGTGCGCCAGACCGTCAAGACCTCGGGCATTACCGGCATTGCGCTGACCAAGCTCGACGTGCTCGACGGGCTCAAGGAGATCAAGATCTGCGTCGGCTACGAGCTGGATGGATCACGAATTGATTACTTGCCTGCCTCAATGGGAGCACAGGCGCGCGTTACCCCGATTTATGAGACGCTGGAGGGATGGTCGGGCACCACGGCCGGTGCGCGCAGCTGGGCCGAATTGCCGGCCCAGGCGGTCAAATATGTGCGCTATATTGAAGAGCTGATCGGGGCCCCCGTTGCCATGCTGTCGACGAGCCCGGAACGCGCCGACACCATCCTTGTCGTTGACCCATTCCAAGACTGAGATTTTTTGTTACAACACGTGCTGCAAATTGTGAGTACCAAGTAACCAATGGCGGACTACAAAGAGCTGTTGCGCCGGGCCATCTCGGCGCTGCCGGAGAATAACGGGGCCGCACGTCGTGCGGTGTATGAGAAGGCGCGTTCCGCCCTGGTGGGGCAATTGCGCGCCATCACGCCGCCATTGCCGGCGCGGGATATTACCCAGCACCGGCTGCAGCTCGAAGATTGCATCCGCCAGGTCGAACAGGAGGCCAGCGAGGCCGTCATCTCGCTGGGCCGTGACACTTCGTTTGCCTATAAGCCCACGCCCCGCAGTGAGCCGGTGATCGCACCGGCTCCCGCACCCGCCGAAACAGCGCCTGAAACGGTCGCGTCCGCGCCGTCCGAAGCGGTCGAACCGCCGCCGGCAATCATCCTGCCCACCCGGCCGCTGGAAGCACCCAAACCCGTCGAGCCCACCAAGACCTTCGAAGCGCCGAAAACGGCGACCGTCACCTCGATCGAAGATATTATCGAGCAGGCTGCATCCGTGGGCGGCAGTTCGGTCAGCATCGAGCCCACCAAGGACGAGCCCGAAGCGCCTAAGCCGGATGTACGCCCGATCCCCTCCATCGTGGCGCGCGCCGAAGCGAGCAAAAGCGGGCCGAGCTCGCCCCTGCCGAGCGCCTCCAATGTGCGGCCGCTCGAAGCTCCGCTCAAGGGGCCGAGCTTTGAAGCACGGCGCGAGCCCTTGCCCTTTGCCGCCAATTCGACCAGCGAGGCGCTGCGCAGCCGGGCCGAGCCATCGGCCGGCAACCAGGCCCTGGCGCGCCAGCAGGTCATCGTGCCGCTCGAAGTAGTCCGCCCCGCCACGGATGACGCTGCCGAAGTCGAAACCGCGCTGTCCAGCGTTCGTGAAGTCGAGGTCGAACCGGCCACCAGCGATCCGCGCGAAGCCGAAAGCGCCATGGCTACGGCCATCGAAGTGCTGGATCGCGAAGCCCGCGGCGAGTCGAGCCCGGCTCTGCCCGAGCGGGAGAAAACCACTGCCGCCGAGCGCGGCGCCTTTGCCATGGCCCCGGCCGAGACGGAAGAAACCAGTGACGATGCCGGCTTTGCCGCTGCACGGCCCGAGGCACGTTCTGGCGCGGGACTGACGATTTTCCTCGTGGTGTTTGCCATCCTGCTTGCCGGTGTCGGCGGCGCGGGCTTCTGGGCGTGGCGCGAGGGTTATGTGGATCTCGACCAGATGTTCGGCCAGGCCCAGCCCAATGTGACCGAAACGGCCGCAACGGCGCCGCAAACCCTCACCCCCACCTTGTCGCCCCCTTCGGCAGGCGACGCGCCCGCCAACAACGCCGACAATCCCACCGGACCCGGCAATACCGCGACCACCCCCGCCGCCGAGCCTACGGGTGCGCTGCTGCAGGGTCTTGAAATCGAAGATCGCCTCGAGCCGACGCCCGAGCCGGTGGTGCCCAATGCCGACCAGCCGGCGCTGCCGGGCATCAATGGCGAGGTCAAGACCGAGGAACGCCTGCCGGGCGAGGATACCAGCGTTGCCGCGACCGATCCGGCGGCATCCGTTGATCCGGCCGTGCTGGCCGGCAGCCAGTCGCTGCTGCTCGAAGCCTCCCAGGATGGCCGCACCGGCGCGGTGCCCTTCTCGGGCACCATTGCCTGGAGCGAGGGCACGGACGAGCTTGGCCTGCCCACCCTGGTCGGCAAGGCCAGCATTCCGGCCCGCAATCTGGGGGTCGAGCTGATCATTCGCAAGAATGCCGACCCGAGCCTGCCCGCCAGCCACCTTATGGAAGTCAATTTCCAGGTCAGCGACAGCTTCATCGGCGGCACCATTGCCGGCCTGCCCGGCGTGTTGCTGAAAAATGAGGAACTGGTTCCCGGCACGCCTCTGGTGGGCGCCTCGGCCCGCGTCGTGGGCAATTCGTTCCTCTTCGCCCTCAGTGCCGCGGCGACCGACACCACGACCAATACCGACCTGCTCGAAAACCGCAAATGGATCGACCTGGCCGTGGTCTATGGCACCGGCCGCAACGCGATCATCACGCTCGAAAAAGACGACACGGCCCAGGCGCTGTTCCAGAAAGTGTTCACCACCTGGGGCGGCTAGCCGCCATTGACTGAGAGCCCCGATTCAATTCCTCCCCCTGTGGGGGGCTAGGGTGGGGGGTTCTACGCCCTCCCCGAACTCAATGTCGGCGGTGAGCCCAGCACCCCCACCCTCAATCCCTCCCCACAAGGGGGAGGGAGGCAGATAGGGGCTCCCTAACCCTCAACCACCAATTCCCCCGCCTCCAGCCGGTAGCGCCGGCTGGCAATGGCGGTGATGTCATCCATATGGTGGCTGACCAAAATGGTGTGCCAGTCATGCGCAATGGTCAGCGCCTTGACCAATTCCCGTGTCGCTGCGCGCGCCTTGTCGTCCAGCGCCGAAAATGGCTCATCCAGCAGCACGATCGGCCGATTGCGCACCAGCGTTCGCGCCAGCGCAACGCGCTGCTTTTGCCCGCCCGACAGTGTCGAGGCGGTCTGCTGCCCAAGCCCGGCCAGCCCCACTTCCGACAACGCCGTCTCGACCTGTCGGCCCACGGCGCCTTTCCCCGTCCCACTCGGCAGCCCCAGCGCCACATTCCGGCCGGCCGTGAGATGGTCGAACAGATTATCCGATTGCAGCAGCAGCGAGACCGGCCGGGATTCGGGCGGCAGCGGCACGAGATCGGCGCCGTCCAATTCGATACGGCCGGACAGCGGCGCGAGGAAGCCCGCCAGCAGGTCGAGCAGCGTGGATTTGCCCGAGCCACTGGCGCCGGAAATGGCGGTGACTTCTCCCGGTGCCGCCGCCATCTCAAAGCGATAGCGCGTCGCTTGGCCTGCATGGGCAAAGCTCAGGTCTTCAACGCGCAGCATTGGCGATCCTCTCGAACAGCTTGGGCAGGCCGACAAAGGCGATGATCGTGCCAATCAGCAGGATGGCCGCAATGGCGGCCGCATCATTGCCGCGATAGGCGCCCAGCGCACGGAACATCATCAGCGGCAGGGTCTGGAAATCCTGTGTGCCGAACAGGGCGATAACGCCCAGATCGCCCAGCGAAAAGCAGAAGGCAAGCGCCAGCATGACGCCGATATCCTTGCCGAGCAGGGGATATTCGACGGCGATGAATTGTCGCCAGCCGGACAGATCGAGCGAGCGGATCAGCTTGCCGCGTGTGCGGGCAATGGCCTCAAAGGGCGGGCCGAGCGTGGCCATGGCGAAGGGCAGAGCCAAGAGGCTATTGCCCAGAATGACCACATAGGGCGCGGCTAGCGCCGGCGCCACGCCCAGATTGCGGACCAATAGGAAAAAGCCGAGCGAGAGCACCACGGCGGGCACGGCCAGATAGGCAAAGGCGGGCATGCCCAGAATGGTGCGGACCAAGCTGTTGGATGTCGCGCCGCGGCCCATGGCGAGGGTGAGGGCCAGCACCAGCGTCAGCAGCGCCGAGCTGGTGCCGATGACCAGACTGGACAGTGCCGCCCACCAGAAGGCCGATTGCGACAGCAAGCGCACGAAGCCCCCCAACACGCCATCGATCAGCACCGAGGCGAGGGGCAGCACGAAGGCGATGGTGCACAGGATCAGGACTATCGCTTGCAGCAGCCGCGCGGCGCCGCCATCGCGCCAGCTTGGCGTCGTGGACGGACCAAGGCTTGTGGGCATCGGCGCCAGCGCCGAGGCGATCAGGATGACCATTGAGCAAACCCCAATCTGCGTCAGGGCCAAGAGGACCGCCGCGCGCAGGTCGAAATCCTGGCGGACGGCGGCATAGATGGCCACTTCCAGCGTCTGGTTGGCCGGCCCGCCGCCGAGCAACAGCACGATGGGAAAGCTGGTGAAGGCGAGGAGGAAAATGATCGCGCCCAGCCCAGGCAGGGTGCCGCGCAAAGTGGGCCAATCAATGATGGCGAAGCGCTGCCAGGCGGAGAGGGCGAGCGATTGCCCAGTCTTGAGGCGGGGCTGGGGGATGGCATCGAGCCGGGCCAGCATGATGCGGGCGGCAAAGGCGCCATCGAGAATGACATGGGCAAACAGGATGCCCGAGAGCCCGAACGCGGGATTGCCGATCGAGGTGCCCAACAGGGCATTGCTCGCCTGATTGATCCAGCCGCTGCGGCCCCAGATGGACAGCAGGCCAAAGGCCACCACCATGCCGGGTGTAACAATGGCCGAGGCGAACAGCCCGACCACGAGATCGCGCCCGGGAAACCGCAACCGGTTCAACGCCCAGGCCAGCCCCATGCCCACCGTCAGCGAGAGCAATGTGGTCAGCCCCGCCTGGATCGAGGTCATCCGCAGCAGGTGAGGAATATCCACCCGCCCGGCGCCGCTCGCCTGATCGGTGGCGGCGCTGAAGATGGACCAGAGCACCAGGGCAATCAGGATGGCGATGGCGAAGGCCAAGGCCGTGGCGGCGGCGATACGCGCAGGGCGGTGGGGCAGAATGGCCATGGCTATTTGCCCCACGCGCCGGCCTCTACTGAATCGCCTTGAGCATCTCATCAATCCAGGCGCCCGAATTCGCCTCGATCTCGGCCTCTGGCAGCGTCAGCGTCTTTTCCGGCTGCGGCAATGCGCCAAAGGCCGGGTTCAATTCACCACCAAGATCGACAACCGGGAACATCCAGTTGGTCGTCGGGATGATCTTCTGCGCATCCGCCGAGGTCAGATAATCGAGAAACTGAAAAGCCAGGTCCTGATGCTTGGAGGATTTGAGCACGCCGGCCACTTCGGTCTGGGCGAAATGGCCCTCCGTGAACAAAGCGGCTTTGATCGTGTCGTCATCTTCCTCGACAATGTGATAGGCAGGCGAGGTGGTGTAGGAGAGCGCCATGTCGGCCTCCCCTTCAAGGAACAGATTGTAGCTCTCGCTCCATTCGCGCGTCACGGTCAGGATATGCGGCTTGAGCCCGGCCCAGATTTCGGGGGCACTGTCGCCATAGGCGGCCTTGATCCACAGCACGAGGCCCAGGCCCGGGGTGGCCGAACGCGGGTCCTGAATGACGATCTTGAAATCGTCCGGCATGGCGATCAGCTCTTCGAACGACTTGGGCGGATTGGCCACTTTGTCACTGTCATAGACAAAGGCGAAATGCGCGTAATCGAAGGGCACGAAATTCTTGTCGGTCCAGCCATAGGGCAGGGTCAGTTCGTCGAAATAGAAATTGTGCTCTGCAAACAGGCCCGTGTCGCGCGCTTCCCCGGCAATGGCGGTGTCCAGCCCCACGATCAGATCGGCTTCGGTGGTGGCGCCTTCGAGCTGCACGCGGCGCAGCGTGCCGATGGAGCTGTCGGCGGCCACGAAATCCACCGTGCATTTGCAGATGGCTTCAAAGCCGGCCTTCAAACCGGGGCCGGGGCCCCATTCGGCGGCGAAGCCGTCATAGGTGTAAATCTTGAGATTTGGCACGTCCTGGGCAAATGCCGGGGCTGCGAACAGCCCGGCAAGGACCGCAAGCGCCAGAGAGGTGGATTTGACCATGGGGTCATCCCTTCATCGGTTCATGCGGTCATGTGTGAAGGGACAGGTGTCAATGGCACAGGCGCAACGAGACGCTCTTGCCATCTCGAGCTTCCTCCGCCAGCATGACCTGGTTCAGGTTCAATGGGTAATTCTCAGCTCCGGAAACCCGGAACACCCCAGCGAGACGCCTGAGACTTAATGTGAGAATTGTGACAGTGCAAGAGACTTCCGTGAGCGGCGCGGATGGGCTGCCCATCGTGTTTGACGGCCCATTGGCCATTGTCGGCGGCGGGGTGGTAGACCCGGCTTTGCTGGTCGAATTGGCAGGGCGCGGGGTGGCCCTGGTCGGCGCCGATGGCGGGGGCGACGCGATCGGGGCGGCGGGTCTCACCCCGGCCGCGATCATCGGAGACCTCGATTCCCTCTCCGACCGGGCCGGCTGGGAAAGCCGCACCAGGGTGATCCACCTGGCCGAGCAGGAAACCACCGATTTCGAGAAAGCCCTCTATTCGACCACCGCACCGTTGACGCTGGCGCTGGGCATGACCGGCAAGCGGCTCGACCACACTCTGTCGGCGCTCAATGCCATGCACAAGTTCGCGCCCAAGCGCCATCTGCTGTTGGTCGATGAAGTCGATGTGGCGCTGGCCGTGATTGGCCCGTTCGGCTTCGAGGCCGCCAAGGGCGAGCGGGTATCGATCTATCCCCTGGCGGAAGTCAGCTTCACCCACTCCGAAGGCCTGCTCTATCCGCTTAACGGCTTGACGCTGGCCCCGGGCGGGCGGCTGGGCACCTCCAATGCGGGGCTCGGCGGCCGCGTCGAGATCGTCCCGGCCGATGCCACGCCCTGGCTGCTGATCCTGGGCAAGGCGCGGCTGTGGGATATGGTGCAGGCGAATTTGTAGGCACAACAAAAAAGGCGGGCACTAGGCCCGCCTTTGATCACTTATCGAAAGCGCTTACGCAGCGCTGCGGGCGGCTTCCTTGACGGCGTCCTGCACCTTTTCAAAGGCGCGGACTTCGATCTGGCGGATGCGCTCGCGGCTGACGTCATATTGCTGGGCCAGCTCTTCCAGCGTTGCCGGATTTTCCTGCAGGCGACGGGCGTTGAAGATGGCGCGTTCGCGTTCGTTGAGCACGTCCATGGCATTGGTCAATAGACCCATGCGCTCGGAATATTCTTCGCTCTCGCCCAGCGTGGTTTCCTGGCTCGGCGTGTCGTCGACCAGCCAATCCTGCCATTCGGAGGTGCCCTCGTCGGCCCGCATCGGCGAGTTCAGCGAGGCATCGCCCGACAGGCGCGCATTCATCGACACCACATCGTCTTCGGTGACGTTGAGCGTGGTGGCGATCTGCTTGATCTGGTCGGGATGCAGGCTCCCATCGTCGAGCGCAGCGATCTGCCCCTTCACCTTGCGCAGGTTGAAGAACAGGCGCTTTTGCGCGGCGGTGGTGCCGATCTTGACTAGGCTCCAGCTGCGCAGCACATATTCCTGAATGGCAGCTCTAATCCACCACATGGCGTAGGTGGCGAGGCGAAAGCCCTTTTCCGGCTCGAAGCGCTTGACCGCATGCATCAGGCCCACATTGCCCTCCGAAATCACTTCGGAAATGGGCAGGCCATAGCCGCGATAGCCCATGGCGATCTTGGCCACGAGGCGCAGGTGCGAGGTGATGAGCTTCTGGGCCGCGCCGGGATCGGCGTGCTCCTTGTAGCGCTTGGCGAGCATGTATTCTTCATCCGGTTCCAGCATGGGGAACTTGCGGATTTCCTGAAGATAGCGGCTCAGCCCACCTTCGGCTGAAAGGACTGGCAAATTTGTTTGGGCCATGGATGCACCCCTTTCCTGATATCTCCCACGCTAGTGGCGCCGGATTGCCGCTACATTGCGAAAAATGCGATTGTAGCAGCGCCGTTCAACGCATGGCGCGGGCGGATCAGTCCCCCGGAATATCCATTTCGGCATACTCCCCGGACGTAAGGCATATATAGGTATCGTCTTCGCGATTGTAAGAGCGCGAGTTGGTAAGGAACGTTACAAATATGCAATGGTTGCCGGGCGCTAGGCGCCGGGCAGTAGCGTTTGCGTGAGCTTGTTCTTACACCAAAATCGGCCGTCGCGCTAGCGGGCGAAAGCCTTGTTGAAGGGCTCCAATGCAGCCTCCAGCGCCTGCAGATCCGGCGGCAGCGGCGCCTCGAAGAACATTTCCTCGCCGCTTGTCGGGTGCTCGAAGCCAAGTTCAGCCGCATGCAGTGCCTGCCGGCCCAGCGCCTGGATCGGCCCGGCAACTTCGGCGGGGAGCTTGTTGATCTTGGTGGCATAACCCGAGGCATAGACGGCGTCAGCCACCAGCGGATGGCTGATATGGGCCATGTGCACGCGGATCTGGTGGGTGCGGCCGGTTTCGAGGTGACATTGCACGCGGGTAATGTCCCAGCCGACATCGCCGAAGCGCGCTTCGACGAAATAATGGGTGATCGCCTCGCGGCCATCCTTGCGCACGGTTTGCTTGAGCCGGTTATTGGCGTCCCGGCCCAGCGGCGCGTCGACCGTGCCCTTGGCGGTTTCGGTCGAACCCCAGACAAAGGCGATATAGGCGCGGTGCAGCGGGCCGGTGCGGCCGTGATCGGCGAACTGATCGGACAGATGCTTATGGGCATGCTCGGTCTTGGCCGCGACCATGACGCCGGACGTGTCGCGGTCGAGCCGATGCACGATCCCCGGCCGGCGCACGCCGCCAATGCCCTGCAATGAGCTGCCGCAGTGATAGATCAGCGCATTGACCAGCGTGCCCGAGGGGCTGCCGGGCGCGGGATGGACCACCATGCCGACGGGCTTGTTGATGACGATGAGCTGATCGTCCTCATAAAGGATGTCGAGCGGGATGTTTTCGGGCTGCGGTTCGGGATCTTCGGGGGGCGGGGCGACAAGAGTGATTGTCTCGCCCGCGCTGACGCGGTACTTGGGCTCACTGACAATTGCCCCATTGATGCTGACCGCCTGGTTCAGGATCAGGTCCTTGAGGCGGTTGCGGCTCAGCACAGGATGGGCCTTGGCCAGCACGGCATCGAGCCGCCCGCCAGCCAGGGTCTCATCGACAACGATCTCGACCGCCTCGCCCTCGAATTCTTCTTCGGTATTTTCGGCCATGAGCAATCCTAACGAGACTGGGCCCGATGGCCCCTATGTAAACGAGCCATTGTCGCCCGAGGCGCAGGCTGCGCTCATCAAGGCGCGCCGCTCGTTCCGGTTTTCAATCAGCATTCTGTTGCTCGGCTTTATGGCGATTGCCCTGGCGCTTGTCTATCGCGTGATGCGCGACGCACCCCCGCCCGCCGTCGCCGAGAGCGTTGCCATACCGGCTGGCGCCGCAATTGTCTCGGCCCTCGTGGCCGACGGGGCGATCAATGTGACCTATACGGTGGATGGCGTGACCACGCTGGGCCTGTTCGACCAGGCCACCGGCGAATTGACCCGCAGCGTGGTGATCACCGCGGAATAGCGGCAGAGGGCCAAGACAAGTGGCCCAAGGCGCTTGCCGTCGCCTTACCCACGGTGTCATTCCGGCGCAGGCCGGAATCCATGCTGTGCTCTCTCCCCACGCTGAAGGGCCGGATAGCCTTCAGCATGGATCCCGGCCTCCGCCGGGATGACATCGTGCTTGTGTGAGTTGGGCGAAACCTACCGCCCCTGGATTTCCTTCAGCGCCGTCAACCGGTCCGCCACCGAGCTACGCCGCTTGCCGCCCTTGGCCTTGGGCAGCATTTCCAGCTTTTCTCCATCATCGGCAAAGCGCTGCACGCGCTCGAACAGGCTTTCTTCCTGCGTTGCGGACAGCTGAGGCGCCTGATGGTCGGCGGCATAGACCACGCGGCTGACGCGGGCCGCGATATCGCTGAGTTTTTCGCGCAACTGGGCTTCATCGGCCCGCTCGCTACCCCAATCGGCCAGAATGCTCGCTTGTACTGCCAGCACCCGCTGGCGCAAAGTGTCCGCCTCGGCCTCGAGGTCCAGCTTTTCCGCCAGAGGCGGCTCGGCGCGGGTCTCAGCCAACAACGCATTGAGCCGGGTTTCGGCGCTGGCAATGCTGGCTTCGGCAGTGGTCAGCGTGTCTTCGGTCTCGGCCAATGGCTCGGGCTGGCTCGTCAACGCCGCCTTGCTGGCCGCCAGTTCACGCTCGCGCATGCGCAATTGCTGCGCCAGATCGGTGGTCTCGCGCTCCAGCTCGAGAATGCGGCTGCGCAGCTCGGCCTCGCGCGCTTCCAGCTCCCCGACGATAGCATGGTGCTCGTCACGCTCGGTCTGTAGCGCCCCGCCTAGGTCGGCCCGCTTCTGGTTGACCTCGCTCAGCTGTTCGGCCAGCCGCTTGCGCAGCGCCTCGACATTCATTTCCAGCTTGCGGGTCGACAGGGCAAATTCAGCGCGCAGCTGATCCTTGTCGGCGCGGAATTCGGCCATGGTAATGGGTGTGGCGGCCTCGATCCGGCGCTTGGTCAGCCGCACGGCGCGCTTCCACACCGCGGGCATGACAATCAGCCCCACCAGCACGGCAAGCAGCAGCCCCAGGGCGAAATACATGATGTTCTCGATCATCATCCTGCGTAATCCGAGGCCATGCGCGTCTGCTCATTCCTTGTCGAGCTGCTCTCTCTGTGGCAGCAAAGCCCCGCCATCGCCATCTTCGCTCCCGATTAACCCTAACGGGTTTGTGCGGTTCCGTCACGGCCCAGGGACCGAATCCCAGGCCATATCGGGCAGATGTCGATAGCGCGGGATATTGGCATGGCAGCGGCAAAAGCCCCAGTCAGAAAAGCTTGAATTGACGGGGCGAGACGCGGCAGACTGCCAAAAAACGAAGCGGTCGGCAGATCGGCTGCTGTGGAGGATCAACGGAAATGACCAAGCGCCTGTCGGGCATGTTCGCCGCCCTGATGACCGGCCTGAGCGATGGGGGTGAGTTCGATCCGCAACGCCAGCGCAATATCAATGGCTATGTGCTGCGCCAGGGCCTGGCAGGGCTTTATGTGGGTGGCAGCAGTGGGGAATCGGGCCTGCTGACGCGCGACGAGCTGCTGGCCCAGCAAGGGGTGGTGGCCGAAAGCGCCGCCGGTTCGGCGGCCGCGCTAATCGCCCATGTCGGCATGGCCAATCTGCGCGATTCCATTGCCCTGGCGCACCATGCCAAACGGCTGGGCTATCATGGGCTTTCGGCGCTGCCGCCGCATGCTTATCCATTTTCCGACGAGGAGATTTACGCCTATTATCGCGAATTGGCGGCAGCAACGGATCTGCCGTTGATCGTCTATGAAATTCCCCTGCGTACCGGCCGACCGCTGCCGCTGCCACTCCTGGTCCGCCTGCTCGAGCTGCCCAATGTGGCGGGGATCAAGTTCACCTCCACCGATCTGTTCAAATATGCCCGCCTGCGCCGGCAACGACCGGACCAGCTCTATTATTATGGTTTTGACGAAATCTATGCCGCCGCCGCCATGCTGGGCAGCGATGGCGGCATCGGCACGACCTATAATATCTTGGGCAGGCTCTATGTGGCGATCGATCAGGCCGTTCGCGCCAGCCAGGTGGAACGCGCGCAGGCGCTCCAGCAAGTGTCACAGGATTTCGTCGAGGCCCTGCTGGATTTCGGTGTGCTGCCAGGCATGAAGGCCGCATTCCGGGTCATCGGCGTCGATTGCGGCCCCACCCGCCTGCCGCTCGACCTGGGCGCGCCCGATGCGGAGGCCAGGCTGAGCGAAGTTTTGGCCCGCTCGGCGATCAAGGAATGGCTGGCTCTGTAAGGGCAGGGTCGCACAAATCGCCAGACCGCCCACAAGGCTCCTGCAACGGAAGTGTTCTGCGGACTCGCATCACCCACCGTGTCATTCCGGCGAAGGCCGGAATCCATGTCCGCATGTCTCCACCGACACCGGCATTCGTGGGTGCTTCACAGCATGGATCCCGGCCTTCGCCGGGATGACACCGTGTTCTTCAATGCGGCTGAAGGAAAAAACCTGACGGCGAATTGCCCAGAGCAAGCCCGATCAGAAGGGGTTCCAGGTCGGCTCATTGGTGAAGTTGAGATAGCCGATATTGATGCCCAGCCGCGCGCCCACGCCCGAGCGGATTGGCACCATCACCACATTGCCGCGCTTGATGACCGTCATGCCGAAACCGCCCACCACATAGGCGGAGCCGTTGACGCCGGCATAGCGCCCCAGCACATCCTGAATCTGGGACAGGTTATAGACCAGCATCATCACCTTGGAGCCGTCCCCGCCAATGTCGAAGCCGATCGAGGGGCCCTGCCAATAGACGGCATATTGGCCCACATTGCGGGTATAGACAGTGCCTTCGCCATAGCGGGCGCCGGCAAACAGCGCGCCCCCGGCATCTTCACCCAGAATATAGCCATTGGGCAGCCCGTATTGGCTGACGGCGCGTTCGACCAGCGAGGCAAGGCCCTGCGAGGTGGAGCCAAAGAACTCCTTGCCGCTTTCCACCAGTTCCTCGCCCGAATAGCTGTCGCTGAGCGAGCCCTGGGCGAAGGCCGTGACGGGGACCAGCATGCTGGCGAGCAAAGCAAGGCTGACGAGGATGCGCTTGAGCATGGGACGAACTCCTGGCAGGCGGCGCGGCCGCAATTACGAGGACCTTAAGGTTTGTTACCCAAAATCCGCTTTCGGCTGCACAAGACGCGCCGATCATGGCTCGATGATGAAGCAAAGCTGTAAACAAATCTTAACCATGCTTGCCTTTGTTCTGCCGCTTTTCCCGGCGGTTTGCGGAGGTATTGTGGCAGTGCAGGCGCAGTCGGTGGTCACCTCCATCGTCACCGATCCGCTGACCGGCATCGCCATTTTCGGCATGGACCCCGTCTCCTATTTCACCGAACCGGCGCCCTTGCAGGGCCGCGGCGATATCGAATTTTCCTGGGGCGGCGTGGCGTGGAATTTCGCCACCATGGCCAATCGCGACATCTTCAGCCGCTCGCCGCAAACCTATGCTCCCCAGTTCGGCGGGCACGGCGCCATGGCCATGGCGCGGGGCTTTCTGTCCGACAGCGATCCCCGCATCTACACCGTCTTCAAGCAGCGGCTTTACCTGTTCTATTCCCCCGGCAATCGCGAAGCATTCCTCTTGGCGCCCGACGCCGCAGCGATCAAGGCCGAAGAGAATTGGCAGGTTCTGTCCAAAACGCTCTCGGTGCAGTAGTGCGAAAGCCCATCCATCACTAATGTTCCCTGTAGTGATTCCCTGCCGCTTTCCGGAGACTTTCATGGCTGACATCATCGAGCTCAAGGCCACCGATCTGGCCGCCATGCTGTGCAGCCGGGTTTGCCACGACCTGATCAACCCGATCGGGGCGATCGGCAATGGCCTTGAAGTGCTGGGCGATCCCAATCAGGGCGACATGGCCGAAGGCGCGCGCGATCTGATCGCCAGCGCCGCCAAGCAGAGCCGGGCCAAGCTCGAATTCGCGCGACTGGCCTATGGCGCTTCCTCGACCTCCGGCACCGATATCGACACCCGCGAATGCGAGCGCGTCGCCCGCATCCTGTTCGAAATCGAGAAGGCCGATCTTGAATGGAATGTCCCGCTGATCCTGCTGCCCAAGCACAAGGCCAAGCTGTTCATGAACATGCTGCTGATCGCGGCCGGCTCGGTGCCGCGCGGCGGGCAGGTGACGGCTTCGATCACCGGCGAGGCCGGTCAGGAGAAGTTTGAGTTTACCTCCAGGAGCGACCCCGAGAAGCGGCAGAAGACTTTGGTGCCGTCCGGTTCGGCCGGTCTGCTGTCGGGCATTCCCGAGGAGGGCTTTGTCGATGCGCGGGGCATCCAGCCGTTCTATACGGGGCTGTTGGCGCGCATGACCGACATGGAAATTTCCATCGGGCTCGAGAATGATCGCTTCTTCCTCAATGCGATCCCCAAACAGGCCATTGCCGACGCTCAATGACAACAGTCCGCTAACCAATTCCTAAGCGGAGTGACGCTATTGTGCACGAGGTGTCAGCCGCTGCGGAGCTTGCCCGGATATGAAATCCTGCCTGATCGTCGATGATTCCACTGTCGTGCGCAAAGTCGCGCGCCGGATTCTGGAAGATCTCGACTATATCGTCGAAGAAGCCGAAGACGGGCAGGAAGCATTCGACAAGTGCCGGCAGGAAATGCCGGACGCTATACTGCTCGATTGGCAAATGCCGATCATGAGTGGGCTGGAATTCCTCAAGCTATTGCGGGCCTATGTTGGTGGCGAGAAGCCGCATGTGGTCTATTGCACGGTCGAAAACGACATCGGCGCCATCGCCATGGCGCTCAAGGCTGGCGCCAGCGATTACATGATGAAACCCTTCGACCGGCGGATTCTGGAATCCAAATTCGAGCCGCATCTGGCCGCCTAACCGGCCTCGGCGCGGTTGAGCAGATAGGTTTTTTCTCGTTCATTATGAGTGAGTTGCGCCGCGCGGCGGAACTCCAGCGTGGCCTCGGTATGCCGGCCCAATTTGCTCAGCATATCCCCGCGCACCCCATAGAGCAGATGATAGTTCTTGAGGGCCGGATCATCCTTGATCGTATCGATCAAAGCCAGAGCCGCCGCCGGTCCCTCCGCCATGGAAATGGCGACAGCGCGGTTTAATTCTATGACGGGGGACGGCGTTACTTGGGCAAGCGTTGCATAAAGCGCCACAATACGCGGCCAGTCGGTATCCTCGGCATGGCGGGCCCGGGCATGGCAGGCGGCGATGGCAGCTTGCAGGGCATAGGGGCCATTGGCGCCGTCCAGCTCCTCCGCGCGGGCCAGCGCGGCAAGGCCGCGGCGGATCAGCAATTGGTCCCAGCGGGCGCGATCCTGGTCCTGCAGGAGGATGGGATGGCCCTTGGCATCGGTACGGGCGCCCAGGCGCGATGACTGAATTTCCATAAGCGCTACAAGGGCATGCACCTCCGGCTCGTCGGGCGTGAGGCGGGCAAGTATGCGGCCCAGGCGCGTGGCTTCCTCGCAGAGTTGGGGGCGCATCCAATCGTCGCCGGCCGTGGCGGAATAGCCCTCGTTGAAGATGAGGTAGAGCACGCCCAGCACCGAAGCGAGCCGCTCCGCCCGCTCGGGACCACGCGGCACTTCGAAGGGGATCTTGGCGTCGGCAATGGCCTTTTTGGCGCGCACAATGCGCTGGCCGATAGTGGGCTCGGCGGCGAGGAAAGCGCGGGCAATCTCCTCGGTGGTGAGCCCACCTAGCAGGCGCAGGGTGAGGGCAACACGCGATTCGGCGGGCAGGATGGGGTGGCAGGAGGTGAAGATCAGCCGCAGCAGATCATCGCCCACATCGTCATCCAGGGCGTCGTGCAGCGTCTCGATCTGGTCGGGAATATCGGTTTCGATGCCATGGCCGACCTCGACCAGCTTGGTCGCAGCCATCTTCTTGTGGCGGAAATAGTCGATGGCCCGGCGCTTGGCGGTCTGGGTCAGCCAGGCGCCGGGGTTCTTGGGCACGCCGCTATCAGGCCAGGTCTTGAGCGCAATGACCAGGGCATCCTGCGCCAGTTCCTCGGCGAGAGAAATATCGCGCACCATGCGCGTCAGGCCCGCGATCAGCCGGGGCTGTTCGAGCTTCCAGACGGCGGTGATGGCGCTGTGGGTTTCGGACTGGCTGGTCATGGCGGGATGAAAGCAGGATGAGGTGAACGGCGCAAGCGGGAGACGAAGAAGTTCCCACCGACTCATCCCGGCTCGTGCCGGGATGAGTCCGCAATCAGCTAAGCCACGGCGTTAACAAGGAAATCGGCCGTCTCAAACACCTGGCGCAGTTCGATTTCTTCGCCATTCTCGAACGGGATCCGGCGGCACCAGGCCAGGGCTTCGTCGCGGGATTTGACGTCGATAAGCCAGAAGCCGCAGATCAATTCACGCGTTTCAGTGAAGGGGCCGTCGGTGACGGTGATCCCCTCGCCGTCGAAGCTCAGGCGCGTGCCCTTGGAAGAGGCCATAAGTCCTTCGCTGTGCAGCATAATTCCGGCGTCGATCAGGGCCTCGTTATATTGGTCCATGGCGGCGAAGGCCTCTGCGGAGGGGATGACGCCGGCCTCGCTTTCCGGCGTGGCTTTGACAAGGATCATGAAGCGCATTTCTTTGTCCTTCCAAAGGGTTACGGCATAAAACCGGCAGGCGTTTCGCCCTTGAGGAAGGGCTCGATAAAGGCATGCAGCAGTTCGGGCTGGTTGATGACGGCGGTGTGCGACGTGGCCGGCAGGATGGCGAGACGCGAGGGAGAAAGAGGCTGGCCCATATCGCCCATTTCCCCGCCGCCCAGCAGGCGGAACAGCGCCACATTGTGCTCAAGCGTGGAGACATCGGCATCGCCGGCAATGATCAGGACGGGGGTCTTGAGCGCCTTCACGTCAGCTTCCCAGGCCATGGGCTCCTTTTCGAGCGCAATGAGCTTTTCGACCAGCGCGCGGAAGCCGTCCTTGTTGACCGCCAGTTTCTTGTATTCGTCCTCCATCGGCGTGCCGAGGAACATTTCGGGCGCCATTTGCGGGACGAAGGCGGTGAAGGCCGGCTGCCAGCCGGAGGCGTCATAGCCGACCGATGTGGTCACCAGTTGATCAACCTTCTCGGGGTGGCGAATAGCCAGTTGCAGGGCGGCAGCGGCGCCCATTGAATAGCCGAACACATCAGCCTTATCGAGCGCGACGGTGTCCATGAAGGCGGCCACGTCATCGGCCAGATTGGGATAGGTGATCGGGCGATCAATGTCGGTCGTGCGGCCATGGCCTTGGAATTCCAGCGCATAGACCGTGTGGGTCTTGGCGAGCATGGGGATGATTTCGCCCATGCTGGGGATATTCATATAGGCGCCGTGCAGCACGACCAGCGGGTCGCCGGAGCCAGAGATCTCATAGTACATTTCCATGCCGTTGACTTCGACCGTATCGGCCTTGGGCGCGGACTGGGCGAAGGCGGCTGATGTCAGCAGGATGGTGGCGGCAAGCGTGGCTGTGGTGCGGAACATGGATATCTCCTCAGATTGGGCGTTCTGAGAAGACAACGAATGGTCCATGGCAAATTCGACGGCGGCGCGTAGATTTTTGTGGCGGGCGTCAGCCCGAAACCGTCAGCCCCAGCTTTTGCGCATTGGCGAGGCAGCGGGCGACGATGAGACGGTGGAAGGGATAGATGACAGTAAGATAGGCGCGGCCGAACAGATTGTGCGGGCGCACCCAGGTGCTCAGGCTGACGCAATCGGCGGTCTCGTCCTTAAGGATCGAGACGCGGAAATCGAGATGCTTGTCATCAGTGCCCAGGATCACCTCGGTCGGAGTGGCCGAATGGACCGCGAAAATTCCGGAATAGCTGCAGCTATTGATCTGCTCGACCGTGGGCGGTGCGATGTCGCTTTCGCTGCCGGTCTTGAGGCCGAACGGGGTCATCAGCAGATTGCGCAGGCCGAGTAGGGCCCGCGCCCAGCCGGGCATGTTGAAGAAGATGGCAATGGTCAGCTCGGCCGCATCGGGGGCGGGATGGGGCAGGGGCACGCTTTGGCTGTCGAGAAAATCGCCCGGGCCATAATATTGCATCAGGGCGCCCTCTGGCGGATAGCGAAAAGCCTTGGCCATGCTGTTCTCCGTCTTGAAACGGAAAATCTAGCTTAGGGGGCAAACAAAAGCCCCGCGCGACACTGTCGCACGGGGCTGGTGAATTGTCGCAGTGGGCGATGCGGTCGCCCGCAGCGGCTGATCAGGCGACGTTTTCGGAATAGGCTTCGCTCTCATCGGGCTCGCGCAGCACATAGCCGCGGCCCCAGACGGTTTCGATATAGTTCTTGCCGCCGGTTGCAACGGAAAGCTTCTTGCGCAGCTTGCAGATGAACACGTCGATGATCTTGAGTTCGGGCTCATCCATGCCACCATAAAGGTGGTTGAGGAACATTTCCTTGGTGAGCGTGGTACCCTTGCGGAGCGAAAGCAGCTCCAGCATCTGGTATTCCTTGCCGGTCAGGTGCACGCGCTGGGTCTGGACTTCGACGGTCTTGGTGTCGAGGTTGACGGTCAGCTCGCCGGTCGAGATGACCGATTGGGCGTGGCCCTTGGAGCGGCGGACAATGGCGTGGATGCGGGCAACCAGCTCGTCCTTGTGGAACGGCTTGGTCATATAGTCATCGGCGCCGAAGCCGAGGCCGCGTACTTTATCCTCGATGCCGGCTAGGCCGGATAGGATAAGAATCGGGGTCTGCACCTTGGCGACGCGGAGGGTGCGGAGCACCTCGTAACCGCTCATGTCGGGCAGGTTCAGATCCAGAAGGATGATGTCGTAGTCGTAGAGTTTTCCGAGATCGACGCCTTCTTCACCGAGATCGGTGGTGTAGACGTTGAAGCTTTCGGACTTGAGCATCAATTCGATGCTCTGCGCAGTTGCGCTGTCGTCCTCAATAAGGAGTACCCGCATTAATATTCCCCTTGTCATTCGTTCCTGCTGGAACACATGAGGTCCGGCGGGTGGCTGCCGCCTCATGTCCAACCCTACTGGATATGACTGAACCCTAAGCCCAAATAGTTAACAAAGTTTAATTCGGTTCTGCAATACGCAAACGGCATTAGGATGAATTAAGTTTAAGTTATTGAAATTTAACGGTTAATTCTATCAATTTTTCTTAAGAAAATGGTTTAAGAAGGTGTTGCAAGAGACTCTGTCGACTCGCGCAATCACGGCTATGTCAGGGGTTTAGGGCAGGGTGCGCGGCACGGCGCAAACGGAGTGCCCCGACACTGGGAATACAGCTTTTTGCTTAACGTTGCGTTACCATCTGATTCGCGGCGACAGCTGCAAATGCGGCGGCGGAAACCATGTCCTGCCACAGTGATGAACGGGTCTGAACCGATGAAGGCGCTGATTTCAGCCATCGATGCCATCGACGATGTCGAAGTGTTCGGCCGGGTGAAATCCGTGCAGGGCCTGTTGATGGAAATCGTCGGGCCGGTGCGCGAATTGCGCGTGGGCGGGCGGGTCAAGATCGAGACCGTCAATGGCGAGCATCTGGCCGCCGAGATCATCGGCTTCAAGGGCGGGCATGCACTGTGCCTGCCGTTCGGGCAGCTAGCCGGGGTGCGGCTGGGTTGCAAGGCGGTGTTCCAGCGCCATGACGGGGCGGCGTTCCCATCGGAAGGCTGGCTGGGCCGGGTGGTCAATGCCAATGGCGAGCCGATCGATGGCAAGGGGCCGGTGCCGCGGGGGGCAGTGGCCTATCCGCTGCAGCAAAATCCACTGCTGGCGCATGATCGGGTGCGGGTGGGCGAGCCGCTCGACCTGGGGGTGCGGTGCCTTAATACCTTTACTACGGTGTGCGAGGGGCAGCGGCTGGGCATTTTTGCGGGCTCTGGGGTGGGCAAGTCCGTGCTGATGTCCATGCTGGCGCGCAACACCAATGTGGATGTGGCGGTGATCGGGCTGATCGGCGAACGCGGTCGCGAGGTGCATGAATTCATCCAGGAATATCTAGGCGAGGAGGGGCTGGCCCATGCGGTCGTAGTGGTGGCTACCTCCGACGAGGCGGCGCTGATGCGCCGGCAGGCGGCCTATATGAGCCTGGCGCTGTCCGAATTCTTCCGCGACCAGGGCAAGCGCGTGCTGTGCATGATGGATAGCCTGACCCGCTTTGCCATGGCGCAGCGCGAAATTGGCCTCGCTATCGGGGAGCCGCCCACGGCCAAGGGTTATCCGCCCACGGTTTTCACGGAATTGCCACGATTGTTGGAACGGGCCGGCCCAGGAACGCCGACAACGGGTTCTGTTACCGGTCTCTTTACCGTTTTGGTAGAAGGTGATGATCACAATGAGCCCATTGCGGACGCCGTGCGCGGCATTCTGGATGGGCACATCGTGATGGAGCGCGGGATTGCCGAACGGGGTCGTTTCCCGGCAGTCAACGTGCTCCGGTCCATCTCGCGCACCATGCCAGGGTGCGTTCCGGTCGATGTGCGACCGGTCCTGGCCAAGGCGCGAGAGCTCATGTCCATATTTTCGGACATGGAGGAACTGATCCGGCTGGGGGCTTACCGGAAAGGGTCAGATCCGAAAGTGGACCGCGCGATTGCTGTCTATCCCGCGCTTGAGGCTTTTTTGGGCCAGAGCCGGGAAGAGACGACGACAATTGCCGAGGGCTATAAAATGCTCGAGGCGATTGTGGCCGAGGCAGGCGCAGCGGTCTGAAGGGGCTGTGTATTGGCCCTGGAACTGACTTGATGTGTAAGGAGTACAGGTCTTGAAATCGCGCAGCGAGAGCCTCATACGGCTCAAGAAGTTCCAGGTGGACGAAAAGCGCCGCCAGGTCAGCCAGATCGAAATGATGGTCAATGACTTCGAGCGCATGGCCGGCGAACTCGATCAGCAGATCGAAATCGAGCAGACCAAGACCGGCATTTCGGACGTGGCCCATTTCGCCTACTCGACCTTTGCCAAGGCCGCCACGGCGCGGCGCGACAATCTGCTGGCCTCGGCCACCGATATGCGCAGCAAGCTCGAAACGGCGCAGGACGCCCTGGCGGAAGCCATCGAAGATTTGAAAAAGGTCGAGCTACTCGACCAGCGCGAACACCAGCGCGAAGCCGCCGACCAGCTCAAGGTCGAGCAGGCCGAATATGACGAAATCGGCCGGTTGCGCTTCCGCAACTGAGATGGTTTTGGATGGATGGAGGAAGGGCCCGCTAATGCGGGCCTTTTTTGTTTTCGCAACAGTCAGGGCGCCAGAGGCTTGGGCCATTCGTGCGCGGGAAGGAGTTCGCGCAGGGTTTGGGTCTGGTCGCGGTCGAGGATGATCTCGGCGTCAAGATTGGCGTCGTCGATCTGGCGCATGAATTCGCGGCAGACGCCGCAGGGCGGCAGGACGTGAAGTTGGCCGGTCTGTTCGTTTCGCCAGACGGCGACCACTTGTTTGATGCGGTATTCGCTCTGCGTGATCATCGCGGCCAGCGCACTACGTTCGGCGCAAAGGCCCCAACTGGGGGTGTCGACACAGACCCCGGCATAGACCTTGCCGGTGCCGGAGACCACCACGGCACCGACGTCGCCAAACAGGCGGCCGGCGGTGGTTTGATGGGGCCTGAGCAGTTGGGCGGCCTGCTCGATGAGGTCGATGTTTTTCATCGAGGCTGCGCAATATGGTGGGGCATGGGCGCGTCCTAACGCTGCTTTTTGGCGAGGTCGATTTCGACGGTGGAGGTTTTGTCGGTGAGTTGGTTGGCCATCAATTGCAGTTCGTAGACCGAATAGGGGCCGCTGAGCATGATGCTGGTGCCCAGGATGGGGGACTGGATCGTGGGGGAATTGATGATCTTGCCGTCGATACTGACATCGATGGTCTTGCCGACATGTTCGGTGGTGAACTCGGCAATGGCTTGCTGGCTGGCAGGGGTGAGCTCGATCTGCAGGTTGTCGAAACCGGAGAGGGGATCGGTGACGACCTTGGCGAATTCGACCATGAGGCGAATTGGCTTGGCTATGGCGGGGGTGAGGGTGACCACAAACGCGATGGCGATGAGGAGGATGTAGCGGAACATGGCGGGATGGTAGCGCGGAATCGGCCGGAGGGTTAGCGGCTGATTTGTCCGCCGAGCCCTTTCCCCTGCTGGGGAGGGCTCGGCAGCCAGAGACCTCACCGTGAGATCAAGGCGTGATCACCATGCGCTGGGTGGCGCGTTCGGCTTCATAAGTTTGCGGATCGTAGGCGGGTTGGGTTTCGAGCTGATCACGGGAGGTATTGAGGAAGAGGTAGCGCTGGCCATTGGTGTCGGAGGAGAAGGTCAGGTTTTCAAAACCGACCGCGACTGGCTTGGCGCCGAGGCCCAGGAAGCCGCCGACATCGACGATGATGGCGTCCGAATTACCCTGGGGCGTGAGGACGACATCGCTGATGGTGCCGATCTGCTCGTCATTGAGACCGTAAACCGGGATGCCGCGGAGGTCGTCGGCGCTGAGATCGGCCTGGTCGACATTGGTCAGGCCGGAACGGTCGGGCGTCGTGGTGATGATCGGGCGCTCCGGCTGGTCGGTGGTGAGGGAAGGGGCGACAGGGGTGGCGTTGGGATTGCCGTCGACCAGCTGGTTTTGCTCCTGCTGGGTGGTGAGGGCGGGCTTGCCGGTGGCTTCCTCACTGTCGGTCCAGATGAAGGCAGGAGCTTCGGAGAGTTCTTCCTCGGTGGTCTCAAGCACCCAGCGGCGGGTGCCATCCTCGCGCTCGGCCCAGGTGAGTTCGGCGAAATCGACTGCGACGTCTTTTTCGCCAATGCCCAGAAAGCCGCCAACGCCGATCACCACGGCGGAAATGCCCATGCCCGATGTAATGACCATATTGTTGATGGTGCCGACCTCACGAGCATTGTCCGCCACCGAAGTGTAGACCTTCTGGCCCAATAGCTTGGTCACCAGCACGTCCTGATCGTCGGCCGCATAGCCTTCGGAGAGCACGGTTGGTGGCGTGAGGCCGCTTTGCTCGAGCTCGCTGGGGGCGACTGGAGAAGGCGCAGTGTCCTGAGCATAAGCGGAGCTGGCCAGCAGCAGGACGAGGGCAGAGGCGGTGACGAAGTGGCGCATGAATTATCCTTAAGCCGGAATGCAAAGGGCCGGCCCGAAGGCCGGCCCTCACGCTCATAATCCCTGAAGGGGTCAGTTGGTTGCCGGGGCCGGTGCCATGGCGCCACCATCGGCAGGGGCAGCAGGCGCCGCGCCATCGGCGGGAGCCGTGGTATCGACCGGCTCATCCTCGGCCCAAACGAAGTCGGGCGCCGCGGTCAAGGCTTCGGCAGTGGTGGGCAGGACCCAGCGCTCGGTATTGTCGCCAGCCAGGGTGAATTCGAGCTGGCTGAAGTCCACGGCCACGGCTTTTTCGCCAATGCCCAGGAACCCGCCGACGCCGATCACCACGGCGGTGATCTGGCCGCCTTCGTCAAACACGATATCGGAAACATTGCCGATTTCTTCGGCGTCGTCGCCGCTGGACGAATAGACCGGCTGGCCGATCAGCCTTGTGCCGAGGTTATCGGTATCGGCAGCCGTGTAGCCGGCTGACATGTCCCAGGGTTCATTGACGTCAGTGGTCTGGGCGGCGCCGGTATCGACAGAGTCGGCCGGAGCCGGAGCGGCGGGCGCTGCAGGAGCGGCCGGGGCTTCAGTGGTAGCCGGCGCGTCCGGGGCCGGCGGGGTGGCTTCCTGTGCGATCGCGGGGGCCGCAAGCAGCAGGGCTAGCGCCGAAGTGGTCAACAGGGTGCGGATCATTGTAGGCTCCTTAGGTTCATCGGTTCGGTGAACAGGGCCGTGCGGTGCAAAACTTGCGAGGTGGCGCACCGTGCGGCCCATTTATGAGGGGTCAACGTCACGAGTGCGCGAGATGTTCCGCACCGATTTTTCGTCGCTTTTGGGGAACCAAATGAAAAGACCGGCTCTCAGGCGAGGCCGGCCTTCTCCGCCTCCCTGGGCGGTTTTTCGTTCTTGGAGCACGCGGCGCAACCAGGCGGCGCGCAATGCTCCCGACATCGCCGACCATAGCGCAGCAGTGATGGCGGAGCACGCAGGACCGCTCGGCAGGCTTAATGGGTTGCTAACTGGTTAATGGCGCCGATGTAATCCAAGCTAGCTCAAGGCCGCCGTGTCACGGTCATAACTGCGCATGGCACGGTGGGGCATGCCGCCATCCTGAAATTCGGGACCGAAGGCGGCAAAGCCCAGGCGTTCGTAAAAGCCGAGCTTGTCGGACTGGGCGGTGAGATAGAAGCGCTCGCGGCCTTGGGCTTTGGCGTAGTTCATGGCAGCCAGCATCATAGCCTTGGCTATGCCCTTGCCGCGGAAGCTGGCCCGCACGGCGACGCGGCCGATCTTGACGTGCTCGGGCTTGTCGAGCAGGCGCAGCGTGCCGACCACTTCGCCTTCGAGAATGGCGACGAAATGGGTGGCGGTGAGATCGTCGGCGTCATTTTCCTCCGCCTCGGGGACTTTTTGTTCCCAGACGAACACTTCGCGGCGCAGCGCGAAGGCGGCATTGCAGAGCGTGGAGAAAGGCGGGACGGTGAGAATGGTGATGTCGGACATGGGCGGACAATAGCGAGGCGATGGCGGGGTGGCTAGGTCATTTGCCCATGCACCAGATCATGCACGAAGCCGAGTTTTTCGATCACCTGGGGCGTGAGGATGAAGGGATAGGCGTCGGGATGACCCATGGCGCGATTGAGATTGTTGAGCATGGACGCCAGGGGAATCCAGTTGTCGACCACGGTCTGCATATCGGGTGTGGTATAGGGATCGAAATCAACACCCACGGCCAGGGATTCATCCGCAGTCTTGGGGCGGGCGCGAACGCCGAAGGCGGCGGCCATTTCGACCGTATCGGTGATGTGCAGGTAATGGGCGAAGGTTTCGGCAAAATCCTCCCAAGGGTGGGCGCTGGCATAGGCGCTGATATGGGTTTGCGGCCAGCCGAGAGGAGCGCCAGTGGCATAGTAGGTGGCCAGGCTTTGCGCGTAATCGGCGGTTTCATCGCCGAACAGGGCGCGGAAGCGCTCGAGCGCTGATGTGTTGGCGACCAGCAGATCCCAATAGTGATGGCCGATTTCGTGGCGGAAATGGCCGAGCAGGGTGCGATAGGGCTCGCCCATGGCGGTGCGGCGGCTTTCGCGCTCGGCATCGTCGGCCTCGGCCAGGGCGATGGTGATGATGCCGCTATCATGGCCGGTCATCACGGGGACGGGTTCGATGGGCATATCGGCCAGGAAGCGGAAGGAAAGCCCGTGCGCGGGGTCCCCAGTCCGGGTGCGCAGCGGCAGATGCAGGCGCAGCAAGGAATAGAACAGGCGCTTCTTGGCGCGCTCGATAATTTGCCAGCGTAGCAGATTGCTCGGATCGGCAAGGGAGGGAATAGTGTCATTGTGCCGGCAGGCGGCGCAATAGACGTCGCCGCCGGGATTGGCAGGGACCAGCCAATTGCAGGCGCCATAGCGGGCGTTCTCGCAGAACAGATAGGCCTCGCCGGGAAAGACCGGACTGCTCCAATGACCGCCGCTCTCGACCAGTGACACCAAGGCATTGCGATCAGGCAGATAGCCGAGCTGGTGGCGGCAGCGTTCGCACACCGCGTTCTCAAAATAGACGGTGTTGCCGCAATGGTCGCAGACGAAGAGTTTCATTGAGCTTGCCCCAAGTCGTAGGCGAATAATGCGCGAGGGAGCGTGGTGTTCCGCGGGGGAGAATGGCGAGGGCGGGGTGTGCAGGCGAAGCCATTATGGGCATGATCTGGTATAAGACCACAAGGCTGCAGCGCTGGAGGGTAGGGCATGAGCATCGAATTTTTGATAACCACGCTGATCGTGGTCGTTTCGCCGGGCACGGGCGCGCTTTACACCATCGCCGCTGGGCTCAGCCGGGGCGCAAAGGCGAGCGCGGTGGCGGCGTTTGGCTGCACGCTGGGGATCGTGCCGCATATGCTGGCGGCGATCACGGGCCTGGCGGCGATCCTGCACACCAGCGCATTGGCGTTTGAAATCATCAAATATCTGGGCGTCGCCTACCTACTCTATATGGCCTGGGCCACATTGCGCGAAACCGGTGCACTCAGCGTCGAGCAGGATGTGGCGCATAAATCGGCGGCCAAGGTGATCGTGGAAAGCGTGCTGATCAATATTCTCAATCCCAAGCTGTCGATCTTCTTCTTTGCTTTCCTGCCGCAATTCGTGCCGGCGGATGCGCCCAACGCCCTGCCGCAAATGCTGGAATTGAGCGCGGTGTTCATGGGCATGACTTTTGTAGTGTTCGCACTCTATGGGCTGTTTGCCGCATCGATCC
Source organism: Devosia sp. ZW T5_3 (assembly GCF_044987315.1). Taxonomy (NCBI): domain Bacteria; kingdom Pseudomonadati; phylum Pseudomonadota; class Alphaproteobacteria; order Hyphomicrobiales; family Devosiaceae; genus Devosia; species Devosia sp. ZW T5_3. The sequence goes on from NZ_JBJDRE010000012.1 coordinate 95,784, forward strand.
GCGGGCAGGTGATCAGCCGGCCGGCCATCATGACGTGGATGCGGCGGACATTTGCCGGGGCGTTCGTACTGCTGGGCGCGCGGCTGGCGCTGACGGAGCGATAATCAGGCGTTGTTGAAACCCTGGGTGGTGGCGAGCCACCAGGTGGTGCCGGAAGGATCGGTGATGCCGCAGCGGCGATCGGCATCGTCCTTTTGGGTAGGTTCCTGCACCACCTTGCCGCCGGCGGCGCGGGCCAGTTCGAAGCTCTGGTCGACATCGGGAACATAGACGTGGATATGAGCGCTGCTGGTGGCGCCGGGCGCCTGGCCGAGCATCAGCACGGTATCGTCGATCTTGAATTCGACATGGCGCAAGGCGCCGCTCTCGTCGCGATGCTCCAGCGTGGGCTCGTCGCCAAACACGGCTTTGATGAAATCGAGCACCGGCTTGGCGTCGCTGACGATCAGGTAGGGGGAAAGGCTGTTGTGGCCGGCTGGCTTGTACATGATTTCACTCCGTTTGATGAGCAATGAACGCGGTGGCCAGGTGGTTCCAACCTGGGCAACCTGGCCCCCCGCCAAGCGTTTTAGTTGAATCAACCCATGTCGCGGAGATGAAAGATGATCGGATGGGATGAAGGAAAAATTCGCAACCGAGCCTATCTGCTATGGGAGCGGGCTGGATGGCCGCAGGGCCGGGATCAGGAATTCTGGCGCCGGGCCGAGGAAGAACTGGCGCGCGAGGACCAGCTCGATCTGTCCAAGGAAGACACCGAGATAAAAAAGCCGCCATTGCTGCCGGGACATCTGCTGCAGTAGCGGAGAACGGGCGCTATTCCGTGCGAATGGAATAGTGCCGTTGCAAGCCGGCGGTGATCTCGGCCCAGGCGGAGGTGGCGGCGCGGTGCTGGTGGGCGTCGAAGGCGGATTGGTTGGCGAAGATTTCGCTGACCAGGAAATGGGTGGGATTGTCTGGGCTTTGGGCGACGGAAAAGGCGAGACATCCCGGTTCAGCACGGGTGCGGGCGATGTGAGCGGGCAGGGCCGCTGTGACTGCTTCGATGCGGTCGGGCGGCACTTCGAGGTGGCCCGTCAGATAGACCTTCCCCATGGCTAGATGCTGCCCACCGTCTTGAGGCGGATGCGGGGGTGGACTTCGTTCTGGCTCATGACCACGGTTTGCGGGCGGAAGCGCTCGATGATGGCGCGGACATGGGGGCGGATGGAGGGTGAGGTGATCAGCACGGGCAATTCGCCCATCTGGGCGGCGCGCTCATAGCCCTGCTGGATGCCAGCGATGAATTGCTGCAGGCGCGAGGGGGCCATGGCCAGGTGCCGGTTGTCGCCATCACCCACCATGGCTTCGGCGAAATCGCGCTCCCATTGCGGGGAGAGGGTGAGGAGCGGCAGATTGCCGTCGGGGCCCAGATTGGCGGCGCAGATCTGGCGGGCGAGGCGCGAGCGGACATGCTCGGCAATCATCTGGGTGGAGCGGCCGGGGCCGGCGATTTCGGCAATGCCTTCGAGAATGGTGGAGAGATCGCGGATCGAGATGCGCTCGGTCAGCAGGGTCTGCAGCACACGCTGGACGCCCGAGACCGAGATGAGGCCGGGAATGATGTCTTCGGCCAGCTTTTGCTGATCCTTGGGCAGGCCCGAAAGCAGGGATTGCACATTGGCGTAGTTGAGCAGGTCGGAAACGTTGGCCTTGAGCACTTCGGTCAGGTGCGTGGAAATGACCGTCGAGGGATCGATGATGGAGAGGCCACGCAGCTCGGCTTCGTCGCGTAGGGCCGGCTCGATCCAGGTGGCGGGCAGGCCGAAAGTGGGCTCGGTGGTGTGGTGGCCGGGCAGGTCGATCTGGTTGCCCATGGGGTCCATGACCATCAGCTGATTGGCGAAAATCTGGCCGTGGCCGGCTTCGACTTCCTTGATGCGGACTTTGTAGTCGTTGGGCTCGAGCTGCATATTGTCGAGAATGCGGACCGGGGGCATGACAAAGCCCAGTTCGGTCGCCAGTTGCCGGCGCAGCGCCTTGATCTGCTCGGTGAGACGATCAGAACCGTTTTCGTCTTCCTTGACCAGGCTGAGCAGACCATAGCCGAGTTCGAGCTTGAGTTCGTCGATCTTGAGGCTGTCGGAAATCGGGGCTTCGGTGGCGGGAGCATTGGCGCCGCCGGGCTTGCTGGCTTCAATGGCCGACTTCAGATCGACCTCGGCCTGCCTTTCGTCCTTCTTGCTGGCCGAGCGCCACGCCAGGTAGCCCACGCCACCAGCGATGGCGAGGAAGGGAATGACCGGCATGCCGGGCAGGAAGGCGAGCAGGCCCATGACGGCCGAGGACATGCCCAAAGCGCGGGGATAGCCGGTGAACTGGGCCGAAAGAGCCTTGTCGGCCGAGCCGGTCACGCCGGATTTGGAGACCAGGATGCCGGCGGCAGTGGAGACAATCAGCGCGGGAATCTGGGAGACCAGGCCGTCGCCGATGGTCAAAAGGGTATAGACATTGCCGGCCTCCTGGATGGAGAGGCCTTCCTGCATCATGCCGATGATCATGCCGGCAATGACGTTGATGAAGGTGATGATCAGGCCAGCAATGGCGTCGCCGCGCACGAATTTACTGGCGCCGTCCATGTTGCCGAAGAACGCGCTTTCGCCTTCGAGATCGGCGCGGCGCTGCTTGGCGGTGGCTTCATCGATCAGGCCTGAGCTGAGATCGGCGTCGATGGCCATCTGCTTGCCAGGCATGGCATCGAGGTTGAAGCGGGCGGCGACTTCGGCGATGCGGCCGGAACCCTTGGTGATGACGATGAAGTTGACGATCACCAGGATCGCGAAGACCACGACGCCAATGATGAAATTGCCACGCATGACGAAGTGGCCGAAGGCCTCGATGACGTGGCCGGCGGCGGCGGTGCCGGTGTGACCATCGGAGAGGATGAGGCGGGTGGTGGCGAGGTTCAGGCCCAGCCGCAGCATGGTGGCGATGAGCAGGACCGTCGGGAAGGACGAGAATTCGAGCGGCTTCTGGATGAACAGCGCCGTCATCAGGATCATCACGGAAAAGACGATGGAGACAGCCAGCAGCGCATCGAGCAGCAGCGGCGGCATCGGCACGATGAGAATGACGATGAGGCCCATGACGCCGGCGGCAAGGGCGATATCGCCCGAGCGGAGCAGGTCGAAGACTGACGCAGCGGTGGGGATCTTGAAGGCTGGGCGGGGCCGGCCGGCTGGGAGGTCAGTCATGAGATTTGATCACCAGCGTTAGGCGCGGGATTTGTGGTCGGCCCAATATTCATCAAGCCACTGACCGTCTCTCGCCGGGGTCGGGCACGTTGGTGCCTTCGTCGGCATATTGGTTGAGCTTGTTGCGCAGGGTGCGGATCGAGATGCCCAGGATGTTGGCGGCGTGGGTGCGATTGCCCAGGGTGTGATCGAGTGTGTCGAGGATCAGGTCGCGTTCCACATCGGCGACCGTGCGGCCGACCAGGGCCGCCGACATGGTCTGGGCGGTTTGGGCCAATTGAGCCGACAGGCTGCCGGCACTGGCGGCTTCGATCAGGCCCATGCCGTCGGGCAGGACGATCGCGTCGGGGCCGATAATATCGCCCGAGGAGAGCAGGACCGCCCGGTGCAGCGTGTTTTCCAGCTCGCGGACATTGCCCGGCCATGGAGCCTTGAGCAGGGCGTCGCGGGCTTCGGCGGAAAGGGCGCGCGGCGGCAGGCCATTGGCCTTGGCGTATTTGGCGACGAAGTGTTCGGACAAAGCCACGATATCGCCGGGGCGGTCGCGGAGTGGGGGGAGCTTGAGATTGACCACGTTGAGGCGGAACAGCAGGTCTTCGCGGAAGCTGCCTTCGCGCACGGCCTCGTTGAGGTTGCGGTTGGAGGTGGCCAGGATCCGGATATCGACGGGGACGGGCTTGGTGCCGCCGACGCGGTCGATAATGCGTTCCTGAATGGCGCGCAGCAGCTTGGCCTGGAGGCGCACATCCATTTCGCTGATTTCGTCGAGCAGCAGGGTGCCGCCTGAGGCTTCCTCGAACTTGCCGATGCGGCGGGCGATGGCGCCGGTAAAGGCGCCTTTCTCGTGGCCGAAAAGTTCGGATTCGAGCAGGGCTTCGGGGATGGCGGCACAGTTGACCGAGATGAAGGGCTTGCCAGCGCGCTTACTACGGGCATGGACGTGTTTGGCGATGACTTCCTTGCCGGTGCCGCTTTCGCCGGTGATGAGGATGGAGGCGTCGGAGCCAGCAATCTGCTCGGCCATGCGGACGACGCGGTCCATGGCTGGGTCGCGGTAGAGGAATTCGGAGCTGTCGCGGGCGACGGCGGCGATGACGGCGGCAATCAGCTCGGCATCGGGCGGCAAGGGAATGTATTCCTTGGCGCCGGCGCGAATGGCGTTGACGGCGGCGGCCGCATTGGTCTCGATGCCGCAGGCGACGACGGGAATGGCGATGCGTTCGGCTTCAAGGCCCGCGATCAGCCCGGCAATGTCCATCATGACATCGACCAGCAGCAGATCGGCGCCGCGGCCGGCGCGGAGGGCCGCCAGAGCGATTTCGATGGAGGGGGCGTGGGCGACCTTGGCGCCGCCATCCATGGCCATTTTGGTGGCGGTGCTGAGCTGGCCTTCAAGGGCCCCGATGATGAGGAGACGCATGGTTCCGGACTCCTTATTGGGGCTTGATGATTTCGGTCATGGTGACGCCGAGCCGGCCTTCGACCAGCACGATTTCACCACGCGCCACGAGGCGGTCATTGACGAAGATTTCGACGGCCTCGCCGACCTGGCGGTCCAGCTCGATAACGGTGCCGGTATCGATGCGGAGCAATTGGCTGACCGGCATCTTGGTGCGGCCCAGCACCACCGAAATGCGCACATGCACGTCGAATACGGCTTCGAGATCGGCGGCATTGCGCTCGGCATAAGTCTCGGGTCCGCCGCGCTGGCCGGGGACGGTCATTTCCTCGAAGGTAATGCCTTCAGAGCCGGCAGTGTCATTGGGATCGGGGATCAATGTCCGGTCTCCTCTTGGTTCGCAGCGGCGGGTGTGTTGAGATAGGCCGAAATGGCCTTGTCGATGTCGGCTGATATGGCGGCGATGTCCCGGACCAGGCCACCATCGACCCATTCGAGACGCCCGTCGCTCAGGCGCTGGTCGGGATCACCCATGACGACGAGGCGCCCGGCAAAGCCGGAGGTCTGCATATGGGCGGTGGCGACGTCGCGGATGGCGTCCGCAATGTCGGGATGGCAGCGGATGACCAGATGCGGCACGCCATTCAGGCTCTGCATGCATTCGGCGATCAGCGCGTCGAGCTCGACCGTGGGATGGCGGGCCAGCAGGTGCAGCGCCAGCTTGCGGCCAATGCTGGCCGCCAGCTCTACCGCCTCGCGGCGGCTCTGGGTCATGGCGTCATCGAGGGCCGCGACCATTTCGCCGGTGCGGGTGGCCAGCGTGCCGGCGGCAGCGGCAAGGGTTTGGGCCGCCATGGCGGTGGCGTTCTTTTCGCCCTGGGCGACGCCCTCGGCATAGGCATCCTCGCGCGCCTGAGCGACGAGCTGGGCGACCAGATCTTCGGGCACGGTGGGGCGAATGGGCGCCATGGCCGGGGTGGGGCGCTCGCCTAGGTCCAGATCGAAGGTGAAACGTGCTGCCTGTGCCACTTACGCCACCATCTGGTCGTCGGATTTGGTCTTGAGGATGATGATCTCGCCCTTGGCGGCGAGGTCCTTGGCGGTGGAGACCATGCGGCCCTGCGCCTCATCGACATCCTTGAGGCGCACGGCGCCCATGGTTTCCATGTCGTCGCGCAGCAGCTTGGCGGAACGGGCCGACATATTGGCGAAGAAGAAGTCTTTGATGGTCTCGTTGGCACCCTTGAGAGAAAGGGCCAGTTCGCGCTTGTCCATGCGCTGCAGCAGGGTCTGCATGGCGGAGGCCTCGAGGCGGGTCAGATCTTCGAAGGTGAACATCAGCGCCTTGATGCGCTCGGCATCTTCGCGGCTGTTTTCCTCGAGCGAAGTGATGAAGCGGGCTTCGGTCTGGCGATCGAAGCTGTTGAAGATTTCGGCCATCTGCTCGTGGCTGTCGCGACGCTTGGTGTGGCTGAGCGTCGACATGAATTCGGTGCGCAGGGTGGTCTCGATCTTCTCGAGGATTTCCTTCTGCACGGGGTCGAGCCCCAGCATGCGCTGCACCACATTCATCGCCAGCTCCTCGGGGAGAATGGCGAGGACCTTAGAGGCGTGGTCGGGGGCGATCTTGGAGAGCACCACCGCGATGGTCTGGGGATATTCGTTCTTGAGATAGGCGGCGAGCACGTCTTCCTGAACGTTGCTCAGCTTTTCCCACATATTGCGGCCGGCCGGGCCGCGGATTTCTTCCATGATGGAATCGACGCGCTCGGCGGGCAGGAACGAGAGCAGCAGGCGTTCGGTGGAATCGGTATTGCCCGACAGTGAGCCATTGGAGGCAATGGTGGTGACGAACTCGATCATCAGGTCGTCGAGCATTTCCTGGGTGATCGGGCCAAGCCGCACCATGGCGCGGGAGAGGGTCTTGATTTCCAGCTCATCCAGCTCGTCGAAAATGGGCTTGCCGTAATCGGGGCCGAGAGCAAGCAGAAGAGCGGCAGCTTTTTCGTCGCCACGCAGCACGCGCTGTTCACCGGCGCCGACCACCAATTGGCGGGGGGCGGTGATGTCTGGAATGTCGGTGGATTGGGAAACCAGGGCCATCTCGGTTACGCCGCGTTGCCCAGCCAGTCGCGCACGATTAGTGCGGCCTGCTTGGGATTTTCTTCAACAAGGGTGCCGACCGTCTTGAGGGTCTGCAATTGGGTTTCGCCCATGGAGCGGGCATTCGCGACCCAGGCGGGAGTCTTGTCACGCGGCTCTGCCGTCGTTTCCGCCAACACCTCGCCATTGGCGGCGAGTACGCCGTGATGGCTGACTTCGGCGGCGGTGGGCAGAGCCAGTGGCTGGCTTTCGGGGGTCAGCACTCGCTTGAGCAGCGGGCGCATGACGAAGAAGACCAAAGCCAGGGCGATGAGCAGAGTGACCGCCATTTCGGCGCCGTTCATCAGATCGTCGCGGGTGAAATCCAGCAGGCCAGCCGAAGCATCGGTACCGGGTGTCGCCAGTTCGGGACGCTCGGCGAACTGCATATTGACCACTTCGACGCTATCGCCGCGGGTTTCCGAATAGCCGACGGCGGAGCGGACCAGGGTCAGGATCTGGGCGATCTCGTCGGCGGTGCGGGGGGTGTAGACCGGGGCGCCTTGCGGGTCGGTGGTGTAGACGCCATCGACCACGACGGCGACAGAGAGGCGCTTGACCGCGCCGGCTTCAGTAACGGCGGTCTGGGTGGTCTTGGAAATCTCGTAATTGGTGACCTCTTCGCTCGAGGTGCCCTGCTCGCTGGTGCCGGCGGCGCCGTTGTTCTGGCTCGCGCCGGGCAGTTCATTGGCGACGGTGACCTGGCCGGTGGCGCCATTGGACAGGTTCTGGTTTTCGCGCAATTGAGTGGAGCGAACGACCTGCCCATCAGGGTCGAAGGTTTCCTGGGTGGTGGTGGAGCGATTGAAATCGATCTCGGCAGCGACCTCGACGCGAGCGCGGCCGGCGCCAACGACATTGGCCAGCATGTCCTCGACGCGGGTGCGCAGGCGGTTCTCAAAGCCCAGCGTGCGCTCGGCGGCCTGGCCGGACATGGCGCCGGCCGCATCGTCCTCAGTGCCCGAGGCAAGCAGATTGCCCTGGTCGTCGACGATGGAAACGCGGGTGGGCGTCAGCCCTTCGATAGCGGAGGCCACCAGATGCTGGATGGCGCGGATTTCGCCGCTGGAAAGCTCGCCCCGCACGGACAAGACGATAGAAGCCGAGGGGTCCTTGCGTTCGCGACGGAACAATTCGCGCTCGGGCAGGACCAGATGCACGCGGGCCGACTTGATGCGGTTGAGCGAAGCGATGGTGCGGGCCAGTTCGCCTTCGAGAGCGCGAACATTGTTGATGTTCTGCACGAAGCTGGTGGCACCCAGGGTCGATTGCTGGTCGAAGATTTCGTAACCGACCTGGCCGCGCTGGGGCAGGCCGGAACTGGCCAAGCTCATGCGCAGGGTGGTGATCTGGTCGCGAGGCACGAGAATCGTGTCGCCATCGCCCCGCAGTTCGAAGGGAACGTTGGCCGTCTGCAGTTCGGTCACAATTGCCGAAGAGTCTTCGAGGGACAGCCCGGTATAGAGGGGAGCCAGATTGGGCGCCTGGGCCCGCATGATCAGGAAACCGAAGAAACCGAGCATCAATACCGCCACGGTCGCCATGGCCGCGAGACGGGGCAGACCGATGCGATTAATGAGCTGGGTAAGGTTGTCCACGCCGGCACTCGATTCGAAGGGGGCCACGCGACGCAAACGAACACCGGGACCGATGGGCAAAAATTACCTAGCAGATGGTAAACATTGTCTTAACTCCCCGTTGCAGTTTGCGAATTTGGGCAGAAAGTGCCGGGTTGAGTGAAGGAAAGGTGAAGCGATGAAGGTTTTGGGACGGGTTACCTCGATCAATGTGCGCAAGGTGCTGTGGGCATTGGACGAGTTGGGGCTGGGTTACGAGCGGGAAGACTGGGGTCTGCCGCTGCGCGATCCGAAAGTGCCGCAATATCTGGCGCTCAATCCGAACGGGCAGGTTCCGGTGCTGATCGAAAACCAGTTCGTGCTGTGGGAAAGCAATGCCATCCTGATCTATCTGGCCGAGCGGGAGGGACAATTGCTGCCCAGCCAGCTCGAATTGCGGGCGCTGGCGCTGCAATGGCTGATCTGGCAGGCGACCGAACTCAATCCGCCCTGGGGCTACGCCGTCAATGCGCTGATCCGCAAGACGCCGGGTTATGACGATGCGGACAAGGTTGCAGCGTCAATCGCGGCTTGGGGCGACAAGATGGCTATCCTCGAGGGGCAATTGGCGCGCGGGCAGGCGTTTGTCGCGGGGGACGAGTTTTCCATCGCCGATATCGCGATTGCCCTGTCGGTGCATCGCTGGATGAGCCTGCCGGCCGAGAAGCCTGAATTTGCCGCGGTGGCGGACTATTATGAGCGGGCGATGGCCAGAGAGGCCGGGGCGAAGTGGATGGCGCCGGAAACGCCATAGGCACGCGGTTTCGTGCTACTGGCTCGCCAGAAACAACAAAACCCGCCGCGGCGAACCGGGCGGGTTTTGCAATTCAGTCTGCCGGGATCAGCCCTCGCGGTAATGCTGGATCCAGGTGGTCCTGAGGCCGGCAAGGCCGTGCTTGTCGATGGCGGCCTGCCAGTTGAGGAATTCATCGACGCTCAATGTGTAGCGATCGCAGGCCTCTTCAAGGCTGAGCAATCCACCGCGCACTGCTGCGACGACTTCGGCTTTACGGCGGATGACCCACCTCCGCGTATTGGCGGGGGGAAGGTCTGCAATCGTGAGCGGACTACCGTCCGGTCCGATAACGTACTTAACGCGTGGACGCATTTGTACGGTCATTTTACTCTCTACTCAAACCTGACCATATAAGTTCAGAGAGTAGGGCAACGGCCTTAAAATTCAGCTAAGGGGAAACTTACAACAGGTTAAGAATGCGCTGCGATTTCAAAGGATTGAATCGCGGTTGTGACAGCCTGATACAAGCTTCTTCTATTGACTGCAGGCCAGCGCAAGTCGCTGTCCACTAACATATTTCGGCTGAACTAAGACCGATCAGCTTCAGGATGCAGTGTCGTCCTCGTCCGGAATGGGCGCAGTGTTGGGGATGCGCACATTGGTGACGTCGGAGAGCAGAATCTTGCTGGTGCCGACCGTCAGGATCGGCTGGGCGCCCGAAAAGTCGACCGCGGTAACGATGCCCACGGTGGAAGTGGATACCTTGATCGTATTACCCGACAGATTGGTGCCCTTGATCTCGATGGTATAGGTGCCATCGGGTTGGGTGTTGCCGTCCGACCCCTTGCCGGTCCACAGGAAATTGCCCGGGCCCTTATCGAGCGAGCCGGCCTCGGTGTAGACCACGCGGCCATTGGCATTCTTGATGGTGACGGTGGCATTGGCCACTTGCGCGTCGGCATTGAATGCCCAGGTGGCGCCGCCGTTCTTGAGTTCGGCTGTGGTGCCGGCGGCGGTGATTTCCCTGCCGATATAGGAGACGGCGTCGGTCTTGCCCGTACTCTGCGTAGTTTGCAGCAGGCTTTCGAGGAATTCGTTGGTCTTGAGCTGCTGCTCGACGCCGGTGAACTGCACCAATTGAGCCGTGAACTGATTGGTATCCAGCGGATCCAGCGGGTTCTGGTTCTTCAACTGCGTGGTCAGGATATTGAGAAAGGTATCGAAGTTCTCGGCAATGGTGGTGCGCGAGCCGCTGAGGGCACTGGTATTGGAGCTTCCCGAAACGCTATCGACGGCCATGGGCTGATCCTTACGCGAGAATGTTGACGCCGCTGGCCGTGAGGCTGCCGCGATAAAGGTTGATGGTGGGGGTAGGCGCCTCGTCGGCTTCGCCGCCGGCATCGGCCGCGCCGAACAGCGAAGGGCGGCCATTGCGCTCTTCGCCTTGCTGGCCGCCGCCATTGAAGGGGTTTTGCTTCAGCGAAAATTCGAGATTGGTCTTGGCACCATCGAGCCCGGCCTGTTGCAGGGCCCGTTCTAGACCCCGCTGATCGCGCTGCATCAAGTCGAGGGTTTCGGCCTTTTCGACGGTGAGATGGGCTTTGACGCGGCCAGTGGCATCGATATCGAGGCGCACATCGATGCGGCCGAGCTCGGCCGGATCGAGCCGGATCTGGAAGCGGGTATTGCCATCGGTTGCCTGGCGGGCGACTTCGAAGGCCAGTTGCGGCAGATTAAGCTGCTGCTGGCTGGTCTGGTAGCCGGCATGGGCGACGCGGGGGGCGAGCAGCGGGTCGACGCGCGCGGTCTGCTGTTGCGGTTGCGCGGCCTGGCTATCGGGTTGCTGCTTGTCGAGCGGGGCGGCGACGGGAATAGCGGCAGTTTTGGCATCGCGCTCGGGCGGTTTGCCAGTATCGGGCTGTGGATCGGTATCGCCTTTGGGCCTGTCGTCGATGGCCGGCTTGGCCTCGATTTCAGGTTTGGCGGCCGCCTCGGGCACAGGCTCGGCCTTGGCTTCGGCGGTTTTGCCGGTGATAGCCGGCTCGGTCAGCTTGAGTTCGGGCGTCGCCAGCGGCTGGGCGTTGGCCGTGGTTTCGACCTTGATGGCCGTGCGGGCGGTGAGCTTGTCGAGCGCAGCCTGCAAATCGGGATCGAGCTCGGCGCTGGCCGGGTCCATGCCCAGGGCTGCAAGCGCTTCGGGTGCGGCATCGCCGGCACTGAGAGCTTTTGCAAGAGCGGCGAGCTTATTGCCCATATCAGCCAATTGCTGGGCCAGTTCGGCATTGGCCGAGACATCGGTGGCGGCGTTGCCGCCCTGCAGCGATAGCGCGAGCGGGGCCAGAGCCTTGGCCAATAGATCGGTAGCGCTGGTGCCCGTCGCGCCATTGGCGAGGGCGGTCAGCTCGGCTGCGCTGGGCAGGTTATCGAACGAGACGCCCAGGGACTTGGCCAGTGCCTCGAGTGCCGCGGTGAGATCGGCCATTTCCTGGTCAGTCGGGGCCTTGCCGGCCTCAAGGCTGGCGCTGAGCTTGGCGAGGCGATCGAGCAGATCGGCCAATTGGTCCTTGGGCGGGGCCGGCTGGATGGGCATGGTAGCGTCGACCGGAGCGGCGACGGCCTGCGGATCATCGGTCGCGCGTTCTTCGTCATCGGCGCGAGGTTTGGACGGCTCGCTGGCGGGGGCAGGCTTGGCTGGCGTGGGTGCAGCTTTGCTGACGTCGTCGAGCAGTTCGGCAAAGGCGTCGTGCCGCGCCAAAGCCTGGCCATTGAGGCTCTTGCTGAGAGTGCCGGTGGCGGTCGAGGTCAAGACGGTCAGATTTGATGCCACGCTAAGCGGACCCGTGAAGTGAGACTAATCCGGCAACAGCAATGCAAGAGGGGTGCCAAGTGGCAGGCCCACGCATTGTTATTATAATCCAATGGGTTGACCTTCGCACTGCTCGACACTGACGCATCGTGTCCCGGCAGAAAAGGCGAGTGACGGCAATTGTTGCCGGGTGTCGCAGCGCATTGCACGGGCGGGCGGAAGGGAGTATGGAGCGGGCCTTAAATTCGTCCGCTGGCCCTTGAACCCAACCGGATAGAGGAATGATGTTGAACTCGCTTGATATTGCCAAGCGTCCCGAAGACACGCGCGTTGTTGTTGCGATGTCGGGGGGCGTGGATTCTTCGGTCGTGGCGGGCCTGTTGGCCCGGCAGGGTTATGACGTAGTTGGGGTGACGCTCCAGCTTTACGACCATGGTGAAGCCACCCACCGCAAGGGCGCGTGCTGCGCCGGGCAGGATATCCATGATGCGCGGCGCGTGGCCGCGACGCTGGGCATTCCCCATTATGTGCTCGATTATGAAGAGCGCTTCAAAAAGAGCGTCATCGCGCCCTTCGCCAATGCTTACCAGCAGGGCGAAACCCCGGTGCCGTGCATTGCCTGCAACCAGTCGGTCAAGTTCGTCGACCTGATGACGGTGGCGCAGGACCTCGGCGCCGATGCCTTGGCAACGGGGCATTATGTACAGAGCAAGCTGGGCGCGGATGGACGGCGGCAGCTGTTCCGGCCGGTCGATGCCGAGCGCGACCAGACCTATTTCCTGTTTGCCACGACACAGGACCAGCTCGATTATCTGCGCTTTCCGTTGGGCGGGATGGGCAAGGCTGAAGTGCGCGAACTGGCGCGCGAGATGGGGCTGGAAATTGCTGAAAAGCACGACAGCCAGGACATCTGCTTCGTGCCGCAGGGCAAATATGCCGACATCATCCGCAAGATGCATCCCGAAGCGGTCGCAACGGGCGAGATCGTGCATCTGGATGGCCGCGTGTTGGGGATGCATGAAGGCATCGTCAATTACACGGTGGGCCAGCGCAAAGGCCTGGGGATTGCAGCAGCCGAGCCGCTTTATGTGATCAAGCTCGAACACAAGACCGGGCGGGTCATCGTGGGACCGCGCGAGGCGCTCAAGACCCATACGGTGCGCTTGCGCAATGTGAACTGGCTCGGGGGGCGGCCGCTGGCCGAACTCAGCGCCGGCAATGGCGCTCCCGTCGAGGTCAAGGTGCGCTCGACACGCGGACCGCAGCCCGCCGTGGTGCAGATGCGGGGCGAAGATGTTTTCGTGACGCTGGTATCTGGCGAATACGGCATTTCGCCGGGCCAGGCCTGCGTGTTTTACGCCGATGATACGCCGACCTCGGAAGTTTGGGGCGGCGGGTTTATCGCCGAAGCAGTGCCGGCGGTGTTTGCGGCGTAGCAGAAATGAGCAAGCCGCTCATTTCGACGGAGCACGCCCGGCTGGCGCTTGAGGCGCGGTGGCCGGGCGTTTCCGCGTTTTCGCCATTGGTCGAAGGCGAGGAGTCCCGGGCGTTTCGTTTCGAGCGCGGCGGGCAGGATTTCGTGTTGCGCATCAATCGCGAGTTGGGCGGCTTCGCCAAGGATGACTTGGTGCAGCGGCTGTTCGGTGACCAATTGCCGATCCCCCAAATCATGCAGATAGGGCAGTTGGAGGATGGACTGGCCTTTTGCATCTCGCGGATGGTGCCGGGGACAACGCTGCAGGCGCTGCCGGCGGATCGCCTGACACCGGCATTGCAGCCAGTTGCTGCGTTGCTTGACAGTATTGCCTCTGTCGATGTTGGTGCGCTCGAGGGATTTGGGCCATTCGATGCGCAGGGCAGGGCTCGTTTCGCCAGGTGGTCCGCCTTTGTGGCTGGTATCGGCGGCACCGCCCACTACGATTGGTCGCGAGCCGGGGTTGAAAGCATTGCGCCCTGGCTGGAACAGGTGCTTGCATTGTCCAATACCTGCCCTGATACGCGTCAACTGGTGCATGGGGATTTCGGATCAAACAATGTGCTGTTTGCGGAGGGCCGGATCACGGGGGTCATCGACTGGTCGGAGGCCATGGTGGGAGATGGCCTTTATGATGTGGCCAATATCCTGTTCTGGCGGACTTGGCTTGATTGCATGGAGCAACAGGCGACTTTCTTTGAGGCCAACCGCCCAACTTGGCTCGCCCGCCGGGACCTGCTGCGGTGCTATCAGCTCCGCATCGGGCTGGATCTGATCTATCAATGCGCGCTGGCCGGTGATTGTCCGATGCTCGATTGGGCGCGGCGAAGGTGTGGGGAAGTCGCCGACTTCTGAGGTGTTTGCGGCCACCAGCTTTTGCACGTTAGTCGGGTTTGGAGCTATTGTGCGGGGGCCTCGACAGGAGGCGCACCCGCCCCAGTCGCTGCGGCATTGGCTTCGCGCAATTGCTGGTAGGCATTGATGCTGCCCAGCGACGTCGAGATGGCGATAACCACCAGCAGGGCGCCCAGCACGAGCAGCATGATGCGGGCCGGTGTCGGTGCGAATGGGCTCAGTTTGGGTTCGTCCATCGGAAGACCTCAAAATAAATCTGCTCAGAACCACCAAAGGAGCGGGCGGGCAGCGGCGTCTTAGCACTATAAGAGGCCCAAGGTTAAGGCTTGCGCGAGTGTTTGCCCCCGTGATGGGACTGTCTGCCGCACCACAGATCGATCATGCCGGTGCGCTGACGCGGGCGCTGGTCGTTCGCGCGCAGAATGGCGATGCCGCCGCATTCGGCGAGTTGATCGAGGATCATTATGACCTGATCCACCGCACGGCCTGGAAATGGTGCGGCAACCGCACCGATGCCGAGGATGTGGCGCAGGATGTTTGCGTCAAGCTGGGTGGGGCGATTGGCGGGTTCGACGGGCGCAGCGCCTTTTCGAGCTGGGTCTATCGCATCACGCTCAATGCGGTGCGCGACATGCAGCGGGCAGCCAGCCGGCGCGGCAAATATGCCGATGCCTATGCCGAGGTGAGCCCGGAAGATCACCCTGCCGACCAGGAAGAGGCAGCAACATCGCGTCAGCTCTGGGCGGCGGTGCGGGAATTGCCCGAAAAGCAACGCGACGCGGTGTTGCTGGTTTATGCGGAGGAATTGAGCCACGCGGCGGCGGCCGAAATCATGGGCATCAAGGAGGCTACGGTCTCCTTCCATGTGCATGAGGCACGCAAGACCCTGAGGGGGCTGCTATGAGCGACGATATGCACGATCCATTCACCGGTCTGAGCCAGACCAAGGCGCCTGCGGGCAATGCCGAGGCGAAAAAGCGCGCTTTGGCAGCCGCCATGGCGGCATTCGAAGCCGCGCAGACGGAAACTGCCAACAAATCTGCAGAGGCAGCCAAAGGAAACCGGAAAGGGAGCCGTCTTAATTCCATCATCACTACCCTGAAAGGGAACTGGATCATGGATATGCGTCTCCCCATCGGCACGGCGGCCATTGCATTGCTCGTGCTGCCGCTCGGCTACCAGCTTTACAGTAGCACCTCGATGACACCGAGCCAGGTGAACCAGACTACCAGCCAGCCGCCCATCTTGTTCGATCCGCCGCCAACCACCATGCCGGTCGATCCCACAACTTTGGGCGCAGCGCAGCCGGAGACCGAAGTTGCGCCGCCGCCGGCTCCAATCACCCCGGCGCCCGTCGATGACATGCGGCTGCGCCAGCAGGCGGCCGAACCGCAATTTGGCGGAGAACTCACCGACAACATGTTCCTTGCGCCGCCACCAGCGCCCACCACGGTCATGCCGATGGGGGCAGTGGCGCGGGGGACGACGCCGGATTATGCCGTTGCGCCCCAGGCCGAAGCCAGCGGCGATCAATTCACCAGTTTTGAGGAACAGCGCCTCAAGGTTGCCGCAAGCGATCCGGTCTCGACCTTCTCGATCGATGTGGATACGGCCAGCTATTCCTATGTGCGGCGCTCGTTGGAAGAGGGCTATGTGCCCGAGCCAGACGCCGTGCGCATCGAGGAACTGCTGAACTATTTCCCCTATGATTATGCACCGGCGGAAAGCGCGACGACGCCCTTCAAGCCGACCATGGCGGTGTTCCCCACGCCCTGGAATCCCAAGACGCAATTGCTCGAAATCGGCATCAAGGGCTATGTGCCCCCAGCCGGCGAGGACAAGCCGAGCAATCTGGTATTCCTGATCGATACGTCGGGGTCGATGGACGAGCCGGACAAGCTGCCGCTGCTGCAGCGGGCTTTCGGGCTCCTGGTGGATCAGCTTTCGGCCAATGATACGGTGTCGATCGTGACCTATGCCGGCTCGGCCGGGGTGGTGCTGGAGCCCACCAAGGCGACCGAAAAGGCCAAGATCCTGGCGGCGCTCGACCAGCTGTATGCCGGTGGCAGCACGGCGGGCGCGGAGGGGATCGAGCTGGCCTATAAGCTGGCCGAACAATCCAAGGTCAGCGGCGGCACCAATCGGGTTATCCTGGCCACCGATGGCGATTTCAATGTGGGGATCGACGACCCCGAAAAGCTGGAAGACTTCATCAAGGCCAAGCGCGATAGCGGCGTGACGCTGTCGGTGTTGGGTTTTGGCAAGGGTAATCTGGACGATGCGACCATGCAGGCGCTGGCCCAGAACGGCAATGGCAATGCCAGCTACATCTCCAATTTCCGCGAGGCCCAGAAGGTGCTGGTGGAGGAGGTCGGCTCGACCCTGTACATGATCGCCAAGGATGTGAAAATCCAGGTGGAGTTCAATCCGGCCGTGGTCAGCGAATACCGGCTGATCGGCTATGAGACGCGGGCGCTCAACCGCGAAGATTTCAACAATGATGCGGTCGATGCCGGCGACATCGGGGCTGGGCATACGGTGACCGCGCTCTATGAAATCACGCCGGTCGGCTCGGGCGCCGAATTGGTCGAGCCGCTGCGTTATGGCAACCAGCAACCGGCGGCCGGCGAGGCAGCGGGCGAAGAAATCGCCTTCCTCAAGATGCGCTACAAAATGCCCGATAGCGATGTTAGCCAGTTGATCGAGCAGGCGGTGACGCCCAGCGTGGTCTATGGTGACATTGACGAGGCCAGCGACGATGCGCGGTTTGCTGCGGCCGTGGCGGCTTTCGGACAGAAGCTCAAGGGCTCCGACTATGTCAGGGATATGAGCTGGGCCGATATCCAGGCACTGGCGCAATCGGGCAAGGGCTTGGACGAGAGCGGCTATCGCGCCGAGTTCATCCAGTTGCTGAAGACCGCCGCGTTGCTCCAGCCTGATGCCAAGCCTGCGGCGGCTACAGAGCCCGCAACGGACGACACTTGCACGTCGACTGTCGAGACCGGCAGCGTTTGCTGATCGCCGGATAACTCTCACTCGATTGGGCGGGCTGGGATAACCAGCCCGCCCTTTGCGCATTTAGACCAGCGGCTTGAGATTGGCCTCGATGCTGGCGCGGCGAGGTTCGAGGAAGGGGGGCAGGGCAAGGGATTCGCCCAGCGTTTCCATCGGCTCATCGGCAGCAAAGCCGGGTACGTCGGTGGCGATCTCGAACAGGATGCCATTAGGCTCGCGGAAATAGAGCGAGGTGAAATAGTAGCGTTCCACCTCGCCGCTGGAGCGAATGCCGGCCTGGGTCACCCGGGCGATCCACTGGCGCAGGCTGTCCTGATCGGGCGTGCGGAAGGCAACGTGATGCACCCCGCCGGCGCCGGGCCGGGCCGGAGCCAGGGTCGGATCGACCACGATATGCAGTTCGGCCGCGGGGCCGCCTTCGCCCATTTCGAACACATGGGTTTCCCCTGTCGTGCTGGTGGCGGGATAGGTGCGGACCTTGCGCATATTCATCACCTGGGTCAGCACAGCCTCGGTACGGTCGAGCTGCGGGACGGCCAGGGAGATGGGGCCCAGCCCAATGATCTGCTTTTCGGCCGGAACAGGGCTTTTGTGCCAGGGCACGACCTTATTGGCAGCGTCGATTACCATGCGGAAACGCTGGCCTTCGAAATCCTCGAAATCGAGCGAGACATGGCCATTGCGCTCCTTGATGCCTGATGTGCCTACATTGTGGCTCTGCAAATGGTCTTTCCACCATTTGAGCGTGTCTTCGCTGTCGACGCGCAGGCCAGTGCGGCTGACGGTATGATTGCCGCGCTTTTCAGGCCCGGTTTCGAAATCGAAAAAGGTCAAATCCGCGCCGGGCGAAGCGACGCCATCGCCATAGAACAGGTGATAGGCGGTGGTCTGGTCCTGATTGACCGTCTTCTTGATCAGCCGCATGCCGAGGGTCTGGGTATAGAAGGCCAGATTCTTGCTGGCCTGGGCGGTGACAGCGGTTAGGTGGTGGATGCCTCCGAGCTGCAAAGTCATGGCTTTTATCTCCTTATCGGCGAACCGCGCTAACATTGCCCAAGATGTAAGCGAGAGTTCCCTGCTTGTGCAGCGGTCCAATTTCGACAGGCTGTTGCCGATAATCGAACGATAGCCGGCGGATGTCGTCAAATTTGCAAGCTATCTAGATTGTCATGGGGGACGCAGCGGAGGGCGCTTGACAGGCCGGGACGGCAAATCTAATACGTCGACAAGCTTTTCAAGCGTCGCCGCCCGGGTCTTCTGCCGGGTAGCCCTTGGGGCGGAGTAGCTCAGTTGGTTAGAGCAGCGGAATCATAATCCGTGTGTCCCCAGTTCAAATCTGGGCTTCGCTACCATTCAAAACCCTCGGGAAACCGAGGGTTTTTTGTTTTCTGCAACGAGCATCAGTTTGGGCAGGAGCCGTGGTGCAGAGAGTGATTTCTGATGAGAACGCAGTTGACCGAATGGCGCGGCAGGTTGCCAATGCCATGATCGCCTTGTCGTGAGGTTTGCCATGAGTTCCACCATGAATGCCCAGACGATCCGAAAAGCCCTTGGCTTTGCCGCTGCCACCCTGCTGCTGGCCGGCTGTTCCAAGGCCGAGGCGCCCGCTGCGGCGGTCCCTGCCAAAAGTGTTCCCGTCATTGCGGCGGCGTCTAGCGACACCATCACTCGAGCCTCGCTGACCGGCGAGGTCAAGGCGCAGGTGCAGCAGGATCTGGCCTTCCGCACCGCCGGGCGCGTCCTCGAAGTGCTGGTCGAAACCGGCGATCATGTCACCGCGGGCCAGTCGCTGGCCCGGCTCGACGCTGCCGACCAGAAGGCGAGCCTGTCGCTGGCCAATGCCTCGGTCGATGCGGCCCAGGCCCAGCTCACCCAGGCGCAGCGCGATTTCGACCGTATCAATGCGCTCTTTGCCGCCGGCAACGCCACTCGCGCCCAGTTCGAACAGGGCCAGACCGCGCTCGACAGCGCCAAGAGTTCCCTGGCAGCCGCCCAATCCCAGCAGGCATCGGCCAATGAAGTGCTGACCTATGTCGATCTTAAAGCCAATGCCGATGGCATCATCCTGTCGCGGACCATCGAGCCGGGGCAGGTGGTCGGCGGCGGCCAGACCGTGCTGACCCTGGCGCAGGATGGGCCGCGTGACGCGGTGTTCAATATCTACGAAGCCGCGCTGACCGGCGTGCCCCATGACGTGCCGGTCGACCTGTCGCTGGTTGCCGATCCCTCCATCAAAGCCACCGGCACGGTGCGCGAAATCGCCCCCACGGTGAACACCGCGACCGGCACCGTCCGCGTCGAAGTCGGCTTCACCGACACTGGCGGCACCATGCCGCTCGGCGCGTCAGTCGCCGCCAGCATCGCTCTGCCACCCATTTCGGGTTTTGCCTTGCCCTGGGGCGCCTTGTTCCGCGACAAGAATGGCCCCGCCGTCTGGGTGGTCGATCCATCCGCGCAAACCGTCAGCCTCAAGCCGATCGTTGTCGACCGCTATCTGGCCAACAAGGTCATCGTCGCCTCGGGGCTGACAGCGGGCGATCTCGTCGTCACCGCCGGCACGCAGATGCTTTATCCCGGCCAGGTCGTTACCAGCGTGGAGGCCACGCCATGACCTCCTCGCTCCGCATGGGTCTCTCGGCCACCCTGATCGCCCTGCTGCTCACCGCCTGCGGCCAGGCGCCCGAAGCCCCGGTGGCCGAGCCGCTGCGCCCGGTGCTCACCACCGACGTAACCCTTGCCACGAGCCGAACCATCGGCCCCTTTGTCGGCAGCGTCGAACCCCGCCATGAAACCACGCTCAGCTTCCAATCGGCCGGCCGGGTGCTGACGCGCGATGTCGGCCTGGGTGACAGCATCACCAAGGGCCAGATATTGGCCACGCTCGACGCCAGCGTGCAGGCCTTCCAGGTCGAAACGGCGCAGGCCAATCTCGCCAGTGCGCAAGCCCAGTTCAACAATCTCTCCGCCGCCGAGGCACGCGTCCGCCAATTGGTGTCCACCAATACCGCCGCGCAAGCCCAGCTCGACGCCGCCACCACCGCTCGCCAGACCGCCCAGGCCCAGCTCGATCAGGCCCAGGCCAATGTGACCCGCGCGCAGGATCAGCTCGGTTACGCCCAGATCGTGGGCGATGCCGATGGTGTCGTGGTCTCGACCGGGGCTGAAGTCGGCCAGGTGGTCAGTGCCGGCCAAACCGTGCTGACCATGGCCCGCCCCGACCAGCGCGATGCCGTGTTCGACCTGCCTGAAAGCCTTGCCGCAACGCTGAAGTTGGGCGACGCCATTGCCGTTGCCACCACCGACGCCATCGGCGCGCAAACCAATGGCATTGTCCGCGAAATCGCGCCCAGTGCCTCGGCCACCGCCCGCCTGCGCCGCGTCCGGCTGACGCTCGACGCCCCCAGCACCGCCTTCCGCCTGGGTACGACGGTCGAGGCCGTCGTCACCCTCCCGCTCGACCAGCCTTTGGCACAAATCCCGCTTACGGCCGTGCTGGGCGATGGCGACGCCGCCAAGGTCTGGGTGCTCGACCCGGCCGCCGGCACGGTGGCGACCCGCCCGGTTACAATAGCGTCCCGCACCGCCTCCACCGCCGCCATCAGTGCCGGTCTGGCCGAAGGCGATCGCGTCGTCACCGCCGGCATCAATAGCCTCAGCGAAGGCCAACAGGTCCTCGTCAGTGAAGGAAACCCGGAATGAACTTCAACCTTTCCGAATGGGCGCTCGAACATAAGAGCTTCATCTGGTTCCTCATGGTCATCGCGGTCGTGGCCGGGGTGTTTTCCTATCAAAAGCTGGGCCGCGAGGAAGATCCGGCCTTTTCCATCAAGACCATGGTGGTGCAGGCCTATTGGCCCGGCGCCTCCATCGACGACACCAAGAGCCAGGTCACCGAACGTATCGAGCGGGCGCTGGAGAGCCTCGACACGCTCGATTTCACCCGCTCCTATTCCACCGCCGGCCAATCCACTGTCTTCGTCAATCTCAAGGAAACTCTGCGCGGCCAGGCCGTGCCCGATTCCTGGTATCAGGTGCGCAAGACCATCAATGACATCCGCGGCCAATTCCCCAGCGGTCTGGTGGGCCCGTTCTTCAATGACGAATTCGGCTCGGTCTATGGCAATATCTATGCCTTTACCGCTGATGGGCTGAGCTATCGCCAGCTGCGTGACTATGTCGAAACCGTCCGCAATGACGTGCTGGCCATTCCCGATATCGGCAAGGTCGAACTGATCGGCACGCAGGACGAAGTCATCTCCATCGATTTCTCCACCCAGCAATTGGCCACCGTTGGCATCAGCGCCGATGATGTCATCGCCCAATTACAGGCGCAGAACGCCGTCACCCCCTCGGGCACGATCCAGAGCGACGGCGAAAAAGTGCTGGTGCGGGTGGGCGGCCAGTTCACCTCCGAAGCCGATATCGCCAAGATCAACCTGCGGCAGGGCGATATTTTCTTCCGTCTGGCCGATGTTGCCACCATCAGCCGCGGCTATCAGGAGCCGCCCGATCCCCTGTTCCGCTACGACGGCAAAACCGCTCTGGGCCTCGCCATTTCCATGGCCCCCAGCGGCGACATCCTCAAATTCGGCGAAGCCCTCAAGGAGCGCATGGCTGAAATCGAAACCCGCCTGCCCATCGGGGTTGGCATCGATCAGGTCTCCGACCAGCCCCATGTGGTCGAGGAGGCCGTTGGCGGCTTCACCAAATCCCTGTTCGAAGCTGTGGTCATCGTGCTCGTGGTGAGCTTCCTCAGTCTGGGCCTGCGGGCGGGGCTGGTCGTCGCCATCTCGATCCCTATCGTTTTGGCGCTGGTCTTTGTGTTCATGGAATTCATGGGCATTTCGCTGCAACGCGTCTCGCTGGGCGCCCTGATCATCGCTTTGGGCCTCTTGGTCGACGACGCCATGATCACCGTTGAAATGATGGTGTCGCGCCTCGAAGCCGGAGATAGTTTGGCCAAGGCGGCAACCTTTGCTTACACCTCCACCGCCTTCCCCATGCTGACGGGCACCCTCGTCACAGTAGCCGGCTTCCTGCCCATCCTGCTCAATGCCTCGACGGCCGGGGAATATGTCCAG
The DNA here is from genome assembly GCF_044987315.1 of Devosia sp. ZW T5_3. Lineage (NCBI taxonomy): Bacteria > Pseudomonadati > Pseudomonadota > Alphaproteobacteria > Hyphomicrobiales > Devosiaceae > Devosia > Devosia sp. ZW T5_3. The sequence continues at coordinate 118,138 of NZ_JBJDRE010000012.1, forward strand.
AGCCTGTTCTATGTGATCGCGGCCGCTTTGCTGATTTCATGGGTCGTCGCAGTCCTCTTCGCCCCACTGATCGGGGTGGCGCTCTTGCCCAAGGTCATGAAGGGCCATGCAGACAAAAAGCCCAGCCGCATTGCTGGCTGGTTCCGCAGCTCGCTTGCCGTGGCCATGCGGTTCCGCTGGGCCACCATTGCCTTCACCGTAGCGCTGTTTGCCGTCTCGCTATTCGGGCTGACCAAGGTGCAGCAGCAATTCTTCCCGCCCTCGGATCGCCCGGAAATCCTGGTCGATTTCACCCTGCCGCAAAATGCCACCATCCGCGAAACCGAGGCGGTAATGGACCGTTTCGAGGCCAGCCTGGTCGGTGATGCCGATATCGACCATTGGAGCTCATATGTCGGGCAGGGCGCTGTGCGCTTCTACCTGCCCATGGATAGCCAATTGGCCAATTCCTTCTTCGGCCAGGTGGTCATCGTCTCCAAGGATCTGGAAGCCCGCGGCCGCGTGCGCGCCAAGATCGATGCGCTGCTCGCCAGCCAGTTTACCGATGTGAACACCTTCGCCCAGTTTCTCGAACTGGGGCCCCCGGTCGGCCGCCCCATCCAATACCGGATCAGCGGCCCCGATGTGCAGACCGTACGCGGCCTGGCGCTCGATCTGGCCGGCGTGGTCAGCGCCAGCCCGCATGTCCGCGATATCAGTTTTGATTGGAACGAGCCCGGCAAATCGCTGCTGGTCGATGTCGATCAGGATAAGGCGCGTCGGCTGGGCGTCACCTCGCAAAGCGTCGCGCAGGTGCTCAATACCATTATCAATGGCACCACGATCACCCAGGTGCGCGACTCCATCTATCTGGTCGATGTCGTCGTCCGCGCCGAAGAAGATCAGCGCAATTCGATCGAAACCCTGCAAAACCTGCAAGTGCCCACGTCGAGCGGCGTGGCCGTGCCCTTGGGCGCCTTCGCGACCATTCAATATGGTCTGGAGCAACCCATTATCTGGCAGCGCGACCGCCTGCCGACCATCACCGTGCTTGGCTCGGTGGCGGGCGACCTGCTGCCCGCGGCGGTCAATAAGGAACTCGCCCCCACGATTGCCGCCTTTGCCGATAAGCTGCCCGCCGAATATCACGTGGTCACCGGCGGCGCGGCCGAATCCAGCGGCAAGTCCCAAACGGCACTGGTGGCCACCTTGCCCGCCATGCTGCTGGCCATCGCCTTCATCCTGATGGTGCAATTGCAGAGCGTGTCCAAACTGGTGCTGGTGGTCAGCGTTGCCCCGCTCGGCCTCATCGGCGTGGTCGCGGCGCTCTTGCCGACGGGAACGCCCCTGGGCTTTGTGGCGCTGCTGGGTGTATTGGCGCTGGCCGGCATCATCATCCGCAATGCGGTGATCCTGATCGGCCAGATCAATGACAATCTGCGCGACGGCTATAATCAATGGGATGCCGTGCTCCACGCCACCGAACACCGCATGCGGCCCATCCTGCTGACGGCAGCGGCCGCCAGCCTGGGCATGATCCCCATTGCCAGCGAAGTGTTCTGGGGCCCCATGGCCTATGCCATGATCGGCGGCATCATCGCGGCAACCGCGCTGACGCTCTACTTCCTGCCCGCGCTTTACGTCGCCTGGTATCGCGTCAAGGCGCCGGAAAACACGGCGGATAATGAACCTGTGGAGGCGCCGCCAGCAGTCTGAAATAGGCGATTGGCCTGACGGCGAAGCCGTCTCGCCGTCGAAACTGCGATTGCTAGGCCGGCAGGACCACCACCTTCGTGTTGACTGGCGTCTTGTCGTAGAGATCGAGCATGTCCTGGGTGAGCAGGCCAACGCAGCCGCTGGAAACGCCTTTGCCGATCGTTTCAGGCATGATCGTGCTGTAGATGGTGTAAAGCGTGTAGGCGCCATTCTGGTAAAGATAAAGCGTGCGCGCGCCGAGTGGATTGTTCAGGCCCGGCGGCATGCCGCCAGCATAGGGGGCAGCCTCGGGCTGGCGCAGGATCATTTCCTTGGGCGGCGTCCAGATCGGCCATTCGGCCTTGCGGCCGATATAGGCGTCACCGCTCCACAAAAACCCCGCGCGACCGACATTGGCGCCATAGCGGGTGGCATAGCCATCGCCTTCGATGCGGTAAACATAGTAGTGGCGGGGATCGATGATGATCGTGCCCACAGCCTCGGCTGAATCGTAACGCACTTTTCGGCGCAGGTATTTCGGATTGATCTTGCTGATATTTACTGCGGGAACGGGGAAGCGTTCATTGGGAAGCGGCCCATAGACCCGCTCAGCCTCCGCCATGCTCATGCCACCTGACGTGGCGCAGCCAGCAAGTCCAATCGAGCCAAGAGCAACCGCAGAGCCAAGCAGAAACGACCGGCGGTTCATCAGACCGGACCGAGTTACTGCGTCGATCGCACCCGCGCCGACGACATCATCGCCTATGATCATAACCTAGAATCCCCCACGGCCCTCCCGCCGGGCTGAGATTGATCCCACAGGGTTCAATTGGCAAGCGCGCCGTTCGATGCCGTTGAGGCAATTCGCTACACTCAAGCCAAAGAACATCCCTCAGGCCTACGGCCCGGCGAGACCGGCGCGTTCCCAAGCCGGTTTCCGGGGTATTTCGGGCAGGTGCGGCCGGGATCGAATTGCGGTCGGCGCCAGGCCGAGCGACATCAATCGCTTTTGTATCGTCACCGAAAATACCGGCCAGACCGCAAGCTTTTCCCGTTCGCTGAGATGCGCAAACTCCCCTTTGTGGGCTGCGCTGCGGATTTGAACCTCAAAGATGCGAGGATCGACGTCCAGCCGCGAACGCGACAGGGCCAGCAGGAGGGTGGCGGCTCGCCCAGGCGATAGCTGTACGTTTCGATCAAAATAAACTGCGACCTCTTGCAGGGCCGGATCATCGGTGCGCGCAAGAAGGTTGCGCAGCACCTCGCGGCAGGTGCGGTGCGTCAGGCGTACGGCAAGCCCGCTGAGATGGTCGCGCCATTGCTGGACACTGAGGGCACGGCTGTCCTGTTCCATCCGGAGCGGCGTTCGTTCAATACAGGTCTGGCAAATATGGCAGCTGCCGTCGACCTTGGCATGACGCACTTCAAAGCTAAGGCGCTGGTCTTGTTTGTCACACCAGGCGCAGTCGCCGTCGAACCTGCTGTGGTCATGCACGTCGCCAGTGAACACCCATTGCTCAGCATCGCTGGGTCGGTGACGTTGCTGGTTGCCAATGTGATGCATTCAAAGTCCTTGGGTCCGCTGCAGAGTGCGGGCAGGTTACGCGATAGCGGGTGAGAGGGGCGTGATGTGCATTGTCAGCGTCCTGTAAGGAGCCGCGTTGGCCGCTTGCTGACAAACAGCTGACGGGCGCCCTCAGCGGCATCCCATGTGCCATGCCGTAAGCTGGTCACAGCGGCCGGTTCGCGGTCGCCATCACCTTTACGGAGCCAGCAATGAAAACCTCATCGAAAAAGTCCATGTTTTTGGGCCTTGGCCTCGCACTCCTCGCGGGCGGGGCAATTGCGCATGCGGATGAAACTGCGTCCGGAAAGAGCTACGTGCTCAAGGATGGTACGGTTCACGACACGCCGGGCGAGATGTTTCAGCATCTGCGCACGCGCGATAATGGCCTGGCGGCCGGCAACCCCAAGGACATCGTGAATGCCTATCCGGATGAGTTCGAAAATGTGGGTGACCTGATCCAGCAGAAGCGTGAAGCCGAATAGCTGAACCCACCAATAGGCGCCGACAGGCGGCCATGACCACTGAAAGGCGAGTGCCATCGGGCGCTCGCCTTTTCTAGTATTGGGGTCAATGTCAGCGCTTTGTAAGCTCGGCTGCGCTATAGATACTGGATGAAAATCAAGGTTCTCACCGCCACATTTTTAATGATGCTTGCCATCACGGCGCCAGTGCTTGCTCAAGGCCAGGGAAATGGCAATGGCAATGGTAGCTCCGGCCAGTCGGAGGGCGGCAATAACGGGAATGGCAATGGCAACAACGGCAATGGCATTGGTGGGAACGGCAATGGCGGCAATGATGGCCCGGCGGATACGCCCGGCGGGAACCGCAGTCGTGAAGATGGCGGCTCCGATGCAAATCCCGGAAAAGGCAACAATGGCGCCAACCACGACAATGGCGCGAACGGCCCCCCTTCAAAGGGTTCCTCGCCGCCGGCCGAACCGGTTATAATACCGGAAGACGAACTGTTGCCGATGGTCGAAGCGGGCGAGGCAGTCTCCCTGGTCTCGCTGCTGCCGGACATAAAGACCCGGACCGGTGGCCAGATCATCGACGCGCAACTGGTTCGCGCTGAACGCTCGTTGGTCTATGTCGTCAAGGTGTTGACGCCAGCGGGGCGAGTGGGGACTGAATATTACAATGCCCGCTCCGGCTCACATATCGAGGTGCCATGACGCGGATTCTCGTTATTGAGGATGATGATCGAATTGCGGAGACATTGTCCGCCGGTCTTGGTCGTTCCGGCTTTCTGGTGGAGCGCGAAAGCGATGGCGAGGCGGGCTGGTATCGCGGCGATACCGAAGAATTCGACGCCATCGTGCTGGATCTCGGTCTGCCCCAGATCGATGGTCTGACGGTCCTCAAGCGCTGGCGTCAGGCCGGCCGCATGACCCCGATACTGATCTTGACGGCGCGTGTGCAATGGGAAGAGCGCGTGGAAGGCATCGAAGCTGGTGCCGATGATTATGTGACCAAGCCCTTCCATGTCATGGAGATTGCCGCCCGTTTGCGGGCCCTGGTACGACGCGTCAATGGCCATGCGACATCGGTGATTTCCTTTGGGTCTTACCAGCTCAACCTGCGCACCTTGTCGGTAACCAGCGATGGTTTGCCGATCGATCTGTCGCCGCAGGAATTCAAGCTGGTGTCCTATCTCGTGCAGAATCGTGGACGTGTCCTGTCGCAGCTGCAGATCACCGAACACATCTACAACCAGGATTTCGAGCGCGATTCCAACGTCGTAGAAGTGCTGGTCGCCAGGGTCCGCAAGCGTCTGGCCGCCGATGTGATCAAAACGCGGCGGGGCTTCGGCTATACGCTCGGTGACGGATATTGAGCGTTTATTCGCTGCGGCTGCGGCTGATGTCGCTGGCCGTGGTTTGGGTCATTGTTTCGCTCGTCGCGGCCGCGTTGGTGCTGCAATACCTATTCACGACCAATGTCGAGCGCAGCGCCCGGGAAGAAATGACGGCGACTATTGCCAGGCTGGCGGCCCTGATCATCCCCGAAGCAAATCCGCCTGCCATTCGTTCGCCTTTGGCGGATCCGCGCTACGACACACCCTTTGGCGGTCGCTATTGGCAGATCGAGGCAATCGATACCCAAACCGTCACGCGTTCGCGCTCGATGTGGGATGAGGGTATCGATGTTCCTGACAATTACGAAGGCGTGTTCCATCATTCCATGCCGAATGATCGCCATTTGATCCTGCTGACGCGCCGATTGCAGGTCGATGGTCCAGCAGGCCCCCGCACCTATCTGGTCACGGTCGGACAGGATCACGACCCCATCTATCGAGCGACGCAGGCCTTTGCCCGCGACACCACCCGCTTGCTGATATTGCTGGGTGGAGCGATCCTGGCCGCCGCCTATTTGCTGCTACTGCTTGGGCTGGGCCCGATTTCCCGCATGCGTCAGTCCATTGAGGCCGTACATCGCGGCGATGCTCCGCGCCTCGAAGGTCGATTTCCCAGCGAAATCGAGCCGCTGGTGGATGAACTCAATCGCCTGCTGGCAGTGCGGGCGGTGATGACCGACCGGGCGCGGGCGCGGGCTGCCGATCTTGCCCATGGCCTCAAGACACCGCTGGCTGCCTTGCACGGCATCGCCGATCGGCTGCGGGAGAGCGGCAATACACATGAAGCAGATTTGCTGCAGGACCTGTCCTACGAAATGTCTGAGCGCGTCGATTACCAGCTCAAACTGTCGGTACTCCGCCCCCGGACGGGCACCGACAATGCCAGTTCGTCCCTGAACACCGCAGTGCTGCGTACTTTAGCGGTTCTTAAAAAGACCGGGCGCGGCGAGACCCTGCATTGGGTTGCTGAATTGGGGACCGATTACCTGGTCGATATCCACCGGCAGGACCTGATGGAACTGGTCGGCGTGCTTATGGAAAATGCCGCCAAATGGGCTTCGAGCCGCGTCGTCGTTCAAAGCCGGCTCGCCGACAACCGCGCAATTCTGAACATAAGCGATGACGGGCCGGGAATTGCCGATCACCATTCCGCCCGGCTGGGCGAGCGTGGCCACCGGCTCGACGAAAGCCTGCCGGGCACCGGCCTGGGATTGGCGATCGCCCGGGAAATCCTGGCACTCAATAACGGGGAAATAAGCTTCACGCGAGCCGATATCGGCGGCCTCAGCGTCAGCGTCAGCCTGCCCCTGGCGCGTTAATCTGGCAAATGCCAGTTTGGATCACGAAGGGTCGAAAGTATTTCGTACTACATTTCTTCGAGATGACTAGTTGTATGCTGAAGTTTTGCTTACATCCGTTGTAATCATTATGTAATTTATCTTTAAAGTACTTCAATTTTTGGAACCTGCCGCCGGAACTTTCATTCTCCTTGCTGCCCTTTGCAATTCATGAGGAGAATGAAAATGAAGAACCTGCTTCTTGCATCAGTGGCCATAATTGCGCTTGGCGCTGGCCCAGCCCTTGCTCAGGATACTAATGATAACGCCGATACCGGTGCGGCTGTTGGCGGAGTTGCCGGCGGCACGACCGGCGCGGTTGTTGGGGGCCTGGTCTTTGGCCCGCTTGGGGCGGCAATTGGCGGCTTTACCGGCGCCGCCCTTGGCGCCTCGGCCGGCGTGCAGGAATCGTCGGTGGAATATGCCCGGCTCAACCCCACCGAACCTGTGGTGATTGAAGGCGACATCGATGTGGGCTTTGCCGTGCCTGACACGGTCGAAGTCCATGTCATCGAGAACGATCCGGCCTACGGCTATTTCTACACCCAGGACCGGCTCTATTTCGTCGATCTGAGCAACCGCACTGTCGTCTACTCGCCCGGTACCGTTGTTGCCGTCGAGGCCGATTGAGCCGTTTCGCATTGGGCTGCCCACCAGGGCGGCCCTTTTGTTGTCGGGGGGCAATCCGTGGAGGAAAATCATCATGAAGTCCAAGCTACTTGCCAGTTTCGCCCTTACCAGCGTTCTGCTGTCGACGTCGGCGCTTTCCCCGATCGGTCCGCTGGGCGTCCAGCCGGTCCAGGCGCAATCTGTAAGCGTCAACTTCGATCTGTTTTTCACTCAATTGGAGCCGCATGGCGTTTGGGTGCGCCACCCGCAATATCGCTACGTCTTCTGCCCGACCGGCGTTGACAGCAGCTGGCGCCCCTACACACGAGGCCGTTGGCTCTATCTGGAGGATCGCGGCTGGTACTTTGCGTCAGACGAACCGTTTGCCTGGGCGACGTATCACTATGGCCGCTGGCTCGATGACGACAATCTGGGATGGTGCTGGGTACCCGGCACGAAATGGGCTCCCGCCTGGGTCAGCTGGCGCCAGAGCGACAACATCGTGGGATGGGCGCCCCTGCCTCCAGAAGGCGAAGGATATGCCGTTTCCGTGGAAGTTACGCGTGACGAATTGCCAGAGGGCTATTGGGTTTACGTGCCCACTGAGCGTTTCGTCGAGCCGCAATTATCGGCCAGTATCGTTCTTGGCTCCGACCAGCCCGACTATTATGCCCAGACGCAATTTCTCGGGCCGGTGGTTGTCGAAGGCGACGTCGTCACTAACAACGTGATCGAGGTCAACTATATCGAGCAGCACATCAATCAGCAGGTCACCGTCTATAACGCCGAAGAGGTAAGCGACCCCGCAGCCGCGTCCGTGGCGGTCGAAGGTCAAACCGTTCAGGTTTTCGATCAAGACGTGGCTGAACCCACCGAAGAAGCGGCACCCGCTGAGGCGGTCGATGAAGCAGAAGCACCAGAGGTCATTGGGACCGAAGGGGGCAGTGTTGACGCCGAAGGCGGGACCGATGCCCAAGCCGCGCCACCTGCAGCTGAAGGAACGCCGGAAACCGATGCCGAGACGGCGCCAGATTCCGTCACTCCAGATGCGGCGCCAACGGACGAAGCTTCGCCGCCTGCAGCAGAACCTGCGCCGGCCGAGAAGGACCCCGCTGCGGCCGATCCCGCGGCTCCCACCACCGAAGAGCCCGCGCCGGCCAACCAGCCAGCCACCACCGAAGAGCCGGCAAGCGCCGACGATCCTGCTGCGGCCGAACCGCCATGCCCACCGGAAACCATGGTGGATGGCGCTTGCCCGCCGGAAGCCGCCCCCAAGGCCACCGATACTGAAGCGGTTGAACCGGCGGCACCGGCAGCCGAACCCGCCGAAGCCGCGCCTGCCGCACCGGCAGCCGAGCCCGAGGCACAGGGGGCCGAACCTGTAGCGCCAGAAGCTGTGCCTGAGGGCGTCGAAACGGCACCGGCCGAAGGCGCTGCTGACAATGCTGAGGAACCGGCCGAACCGGTTGCGCCGGCCGATGTCGCTCCCGCCACACCTCCGAACCCGGAGGCAGAAATGCCGTGTCCGCCGGAAACCATGGTGGATGGCGCCTGCCCGCCGGCGGGCGGCGAACCCACTGAATCGCAACCCGTGCAATAAAGGCTATAAGCACTGCGAGGGACGCCCAGGCGCCCCTCGCTACCCGGACGCGAACTGGCTGTCTGCGACTAGTTCGCGTTGTCGAGCGATACGGCGAACATTGCCGCCATGACATCGGATTGGGTGACCATGCCGACCAAGCGCCCATCTTCATCCACGACCGGCAGATGATGCAGGCCGGCATCGGCCATGAAGGGCACGATCTGCGCGATGTGGGTATCGGGCCGGGCCGCTTTGACTGGAGCACTCATGATGTCCTCCACCTTGCCCTTGAGCCGGCGATCGGAATTGCTGATCGAGCGCAGCCGCCAGCCCAGGCCTGAACCGGTGGCGGACATGCCCCAATCGGCCTTGTCGAGCAGGTCGGTCTGGGTGAGAATGCCGATCACCTTGCTGTCGAGATCCACGACAGGCAGCGCCTTGATGTGATGCTCCCGCAGGTGCCGCAAGGCCTCGCGCAGGCTGGTCTTGGGGCCGACCGATTGCACGTCCCGGCTCATGATATCGGCGCAGGCAACGCCGCCGGAGCGCCGGTCATAGGCGCGGATTTCGGCGCGATGCAGAATGTCCTCAAGATCATCGGTGGCCACTGGCAGCACCAAATCGTACTGGGCCAGAACGGCGCTGATATCGGCCTGCGTTACCCCAAGCCGCCCGGTGGGCAGCGGATCGGCTGTTCGGTGCGGATGGGCCGGCACGGGCGCCAGATGCGGATATCGCCGCCCGGTCAGGTTGTTGAACAGCAAAGCTGCCAGCAGCAGGAGCACCGAATTGGCCAGCACCGGCCACACTACGAAGCCAAAGCCCGCCGCCTGAATTGCGGGCCCGCCCAACACGGCCGTCAAGGCCACCGCGCCACTGGGCGGATGCAGGCACCGCAGCGCCATCATGGCCGAGATAGCAAGGGCAACCGCTATGCCCGCGGCCAACATCGGATTGCCGATATAGCGCGCGCAGGTCACCCCGATCAGCGCGGCAATGGTATTGCCGCCGATGATCGACCACGGCTGGGCCAATGGGCTCGTGGGCGCGGCAAACAGCAATACCGCGGACGCCCCCATTGGCGCTATCAGCAGCGGAATGTCGGAAGAGCTGCCGAGCGCCAGGCCGGCAATCAACCCGGTAACGACGATGCCGATCAGCGCCCCGATGGAGGCGCGCAGTCGCTCGCCCAGGCTGACGGGCGCAAGGCCGGGCACGAACCGCTTGATGAAGGGGATGACGCTGGACATTGGGTGGGGATGTAGCAGTGGCGCTGCGCCGCGCCAACTGCCTGCATTGGGTGCCTGTTCTCTCAAAAGCAGTGCCGCAGGAATTTCCTTCCACGCGCACCGATTGCCCCTAATCCTCCTTGAGGGCGCGGTTCAGCTGTTCTTCGACGGGATGGAGAATGTAGGACAGCACGGTCCGCTCGCCAGTCTGGACAAAGGATTCCACCGGCATGCCGGGAATCAGCACGACGCCCTTAGGCAAACGCGCCAGCTCCTCGTCGGGAATGGCGATCCTGGCCGCATAATATTGCTGGCCCGTCGCGGGGTCCTGGGTGGCATCGGGCGCCACCCGTGCCACATTGGCGAACAATTCCGGCGTGGTGCGCGGATTCAACCCGGAAAAGCGGAGCACGGCCTGCTGCCCGACGGCGACCTTGTCGATATCCACCGGCTCGATCCGGACATTGACCATCAGCGGCTCATCCGAGGGCACGACGAGCATGAGCGTTTCGCCAGCGGCCGCCACTCCGCCCACCGTGTGGAGGATGGATTCGTGCACCACGCCGGTTTGTGGGGCGCGGATTTCGGTGCGGGTCAGCCGGTCGCGGTCGGCTATGCGGCGCTGGCCGGCCTCGGCGATCACCCGCCGCGCCTCCTGCAGTTCGGCCAAGGCGCTGGTCAGATATTCGTCCTCGATCTGTTCGATCTGCAGGGCCCGCTCGGCGGCCACCGCGTGCGATTCGGCGAGGGATGCCACGACACGCCCCAACTCGCCCTGGGCATTGGCCAGCTCCTTGTCGAGACTGGTGCCGCGGCTGGCCGCGATCAGGCGCTTGTCATAGAGATCGTCGAAATCGACGATTTCCTGCTCGATCACTGCGACCCGGCGCTCAATGGCCTGCTTCTGCAGATCGAGCCCTTCCCGTTGGCGTTCGAGCTGGATGATCTGTTCGCGCAATTGGGCAATGCGTCCCGCTTTGGTCGCTTGCCGCGCCACCAGCACTTGCTGTTCGAGTGCCACCAGCGATTGCAATTGTGTCATATCGAACAGGTCGAGCACCGCGCCGGATAGGGTCACCGTATTGCGGCCTTCGATCTCGGCGATCAGCCGGGCCTCCTTGGCATAAGCCTCGCGCAACTGGGCTTCCGAGATTGCGAGGGCCGCAGCAATTGCGGTTTGATCCAGCGTCGCCAATACCTGGCCCTGCACCACGCGATCTTCGTCGCGCACCAGCAATTGGGTAACGATACCGCCCTCGGGATGCTGCACGCGCTTGGCGCTGTCCTGGACCACCAGCATGCCGGGCGCGATGATAGCGCCGGAAATCTCGGTCATTGCAGACCAGGCGACCAGCCCACCGAACAGACCCAGCACGGCAAACAGCCCGACCCAGCCATGGCGCTTGAGACTGGTGAGATCGCTGGCGGTGGGGACGGCTTCGATGGTCATGCGCCAGGCGCCTTGATGGGGCGGACATTGGTGCCGGGCTGGGTGATTTGCTGCAGGATTTCGGCCTTCGGCCCATAGGCCATTTGCCGCCCGGCGCGCATGTAAAGTACCTTGTCGACGGCAGCGATGGCGCTGGGTCGGTGGGCGATGACGATGACGATCGAGCCGCGCTCGCGTGCCTTGTGAATGGCGTCAGTCAGCGCCGCGTCGCCCTCGGCGTCGAGATTGGAATTGGGCTCGTCGAGGATGATGAGGAAGGGATTGCCATAGAGTGCGCGGGCCAGTCCGATGCGCTGGCGCTGTCCTGCCGACAGCAAGTCGCCTTGTTCCCCGACCTGACTATTATAGCCATCGGGCAGGGCGCTGATCAGGTCGTGCACGCCGGCGGTCTTGGCCGCGGCAATGATCGCTTCGCTGGATGCATTGACGCGGAAACGGGCAATATTGTCGGCGACGGTGCCATCGAAGAGCTCGACCCGTTGCGGCAGATAGCCGATCATCGAGCCGATCTGGTCGGTCGTGTAATGCGCCAGCAGGGCGCCATCAAAGCGGATATCGCCGGCGAGGCTGGGCCAAACGCCCACCAAAGCCCGCGCCAGCGATGACTTGCCGGAACCCGAGGGACCCAGGATCGCCAGTCCATCGCCGGCAGCGATATCGAATTGCATGCCGGAAATGACCGGCATGCGCTGCCCCTGCGGCGCCGAAGCCAGTCCCTTCACACTCAGCGCCTGCGTCGGCAGTGGCAATCTTACGTCGCGCGGAGCGGCCTGCCTGACCGCAAGAACTTTCCGAATCCGCGCCCAGGCCTGGCGGGCACCGACAAAGCTGCGCCATTGCCCGACGATCTGCTCGACCGGCGCCAGCGCCCGGGCCGTGACGACCGAGGCGGCGATCATCAGCCCGGCTGTCATTTCGCCACGGATGACGAGATAGGCGCCCAGGGCGAGCACCAGGGACTGCAGCAGAAAGCGCAAGCCCTTGGTCGCGGCAGAAAAGAAAGCGGCTTGATCGCTGCCCGTGCGCAGCGCGGCGATCATCCGACCGGTCTGGGCCGCCCAGCGGGCGCGCAGATCGTCGAGCATGCCCATGGCGATGACGGTTTCGGCATTGACGCGGATGTTCTCGGCCTGCCGCTGCCGCAGCAATTGAGCGGCACTGGCCTGCTGGGTCGGCTGTCGCGCCATGGCTTCGTTGATGATCATGAGCGCCGTGATGACGAGGCACCCCGCGACCGCCAGCCAGCCCAGCCAATAATGGAACAGGAAGACGACCGCGAGATAGACGGGCACCCAGGGCAGATCCAGCAACGCTAGCGGCGCCGAGCTGGCGAGGAACTGGCGCAGCAGGTCGCCGTCGCGCAGCGGATCGGCGGTTTTGGGAGCGTCGGCGATGAGCCGGAAGTGAACGGCCGCTGCAAACAGCCGCCCGGAAAACCGGGCATCGAGCACATTGGCAAAGCGGGTCGCCATGCGGCTGCGCAGCGCATCGAGAAAGCCGTAAAAGGCAAAGAGCCCGCAGACCAATCCTGTCAGCACCAATAGCGTGGGCACCGAGCGGCTGGCCAATACCCGGTCATAGACCTGCAGCATGAAGAGCGGCCCGGTCAGCATCAGCAGGTTGGACACAAAGCTGATGGCGCCCAGCGCCATTATGGGCCCGCTCAGCGACAGAGCCGGGCCGCCGGGTCCGGCTGGTTGTTGCACTAGCGATGGTTGCATCAGCTTCTCCGGCGACGCCTAGAAGAAGTGATAGTCGCCTTGCCCGATCTGGGCCGTGCCGTCCGCCATCTGCACCATGATCAGCCCGCCGCCATCCGGATTGTCGGGATCGTTCACCCGGTAGATCTGCAGCGTCTGATCGTCGCTCGCATAGTGGTCGAAGGTCAGCGTCGCATCATCGCCGAAGCCGAAGAGGCTGATGAAATCCTGCTCGCCCGGGCCGGAATGACCCGCGCCATGGAAATCGATGATGTGGTCGAGCCGGCCATTGTGGTCCGCCGGGTCAGCGAAATCACCCGGATTGAAGATGAAGGTGTCGTTGTCGGCGCCGCCCTGCATGCGGTCGACGCCCGTTCCGCCGGTGAGCTTGTCCCGGCCGCGTTCGCCGTGCAGCAGATCGTCGCCCGCGCCGCCATTGAGGGAATCGTCAAAGCGGCTGCCAAACAGATCGTCATTGCCGCCCTTGGAGGCGACAAGGACCGGATGGTCGCTGTTGAAATAGCGCAGGATGTCGACGCCATCGCCCAGGGCGATATATTCGGGACCAGCCATGGATCCTCCAATGGTGATTGTGACCGTCGCCAGATTGCTGTTGCCCTGGCCGTCGGTCGCCATGATCGTGAACGTGTCGGTGCCGACAAACCCGGATGCCGGGAAATAGTCGAACAGGTTGCCGTCAAGAAAAGCCGAGTGATAGTGGACGCTGCCCAGGAATTCGCTTTCCGGGAAGGGATAGTGATTGCCGTCATAGCGTCGATCGAGCTCGATCGTGCCGTGATCGGGGCCATCGACGACGGTGAAGCTCAGCAAGTCATAGTCGACATCACTGGCTACGAATTCGATGTCGTTGAGAGATTGGCCGGGCGCCAGAACCAGGTTCAGATCGGAGACGACCGGCGCGGTGTTGACGAAGCTGTCAGGCAGCTGCACACCGTCTTGAACCCTGATCTGGTGGTAGCCGTATTGGGTATTCTCGCCACCGAAATACATGGTGGCGCCCTTGTAGGTCACCACGAAATCGTCGGGAGTGTCGGCCATGACGGAGACAACTTCCAGCGATTGGCTCGCCCCTTCGGCGTGAACGGTGCGAAGGAAATTGCCCTCATTGTCAAAGATATAGGTGTCGAGATTGGAGAAGATTCCGTATTTGCCATCATGGGTGAAGCCGGTGATGGCAAAGAAGCCGTCGAAGACATCGACCGACTCGACCGTTACCCAGCCGAAGAAATAATCCGGCAAGGCTCCGATAGGGTCGGAAACATTGCCTTCAGTATCGGTCAAAGTGAAGGAGTAAGCGACGTGCGGCTCGCCTCCCTCCAAGATAGTCAGTTCACTACCATTACTTAGGATGGGCATCATGTTCCTCGAACGCTTTACAGTGGGGAGGACGGCATGGGCACGTTTTATTAAGTCGAGGCTAGCAGGCCGCCGGACGGCTTCCAAGCTGCGCCGCAGGCAGGTGAGGGGCGCTTCCGGCGCATGGCTCGTGCTAGATTTCCCGCTGCAAGCGATCCGCGATCCGGACCCGGTTGGCCGCGATGGCTGCCGCAGTCGGCTGCCAGTCCTGGCACCACGCGGCGGGGAAGCCTTCCAGCAGGCGATCGGTGTCGGTGAAGCTTGGCCGGTAGCCGCGGGCCTGCATTTCAGCCACGAGCGCGGCCTGTCTTTTGGCAAGGTAGCCTAGGCGGCTGTAAAAGAACCGCACATGACCGGCGCCCAACCGATATTCGACGGGATTGCGCGGGTCATCGGGCTGCTCGCCGCGATCGATTGCCGCGCGGACCAGCGCAAATATCCGGGGCAATTCCCGATATTCGGCGACCAGATGTGGCCCGGTCAATTCAGCTGGGGGAATGCAGTTGATGCGTGTCACGGCAGGCCCTTGGGCTGAGGCAGAGCAGCTTTGCCATAGAGTGGGCCGGCCCGACCCGTCAACTGGCACCGCCGCACAGGAACCTTTGCAATCGGCATGGCGTTGGCTCCCGCTCCGGAGACCTGAATATGACCGACGTGACCGCCATACCCCGCCTGGACCTGAAGCGCTATCTGGGCCGATGGTATGAGATTTGCCGCCTGCCGCTCAAATGGGAAGACGAGACGGCCACTGATATCACTGCCAATTACACACTGAACGACAAAGGCAATGTCGGCGTCGATAACCGCTGCTTTGACGAAGATGGCAAACCGGCCCGCGCATTGGGCGAAGCCTTTGCAGTGGATGACACCAATGCCCGTCTGAAGGTGAGCTTTCTGCCCCCGGTTGTCCGGTGGCTGCCCTTTGGCAGGGGTGATTATTGGGTGCTCAAGATCGATCCCGATTACGCCGTTTCCCTGGTCGGCTCACCCAGCAGAAAATATCTGTGGGTGCTGGCCCGGCGGCCATTCGTCGCCCGCGAAACGCTCGACGAATATCTGGCCGAAGCCCGCCGCCAGGGCTTTGATTTGACCGGGCTTATTACCCCGCGCCACACCGGTCGCGTAGTGAGCGACGACATGGTCGAAGGCAAATGAGCTGAACGGTCAGCATCGGCCACCGGCAGGACTTGCGGCCACATTAGCCGGCGTATATGAGAGCCATGTCACGGTTCCGCCAATTGAGCGCGGATCAAAAGGGAACACGGTGCGGATTACCCATCAGGGGCCAAAACCGAGGCTGCCCTCGCAACTGTAAGCGGCGAGTTTGCTGTTCATTACCACTGGCCTTTTGGCCGGGAAGGGAACAGCAAGCATCCGAGCCGCGAGCCAGGAGACCTGCCGCGACACCGACCAGCATGCCGGACGAGGTGTTTCGGCGGGGTTCGAGCCAGCTTGGCTGGCTTGTCGTGCGCGTTCTCGTCCGTAACAGGACCGCTCACACCCTCGCATCTATGCCTATCGGCCTGCCGTTCGGTTGTCCCGAACTGCATCACGAGAGGTTATGATGCGTCTTCCTGCTATCGTCACCGGCACCTTGCTTGCCGGCGTGGCCTGCATGCCTGCAACAGCGGCCACACGCTACCCGCTCATTCTTGAAAATTGCGGCGCCACCATCACCATTGCGGCCGCGCCGCAACGCGCGGTCGGCATCGGCCAGAACAGTTCCGAAATCATGTTGCTGCTGGGATTGGCCGACCGCATGGTCGGCACAGCAGTGTGGGTTTCCCCCGTGCTGGAGGAATTGGCTAAGGCCAATGCCGGCGTGCCGCGCCTGGCCGATAATCAGCCCAGCTTTGAAAGCGTCGTCGGGACCAATCCCGATTTCGTTGCGGCGCAATTCCTGTCGGCCCTGGGGCCGGAGGGCCGCGTCGGCACCCGCGAGCAATTCGCCGATCTGGGCGTGCCCAGCTATGTCTCGCCCACCGATTGCGACACGACCGATAATATTTCCGCCGATGGCTCGCGGGCCAATTTGTGGACGCCAGAATTGTTGTATCGCGAGATCGAAGAACTGGCCGCGATCTTTGATGTTTCCGCGCGTGGCGAAACGCTGGTCGCCGATTTCCGGGCACGCGAGCAGGCGGTGCGGGATCGGCTGGCCGGCCGCTCCGATGATATTTCGATCCTATTCTGGTTTTCGAGCGCGGAGATTGCCGGCGATGCCTGGGTGGCGGGCAAGAACGGCGCTCCAGGCTACATCACCGACGTGTTGGGCGCCCGCAATGTCATCGAGACCGAAGCCGAATGGCCGCTGGTCAGCTGGGAAGCAATCGCCACCGCCGACCCGGCCGCGATCGTCATCGGCACGATGGATCGGCGCACGCAGGCGGCGGACGATCCAGCGGTCAAGCGCGAATTCTTGCACACGGACCCGGTCGCCAGCGCATTGTCGGCGGTGCAAGCCGGCCATATCGTCGAAATGGACGCGCAGGCAATGAACCCGACACTGCGCACCATTGGCGGGCTCGAAAAGCTTGCCACGGCGCTGGAAGGCTTCGGTCTCCTCGATTGAGCACAATTGCAGGTCTGCGCCCGGCCTTCCGGCCGGGTGTTCTTATCGTCATCGCCACCGGCCTTCTGCTGCCCGTGGCGATTGCATTGGGGGTGGGCATTGGTGAAATGCCCATCAGCCTTGAAACGACCGTGCAGGCGGTGACCAATCGCCTGGGCTGGACGCGGCACGAGCTCAGCCGCATCCAGGAAAGCGTGATCTGGGACTATCGGCTGAGCCGCTCGCTCGCCGCCGCCTGTTGCGGCGCGGGCCTGGCGCTTTGTGGTGCCATATTACAATCGCTGCTGCGCAATCCGCTGGCCGAACCCTATGTGCTGGGGATTTCGGCCGGCGCCTCGACCGGGGCGGTTTGCGTCATGCTGCTGGGGCTGGGTGCCGGGGCGGTGACGCTGTCGGCGGGTGCCTTTGCCGGAGCGCTCGCCGCCTTCCTGTTCGTGGTCATGCTCGCCTCCGGCGCACGTGGCGGCACCGAGCGCACCATTCTGGCCGGGGTGGCAGCGTCGCAGCTGTTCAATGCGCTGACGGCCTATATCGTGGCCACATCGGCCAATGCCGAACAGGCCCGCAGCGTGATGTTCTGGTTATTGGGCAGCTTTGCCGGCGTGCGCTGGTCCGATGTCTCGCTGGTGGCCATCGTGGTTGTTGGCGGGCTTGGCATCTGCCTGCGCTATGCACGCTCGCTCGATGCCTTTGCCTTCGGCGAAGATGCCGCGGCTTCCCTTGGCGTGCCGGTGCGCTGGGTGCGGCTGGTATTGTTCGCCGTGACGGCACTGATGACAGCCACTATGGTGTCCATGGTCGGCTCTATCGGTTTTGTGGGTCTCGTGATCCCACACGCCGCCCGCTTCCTGGTCGGGCCAGGCCATATACGGCTGCTGCCGGCTTGCGCGGTGATCGGGGCCAGCTTCATGGTCTTGGCCGATATCGTCTCCCGTATCATCCTGCCGCAACAGGTTCTGCCGATTGGGGTGGTTACGGCCTTGGTCGGGGTGCCGTTCTTCGCGGTCATCCTCTATCGCGGCGGGCGTCGCGGATGAGGCCGGAAGTGCCGCGGCGCCTTGAAATCCGGGCGTTGAAGGGCCATATTCAAGCTATACGCGGGCTGCTTGCCCATGCCGGCATCGTCGATCGCCCGGCCATATCCAGATTTGCGAACGGTTTGCCCCGGCCGCTTCATCGCGGCTGGGGCTGTTGCTTGCGGTGCCATGGCATCTGCTGAACCTAATCCAGAAGGAATGAACCATGTCCGGTTTTGACTATTCCGCCGCTGCCGAACTCTATCCAAGCAAGGGCCGCAATGAATCTCCCAAGGCGCGCTACCGCCGCTTCGCGACCGCCGCAGAGGCAGTGCAATACGCTGTCGAGGAGATGCCGCAGGCCTTGCTGCGGGGCTCGTTTCTTGAGGTTGATGAGCAGCGCTTCGATGGCGCGCAAATTCTTGATCTCTACAGCGCCGAAACCTACCCGCTGGTGCGCGCCGCTGCGGACTGAGCCCAAATAATGGGAACGGGCCCCCATCTTATGGGTTGATCCATAGAGGCCGGCGCGCGTCAACCGGACATGGTGGTATAGGGAACGGGCTGGTTTTTCCGGTTTCCCAGTCCGGTCAACGCAATGGCAGCCGAGCTCTTGTCCCATCCGCGCCGCGCCTCATCCGCATTCCTGTTCCACGGTGATTGTTGCCTGCGATGGCTTTGACGCAGTAAGTGCGTATAGGCCAACGCGCCGGAGAGTCGCGCCGTGAATTTACTCCGAGAGTTGAGCATGGGGGAGATCGTGTCGCGCATTGCGGCAGTGCTCCTCTATGCGGCGATCCAGGGCTTCGCCCTGGCCGGTTTCGCGCGCCTGCTGGGTGACAAACGACCGCAATATGAGGGTCGTCTGACCGCCAATCCCTTTACCCATATCTCGGTATGGGGCACCGTGATAGCAGCGCTGTTCGCCATGAGCTGGGTGCGGGTGGTGCGGTTCGACCCGGCGCAGAACCGGCTGGGACGCTGGGGGCTGCTGCTGGTCGCCGTCTTGGCGCTAGCTGTGGTCGTGGCACTGGTGCCATTGATCGACCTGCTGCGGCCGCTGGCCTTGCTTCTTCCTCGAACCGGCGGCTATGCAGTGCTCTATGTGGCGGGGCAATTGCAGATATTGGCCATGGCCTCGGTGGCGCTCAATCTGCTGCCCATCCCCGGATTGATCGGCGGGGTGCTCTGGCAGGTCATCTGGCCGGGCGAGGAGCGGCGCCTGCTGCGGCTCGAGCCCTTTGGGCTGGCCCTGGTGATCATCGCAATCGTGGCCGGCTGGTTGCCCAACCTGGCCAATATGCTGCTGCCGCTGATACAGCTTCGCTAGGAAGCCGCCTCTCCGCAAGGGAGAGGCGCCCGATTGGCGGACTACTCGGCCGCGTTCACCGCAGTGATGAGCTTGGTGGGCACGTAAGTGACGCGCTGCTTGAGCTCTTCACCGGCAAGAACCCGCGTAACAGCATCAGCCGTGGCCGCGCCGATGCCGGCGAAGTCCTGGGCAACGCTGGCTTCGAAATTGCCACCGGCGGCAATGGCTTCGCGGGCCTGCGGATTGGCGTCGATGCCGGTAATGACGATGCCTTCGCCGTCACGGCCGGCGGCTTCGATGGCTTGCAGGGCGCCCAGCGCGGGCTGGTCCCAGGCGGCCCAGACGGCTTTGATGCTGCCCGGCTCGGGATTGGCGGCGAGGATGGCTTCCATCTTGGCACGGCTGTCGGCAATGCCGCCGTCGGAGACGTCAGGGGTGACGCGGTCGAGCACCTTGATATCGGGGAAATTGCCGAAGACGGCATCGGCCACTACGCCGCGCACCTGGACGGGCGGGAAGGCTTCGAAGATGAACATCACCACATTGCCTTCCCCGCCAATACGGTCGGCCACATAAGTTGCCGTTTCGGCGGCCATGGCATAGCCATTGGAGGTGACATTGGTGGCCAGCAGCGGATCGCTGCCGGCATCCATGCCGATGACCGGAATGCCGGCATCGGCAGCGGCCTGCAGGCCCGCGGCGACCTGGCTGGGATCGACATTGATGACGATGGCATCGACATTCTGGGTGACCATGTCTTCGATGCGGCTGATCACGGCGGCGACGTCGCCGGCGGTGTCGATGACATTGACATCCCAATCCTTGTCCTTGGCGGCGGCCTGGAAGGACTCGACATAGAATTGGGTGCCGGGCTGGGCCAGATAGGGCGTGATGATGGCGATCTTGGACTGGGCCATGGCGCCGCTCGCGCCCAGAGTGGCAGCGAGCAGGCTCGCGCCAGCCAGCAGGCTGCGGGTGAAATGAATGGTCTTGAAAGTCATATGAGTGTTCCCCTGGATGCGAATGCCATCGGGTACGTCGCCGCGATGGTTCCCTTTCGCCGGCAGGCACCATATGGGAGAGGCTTGAGGGCGGCTAGGTAATTTGGGGACGTGACGTGGCGAAAATCACGCTGATCGGCTTGGATGTGGGCACGACGGCCACCAAGGCGGTGCTGATCGACGAGGCGGGGGAGCGATTGGCGGCGTTTGCGCATCCGCATGCGACCAGCCGGCCGCAGGAAGGCCATGCCGAGCAGGACCCGCGCGATTGGATGGCCGGCGTGCTGGGGGCGCTGGATGCTTTTTCGCAGGGGCATGATCTGAGCGGGCTCAAAGCGATCGGCATTTGCAGCCAGGTCAATAGCCATGTGTTTGTGGATGAGGCGGGCACGCCCCTGCTGCCGGCGATTATCTGGCAGGATGGGCGCTCGGCGCCCGATGCCGCGGCCCTGGATGGGCAGGTGAATGCGGACCAGAAAATCGGCTGGTTTGGCACGCCGATGCCGATTGATGCGAGCCATGCGCTGTCGCGGATGGCGCATTTGCGGCGAATGCATCCGGACATTTATGCCCGTACGCGGCATGTGCTGGCGCCCAAGGATTTTTGTATTTTGCAGCTCACCGGGGCGGTGGTCAGCGACCCGATCGCGGCGGTGGGATTGGTGGATGCCGGCGGCGATTATGTCGCCGAACTGCTGGCGCTGGTGCCGCGGGCGGGCGAGCTGTTGCCGCCGCTGGCGAGCTTTACCACGGTGGCCGGTGTGGTGCGGGCGGGGCTGCCTTGTGCGGGCGTGCCGGTCGTTGTCGGGGCGATGGATGCCTGGGGCGGCATGTTTGGGGTGGGCGTGGTGGCCAATGGGGACGCCATGTATCAGAGCGGCACGAGCGATGTGCCGGGGATTGTGTCGAGCACGATTGTGCCCACGCCGGGGGTGATCCTGTTTCCGCCCTATGAGGGGGTGGTGATGCATGCCGCGCCCACCCAATCGGGCGGGGCGGCGCTGGGGTGGATCGCCGGCGTGCTGGGGCGAACGCCGGCCGAGGCGGCGGCCTTGGGCGCGAGCGCTGTGCCGGGACGGTCGATGCCGCTGTTTTTGCCGCATTTGCAGGGGGAGCGGGCGCCGCTGTGGGACAGCGCCTCGCGCGGGGTATTTGCGCGGCTCGATCCGGGCTCAGGGGCGGCGGAAATGGCGCGGGCGGTGATGGAGGGTGTGGCTTATGCCGGGCGCTGGGCGTTCGAGGCACTGTATAAATCAGCCGCGGTGGACCCGGCGGTGATCAATATTGGGGGCGGCGGATCGCTATCCGATGGCTGGTGCCAGATCAGGGCGGATGTGTTGGGCAAGCCCTTGCGGCGGTGTGTGGCGCCGGAATCGGCGGCTTTGGGGGCGGCGATTTTGGCGGGGCAGGCGAGCGGGATTGGCGGGACGCTCGTGGAGGCAGTGCGGCAACTGGTGCGGTATGACCGGGTATTCGAGCCGAATGGCGCGACGGCGGGGTACCACGCCGACCGCTTCGGCCACTATCAGGCGCTGTATGCGGATTTGCGGGTTTTTAACACGCGGTTTTAGTTCGCACGCCGAGCCAACCTTCTCCCCTCGTGGGAGAAGGTGCCCGAAGGGCGGATGAGGGGGTTACCGCCCCGTCCCAATCATCTCTGCGGCTTTCGAGCCGATCGCCATTGCCGGGGCATTGGTATTCCCCGAAACGATGGCAGGCATGATCGAGCAGTCGATAACGCGCAGACCATCTACGCCGCGCAGGCGCAGGTGCTCGTCGACGACGGCCATGGGGTCACTGTCGGGGCCCATGCGGGCGGTGCCGACGGGGTGGTAATTAGTTTTGACCGTTTGGCCGGCGAAGCGCGCTAGGTCTTCCTCGGCGGTGACAGACGGCCCCGGCAGGATTTCTTCGGCAATCTTGGACTTGAAGGGCTCGGTGGCGAGCAATTGGCGGGCGACGGCGAGGGAGGCTAGCGTCAGGCGCAGATCGTCGGTGTGGCCGAAGAAATTGCAATCGACCAGCGGCTGATCCCCGGGATTGGCCGAGCGCAACTTGACGCTGCCGCGCGCCTTGGGGCGGAGCAGGCAGGAGGTGAAGGTGACGCCATAGGTCGGCTTGGCGGAGGAGACGTCACGGTCCAGATAGACGATAGGAGCGCAATAGAGCTGGATCGTGGGGCGGTCTCCGCCATCGGGATCGTAGAACAGGCACGCTTCGATGCCGGTGGTGGTGACGGGGCCCGAATTGAATAGCAGATATTGCAGCCCATTGCGGATCATGGGCCAGCCCTTGTCCTGGCCGAAATAGCCGGACTTGGCTTTGGTGGTGGCGATGATGGGGACTTCGTGATGGTCCTGCAGATTGGCGCCAACGCCGGGCAGGTCGGCAGCGACGGCAATGCCATGTTCGCGCAGGTGATCGGCGGGGCCTAGCCCCGAGAGCATGAGCAGCTTGGCGGTGTTGTAAGTGCCGGCGCCGATCAGCACTTCGCGGTCGGCGTGGACATTGTGGGTCGTGCCGTCCTTGGAATAGGCAAGGCCGATGGCGCGGTTGTTGTCGATGATGATGCGGTCGACGCGGGCGCCGGTGATGATGGTCAGGCGGCCATCTTTGCGCAGTGGATCGAGGAAGGCTTTTTTGGCGTCGGAGCGGGCCTTGTGGCGATTCCAGAGGCCATAGGTGTGCTGCATGATGCCAACGCCGTTCTGCCGGACGCCGTTGAAATCGGGATTATAGGCATGGCCCAGGCCCTGGGCGGCGAGCAGGAAATCTTCGGTTGTGTCGCAAATCTGGCCGGGCTCGGAGACGCGCAGATTGCCGGCAATGCCGTGATAGACATTGTTGAAGCGGGTATTGGCTTCGATGTTTTTGAAATGGGGCAGCAGGTCGGTATAGGACCAGGCGCCACTATTGCCCAGACCCGCCGCCCAGCCGTCATAATCCTCGCGCTGGCCGCGCATATAGACCATGGCATTGACCGCGCTGCCGCCGCCGAGGGCCTTGGCGACGGGCACGATGGGGCCGCGGCCACCCAATTGGGGCTGGGGGACGGTGTGGTGCATTTCGAGGAAGTCCTCGCGCGCCAGATATTTCATATAGCCGGCGGGGAAATCCATGAGGCGGGCGGTCTTGGCGGGGCCGCGCTCGATGATGAGCACGGAGCAGCCGAAATCACGGACGAGGCGCATGGCCGCGACCGAAGCGGCCGAGCCGCCGCCGGCAATGATGAAATCGTAGCTGGACGCCAAGGCGTGTCCCCTCCGCCGGATTGTTCCCGCGCTTTTGGACCGCACTATTGCAGAGCGGGGAAACGGGGGCCAGCGCCGAGTTTTCGCTTTCGACAGGCTGGTTTGTCGGGCTAGTCTGCTCGCCAAAGACGGGGGAACCGCCGATGCAGAAGATTATCGCCGAACTCGAGGATAAACGCGCACAGGCGCGGCTCGGCGGGGGACAGAGGCGGATCGATGCGCAGCATGGCAAGGGCAAGCTGACGGCGCGCGAGCGGCTCGATGTGCTGCTCGATGCGGGCAGTTTTGAAGAATACGACATGTTCGTCACCCATCGCGCGGTGGATTTCGGCATGGCCGAAACGATCATTCCGGGCGACGGGGTGGTGACCGGCTGGGGCACGATCGAAGGGCGGCTGGTCTATGTGTTCAGCCAGGATTTTACCGTGTTCGGTGGCTCGCTGAGCGAGACCCATGCCAAAAAGATCTGCAAGATCATGGACCTGGCGATGCAGAATGGGGCGCCGGTGATCGGGCTCAATGATTCTGGCGGGGCGCGCATTCAGGAGGGCGTGGCCTCGCTGGGTGGCTATGCCGATGTGTTCTGGCGCAATGCGCAGGCTTCGGGCGCGGTGCCGCAGATTTCGGTGATCATGGGGCCATGTGCGGGCGGGGCGGTCTATTCGCCGGCGATGACCGACTTCATCTATATGGTCAAGGACACCAGCTACATGTTCGTCACCGGGCCGGACGTGGTCAAGACGGTGACCAATGAGAGCGTGACGCAGGAGGAATTGGGCGGGGCTTCGACGCATACCAAGATTTCCTCGGTGGCGGATGCCGCGTTCGACAATGATATCGAAACGCTGCTCGAAGTGCGGCGGCTGTTTGGATTCCTGCCGCTGGCCTATGGGCAGAAGCCGCCGCGCGTCATGACCGATGATCCCATTGATCGGGGCGATATGAGCCTTGATACGATCATCCCTGATAGCGCCAACAAGCCCTATGACATGCGCGAAGTGATCGAGAAGGTTGCCGATGAGGGCGACTTTCTGGAATTGCAGAAGGAGCATGCCGGCAACATTCTGGTTGGCTTTATCCGGCTCGATGGCGAGACGGTGGGCGTGGTGGCCAATCAGCCGCTGGTGCTCGCGGGGTGCCTGGATATCAACGCCAGTAAGAAAGCGGCGCGGTTTATCCGGTTCTGCGACAGCTTTGACATTCCCATCCTGACCTTTGTCGACGTGCCCGGATTTTTGCCGGGCGTGGCGCAGGAATATGGCGGGATCATCAAGCATGGCGCCAAGCTGCTCTTCGCCTATTCGGAGGCCAGCGTGCCGCTGGTGACGGTGATCACCCGCAAAGCCTATGGCGGGGCCTATGACGTGATGGCGAGCAAGCACATCAAGGCGGATGTGAACTATGCCTGGCCGTCGGCTGAGATCGCTGTCATGGGGGCCAAGGGGGCGACGGAGATCCTCTATCGCTCCGAGCTGGGCGACAAGGACAAGATCGCCAAGCGCACAGCAGATTACGAAGCCCGCTTCGCCAATCCCTTCGTCGCAGCCGAGCGCGGCTTCATCGACGACGTGATCATGCCGCATGGCACGCGGCGGCGGGTGATCCGGGCGCTCTCGACGCTAAAGCACAAGCGCAGCGAGGGGCCGACGAAGAAGCATGGGAATATTCCGCTGTGATGATCACCAAACTCCTCATCGCCAATCGCGGTGAAATTGCCTGCCGGGTGATCAAGACCGCCAAGCGCATGGGTATCGCCACCGTCGCGATCTATTCCGATGCGGATCGGGAGGCGCTGCATGTGCGCATGGCCGACGAAGCGGTGCATATTGGGGCTTCGCCGGCCAAGGATAGCTACCTGCAGATTGAGAGGATAATTGCGGCTTGCCGAGAGACGGGCGCGGAGGCGGTGCATCCGGGTTATGGGTTTTTGAGCGAAAACCCGAAATTTGCCGGGGCGCTGGCGGCGGCGGGGATCATCTTTGTCGGGCCGCCGGTGAAGGCAATCGAGGCGATGGGGGACAAGATCACCTCCAAGAAGATCGCGGCGGAGGCTGGGGTTTCGACCGTGCCGGGGCATATGGGGCTGATCGCTGATGCGGCCGAAGCGGTGTCGATTGCCCAGCAGATTGGCTATCCGGTGATGATCAAGGCCTCGGCCGGAGGCGGTGGCAAGGGCATGCGGATTGCCTGGAACGATGCGGAGGCGCGGGAGGGATTTGAGCGGAGCAAGTCGGAGGCGGCGAGCTCGTTCGGGGATGACCGGATTTTTATCGAGAAATTCGTCACCGATCCGCGCCATATCGAAATCCAGCTGATCGGGGATAGTTTTGGCAACGTGCTCTATCTCAATGAGCGGGAATGCTCGATCCAGCGGCGCAACCAGAAGGTAATCGAGGAGGCGCCGAGCCCGTTTCTGGATGCACAGACGCGGCGGGCGATGGGCGAGCAGGCGGTGGCCCTGGCCAAGGCCGTCGGCTACCAAAGCGCGGGGACGGTGGAATTCATCGTCGATAACCAGCGCAATTTCTATTTTCTCGAAATGAATACGCGGCTGCAGGTGGAGCATCCGGTGACCGAGCTGATCACCGGGCTTGATCTGGTGGAGCTGATGCTGCGCGTGGCCAATGGCGAGGCGCTGCCGCTGAGCCAGGATGAGGTGAAGCTGAATGGCTGGGCCATTGAGAGCCGGCTTTATGCGGAGGACCCCTATCGGAATTTTCTGCCATCGACCGGGCGGCTGACGCGGTATCGGCCGCCGGTGGAAAGTAGCGATGCGGCTCTGGTGGTGCGCAACGATACCGGGGTGTTCGAGGGCGGGGAGATTTCGACCTTTTACGATCCGATGATCGCCAAGCTGTGCACCTGGGCGCCCAGCCGGATTGAAGCGATCGACGCCATGGCGACGGCGCTGGACAGTTTTGAAGTCGAGGGAGTGGGCAACAACCTGCCCTTCCTGTCGACGGTGATGGACCAGGAGCGGTTCCGCGAGGGGCGGCTGACCACGGGCTACATTGCCGAAGAATTTCCCGAGGGCTTTACCGGTGCGGTGCTGCCGCGCGGGCGGGTGTTTGAAGTCGCCGCGGTGGCGGCGATGATGCAATTGGTGTTGGAGGAACGCAAAGGGCAGGTTACCCGCACGCCGCTGGGCCATTCCACCGAGGTTTATGGCGAGTGGGTAGTGGTGATCGCGGGCGAGCAGGTACCGCTCAAGCTGCATCGGCTGGACCCCGAGGGAAGCTGGGAGCTCAACCTGTTCGATCAGGCGGCGATGGCCGAGCGGTTCGACTGGGCGCCGGGGCGTACCATCGCGCGGATCGAATGGGCGGGCGGGGCGGCCAGTGTCGTCAAGGTCAATCGGACCACGTCGGGGTTCCGGATCCGGTATTGCGGGGCGGATCTGAAGGTGATGGTGGTGCGGCCGCATGTGGCGCGGCTGTTGTCGCTGATGCCGGTCAAAGTGCCGCCGGATATGAGCAAGTTTTTGCTGTGCCCGATGCCGGGGCAGGTGGTGCGGATCGACGTAGTGGTAGGCGATGTCGTAGAGGACGGGCAGACGCTGGCCATCGTCGAGGCGATGAAGATGGAAAATGTGCTCAAGGCGCAGAAGCGGGCGCGGGTGAGCAAGGTGCATGTGGTGCCGGGGGCGGTGCTGGCGGTGGATCAGGTGATGATCGAGTTTGAGGGAGTGTAGTGGTGCCCGCTAATTTCGCCCGTTGGGCAGCACTCGCGCAAAAGGAACTCCGCGACGTCCCGCTCTCCTCGCTCGATCGCGATTATGGCGGCATCCCGGTAAAACCCGTCTATTTCGGCGAGGGTTCGGAAATCCCCGGTGTCGAGCCGTTCACGCGCGGCGTTCGGGCGACGATGTATGCCAACCGCCCATGGACCATAAGGCAATATGCCGGTTTCTCCACCGCGCGGGAGAGCAATGCGTTTTACCGGCAGGCGCTGGAGAAGGGGCAGAAGGGGCTGTCTGTCGCTTTCGATCTGGCGACGCATCGGGGCTATGACAGTGACCATCCGCGGGTGATGGGCGATGTCGGCAAGGCCGGAGTGGCGATCGACACAGTGGAGGACATGAAGCAGCTGTTTGACGGGATTCCGCTCGATCAGATGAGTGTGTCCATGACCATGAATGGGGCAGTGATCCCGGTGTTGGCCATGTTCATCGTGGCGGCGGAAGAGCAGGGGGTGAGCCAGGCCAAGCTTGAGGGGACGATCCAGAACGACATTCTCAAGGAGTTCATGGTTCGCAATACCTATATCTATCCGCCAGAGCCCTCGATGCGGATTGTGGGCGATATCATCGCGCATACGGCGCGCAGCATGCCCAAATTCAATTCGATTTCGATCTCGGGCTATCACATGCATGAGGCGGGGGCGACCGCCGTGCAGGAGCTGGCCTATACGCTGGCCGATGGCATGGAATATGTGCGGGCGGCGCAGGCGCGGGGGCTGGATATCGATGCTTTTGCCGGGCGGCTGAGCTTCTTTTTCGGCATTGGCATGAACTTCTTTTTGGAGGTGGCCAAGCTGCGGGCGGCGCGGCAGCTGTGGAGCGAGATCATGACCGGGCTGGGGGCGAAGGACCCGCGCAGCAAGATGTTGCGCACCCATTGCCAGACCTCGGGCGTGTCGCTGACCGAGCAGGACCCGCATAATAATGTGATCCGCACCACCATCGAGGCGCTGGCGGCGGTATTGGGGGGCACGCAGAGTCTGCACACCAACAGCTTTGACGAAGCCATCGCACTGCCGACCGAATTTTCGAGCCGGCTGGCGCGTAATACCCAGCTGATCCTGCAGCATGAAAGCCGGGTGACTGACGTGGTCGATCCGCTGGGCGGGTCTTATTACATCGAGGCGCTGACGGCGGAATTGGTGAATGGGGCCAAGCTTTTGATCGGGGAAGCCGAAATGGCCGGCGGGATGACGCAGGCGGTGCAGGCCGGTGGGCCCAAACTGGCCATCGAGACAGCGGCGGCCCTGCGGCAGGCGCGGGTGGATCGGGGCGAGGATGTAATTGTCGGAGTCAATCGCTATCGGCTGGACACCGAGGACGCCATCGAAGTGCGCGAGATCGATAATGCCAAGGTGCGGGCCGAGCAGATCGCGCAGCTGGAGCGGGTGCGGGCGAGCCGGGACGAGATCAAATGCCAGCAAATGCTGTCGGGCTTGCGCGAATTTGCCGCCAAGGATGAGGGCAATCTGCTGGAAGCGGCGATAGAGGCGGCGCGGGCGCGGGCGAGCTTGGGCGAGATCAGTCAGGCGATGGAGGATGTGTTCGGCCGGCACGCGGCGGTGACGCGGGTGATTTCGGGGGTCTATGGCGCGAGCTACGGCAATGATCCCGAATTTTCGGCCATTGTCGGGCGTATTGATGCGTTCAAGTCGGCGCGGGGGCGGGCGCCCTCGATCTTTATCGCCAAGATGGGGCAGGATGGGCATGATCGCGGCGCCAAGGTGATCGCCTCGGCCTTCGCCGATCTGGGCTTTGTCGTGCATATGGGCGAGCTGTTCGAGACGGCGCCGGAGGTAGCGGCGCATGCCGATGAGCTGCAGGTGGATGCGGTGGGTGTCTCATCGCTGGCGGCGGGGCACAAGACGCTGGTGCCGGAGTTGATGTCGGCGTTGCGGTATCGCGAATTGGGTGAGGTAACGGTGATCGTGGGCGGGGTCATTCCCGAGCAGGATTATGATTTCCTGTTCGATGCCGGGGTGGCGGAGATTTTCGGACCGGGGACCAACGTGCTGGCAGCCGCGTTTTCGGTGTTGAGCCAGATCGAGGGAAGGCTGAGCAACCGGTGATCGGGCGGCTCAACCATATCGCCATTGCCGTGCCGGACTTGGCGGCGGCGGCGGCGAAATATCGCGATATGCTCGGTGCGCAGGTAGGGGCGGTGCAGGCATTGCCCGAGCATGGTGTGAGTGTGGTGTTCATCGATACGAGCAACACCAAAGTGGAATTGCTGGAGCCGCTGGGGGAGGGCTCGCCGATTGCCGGGTTTCTGGAAAGGAACCCCGACGGGGGCATGCACCATATGTGCTTCGAGGTGCCCGATCTGGGCGCGGCAGTGGCGCAACTGGCGGCCGGTGGCGCTCGCGTGCTGGGCGAACCCCGGATCGGCGCCCATGGCAGGCCGGTGGTGTTTTTGCATCCCAAGGATTTTGATGGGACGCTGATTGAGTTGGAAGAGGTTTAGGACCTCAAGCGAAAATCCCCCGATCCTTCGCAACGATCTCTGCCAGAAACTCCGCCACGATACCGACTCTTCGCAATGACCGCAGGTCTTCGTGCACCACTGTCCAATAGGCGCGGGTGAGGCTGTGCTCGGGCAAGACCGGAACGAGGTTTGTATCGGCCTGAGCCATGAAGCCGTGCAGGATGCCGATGCCCGCGCCGGCGCGGACCGCTTCGGTCTGGCCCATGGCAGTGGAGACGGACAAGGTCGAGCGCCAATCGGGCAGGAAGGCGCTGGTATAGTCGAGCGAGGCTGAGAACAGTAGATCATCGACATAGCCGACGAGGTGGTGGGCGGAGAGATCAGCCAGAGCCAGCGGCGTGCCGTGGCGGCTCAGGTAGGATTTGGCGGCATAGAGGCCCAGGCGATAATCGGTGAGTTTGCGCGCGACGAGCCGCCCTTCGCGGGGGCGCTCAAGGGTGACGGCAATGTCGGCCTCGCGGCGGGAGAGGGAGAAGGCACGGGGGACCGGGACCAGTTCGACGCGCAGGCCCTGGTGCCGCTCGGTAAGCTGGCCGATGCGCGGGGCGAGGAAAGCGACGCCGAAACCGTCGGGGGCGCCAACACGAACAATACCCTCGATAGCACTATCGGCGCCGGCGGTTTGGCTGGCGGCGAGCATTGCGCTTTCCATGGCTTCTGCATGACTGAGGAAGCGTTCGCCGGCGCCGGACAGATCGGAGCCATTGGTTTTCCGAGTGAAGAGCGTGCTGCCGAGGGCGGCTTCGAGTGCAGTAAGGCGGCGGGCGACCGTGGCATGGTTGAGGCCAAGGCTGCGGGCGGCGCCGAGAATTTGGCCATGGCGGGCGACGGCGAGGAAGATGCGGACGTCGTCCCAGTTCATGGATTTTTGGCCTTCGTTGTTATCTAAATCTTGCACATCAGTTGCGAAATCTATCGTCTTGAGTTGCAAAAAATATAGCGCGAAGACTGCTCTCACAACAAGGGAGAGCCTTATGCGCATTATCGGCCATTTCATCGACGGCGTGGAAACAGCGGGCGAGAGCAAGCAATTTCAGGATGTGTTCAATCCGGCGACGGGTGATGTGCAGGCGCAGGTGGCGCTGGCCAATGCGGCTGATCTCAATGCAGCGGTAGCGTCGGCGGCAGCGGCGCAGCCCAAGTGGGCGGCGACCAATCCGCAGCGGCGGGCGCGAGTGTTTTTCAATTTCGTGGCGCTGATCAATCGCGACATGGACGAGCTCGCCACCCTGCTCAGCACCGAGCATGGCAAGACGGTGGACGACGCCAAGGGCGACATCCTGCGCGGGCTGGAAGTGGCGGAATTTGTGGCCGGAGCGCCGCATCTGCTCAAGGGTGAGTTCACCGAGGGGGCCGGGCCGGGGATCGACATGTATTCGATGCGCCAGCCGGTGGGGATCGGGGCGGGCATTACCCCGTTTAATTTCCCGGCGATGATCCCGCTCTGGATGCTGGCGCCGGCCATTGCGGCGGGCAATGCGTTTATTCTCAAGCCATCTGAGCGGGACCCATCAGTGCCGGTGCGGCTGGCGCAGCTGGCGCTGGAAGCGGGCCTGCCCAAGGGCATCCTCAATGTCGTGCATGGCGGCAAGTCGGTGGTCGATGGGATTTTGGCGCATGATGAAATTGCGGCCGTGTCCTTCGTCGGCTCGACCCCGATTGCCCGCTATGTCTATGGCATGGCGGCGGCGAACGGGAAGCGCGTGCAGGCCTTTGGCGGCGCCAAGAACCACATGATCATCATGCCCGACGCCGATATTGAAAAGGCGGCCGATGCGCTGATGGGGGCCGGTTTCGGCTCGGCGGGCGAACGCTGCATGGCCGTGTCGGTGGCGGTGCCGGTGGGCGAAGCAACGGCAGACCGGATCGTTGCGGCTCTCAAGCCGCGCATCGAAAAGCTCAAGGTTGGGCCGGCGACGGACAAGGCCAGCGAAATGGGCCCGGTGATCACCAAGGCGGCCAAGGAGCGGATTCTGGGCCTGGTGGAAAAGGGCGTGGAGCAGGGCGCGACGCTGGCCGTGGATGGCCGTGGTTTTAGCCTTCAGGGGTATGAAGACGGCTATTTCGTTGGGCCGACGCTGTTCGACAATGTCACGGCCGAGATGGATATCTACAAGGAAGAGATTTTCGGGCCGGTGCTGTCTGTGGTGCGCTGCAAGACCTATGAGGACGCGCTCAAGCTGACCATGGACAATCCCTATGGCAATGGCACGGCGATCTTCACGCAAAATGGCGATGCGGCGCGCGACTTTGCCAGCCGCGTCAATGTGGGCATGGTGGGGATCAATGTGCCGGTGCCGGTGCCGCTGGCCTATCACAGCTTTGGTGGCTGGAAGGCGAGCGCGTTTGGCGATTTGAACCAGCATGGCACGGATTCGATCAAGTTCTGGACCCGCACCAAGACCGTGACGAGCCGTTGGCCGTCGGGGATCAAGGATGGGGCGGAGTTCCAGATGCCGACGATGAAGTAAACTCGACATCGAGTGTTTGGCGGCCTCAGACCATCTCCCTAGCCCTCCCCACAAGGGGGAGGGGTGACATCGAGTTTTTGGCAGCATGTTGCCACATCCACAGGGTTCACCCTCCCCTTGATGGGGAGGGCAGGGAGGGGTGTTGGGAGCCACGGTTTTGTGGACACGCTCGGTGTCATTCCGGCGGAGGCCAGAATCCATTCTGAAGGCCATCTACGACATCGTATTTGGGGATGGTCCACAGCATGGATTCCGGCCTCCGCCGGAATGACATTGTGGGTGGGAGTCGACGGTGCCACGACCTCGTGGTTCGACAAGCTCACCATGAGGTCTACTGGGGCGGAACCCCCCTGCCCTACATATTCCCGTACATTGGACCCTCACCGCCCTGCGGGGGCACCCACGTAATATTCTGGTTGGGATCCTTGATGTCGCAGGTTTTGCAGTGGACGCAATTGGCGGCGTTGATCTGGAAGCGGGAGCCGGTGGGCTCCTCGATCCATTCATAGACGCCGGCGGGGCAATAGCGGGCCGAGGGGCCGGCATAGATATCGTGTTCAGATGATTTTTGCAGCGCGGGATCGGCGACCAGCAAATGGCTGGGCTGGTCTTCGCTGTGATTGGTGTTGGAAATGAACACCGAGGCCAGGCGATCGAAGGTCAGCACGCCATCGGGCTTGGGATAGGCGATGGGCTGGTGGGCGCTGGCGGAGTCGAGCGTGGCGGAATCGGGCTTGCCATGGCCGAGCGTGCCGAAGGGGGACCAGCCTTTGCAGAGGGTGGTCAGCCACATGTCGATACCGGCTAGCGCAATGCCGGCGATTGTGCCGAAGCGGGACCAGAGCGGCTTGACATTGCGGACGGGATTGAGGTCGCGGCCGATGGGGCCGTTGCGCCAGTTGGCTTCGTACTCGGTCAGTTCGTCGCCGGAGCGGCCGGCGGCCAGCGCGGCGAGGGCTGCGTCGGCGGCCTCGATGCCCGAGAGCACGGCATTATGGCTGCCCTTGATGCGGGGCAGATTGGTGAAGCCGGCGGCGCAGCCGAGCAGCGCTCCGCCGGGGAAGGTCAGCTTGGGCACCGATTGGTAGCCGCCTTCGGTGATGGCGCGGGCGCCATAGCTGACGCGGGTGGCGCCGGCGAAGGTTTTGGCGATAGCCGGATGGGTTTTGAAACGCTGGAATTCTTCGTAGGGCGACAGATAGGGATTGGCGTAATTGAGGTGGACGACGAGGCCCACGGCGACCTTGTTGTCCTCCAGGTGATAGAGGAAGCTGCCGCCGCCGGTGCTGTTATCGAGGGGCCAGCCGAAGCTGTGCTGGACGAGGCCCTTCTGGTGGCTTTCCGGCGCGACTTCCCAGATTTCCTTGAGGCCGAGGCCGAATTTGGGGGGCTCATGGCCCTGATCGAGCCCGAAACGGGCGATCGCCAGCTTGCTCAATGAGCCGCGGGCGCCTTCGGCCAGCAGCACATATTTACCGAGCAGGGCCATGCCGCGGGCGAAATTAGGACCGGGCGTGCCATCGGGTTCAAGGCCCATATCGCCGGTGGCGACGCCGATGACGGTGCCCTTGTCATAGAGCAATTCGGCGGCGGCGAAGCCGGGATAGATTTCGACGCCCAGCGCCATGGCCTTGTCGGCCAGCCAGCGGCAGACTTCGCCTAGCGAGACGATGAAATTGCCGTGGTTATGCATCAGCGGTGGCATGAGGCGCATCAGCCAGGCGGGGATGGCGGTGGCGCTGGTCTTGCCGAGGAAGAGGAAGCGATCCTGGGTGACCGGCGTGCGGAAGGGGTGGCCGGGTTCTTCGCGCCAGCCGGGCAGCAGGGCATCTATGCCGATGGGGTCGACGACGGCGCCCGAGATGATGTGCGCGCCGACCTCGGCGCCTTTTTCGAGCACGACGACGGCTAGATCAGGATTGTTCTGTTTGAGGCGGATGGCGGCGGCGAGGCCGGCCGGGCCGGCGCCGACGATGACGACGTCGAATGCCATGCTTTCGCGGTCATTCAGACCCCCCGTGTCAGCCATCCCAACCTGTTCCCGCAAGTGTTCTCAACGCTGCCCAATTAGCAGCAATGGGACCGCTTGGCCCGTATTTTTTGCGCCTTCTGGCGCGGCGCGGCGGCGGGAAGAAAAACTTCGTTGGGCAGGTGGGGATGGGCGGGTACCATTGACTGGTCTGCCTTTGAGTTTCCCTGCCGAGAGTTTTTCTATGTCTGATGCTGCCGCGCCCGAACGGGTCATTGATGTTCGTACATTCTGGCAGGCAGTGGGCCTGCGGGCGGTGGGCACTGCCATTGTTACCGCCGAGGCGGGGGATGGTCCGCGCGGGTTTCTGGCGCTGTCGGCAACGCATTTGTCGGCCGAGCCGCCGCTGATGATGATCTCGGTCGACAAGAAAACCTCGGCGTTGCAGACCATTCTCGATGCCGGGCATTTTGCCATCAATTATCTGGCGAGTGGGCAGGCGGACCTTGCCGGACCGTTTGGCGGCAAGGGTGAGCTCAAGGGCGCCGATCGGTTTCAATTGGGGCACTGGGGCAGGCTCGCGACAGGGGCGCCAGCGCTGGAAGGGGCGGCGGGGGTGATCGATTGCCGGGTGGAGGAAGTGATCGAGCGGTTTGGCACGGCGATCATTCTGGGCCGGGTGGTGGACTTCAGTGCAACGCCGGATGTGACGCCGCTAGTGTCCTACAAAGGCGGAACTCTGTGACTCTAGCGGCCTAAATTGCCGTCAGGGCTTGCATTGCTCAAAAAACGCAAATATTGCGTAGATAGGCAATCCTGCTCATCGGAATCGCGAAGTGGCCCTGCAGCGGCGCGCAAACCAGTCAGACATAGCCGAGCGCCTTGGTGTTTCGGTGAGCACGGTATCGCGCGCGCTGGCCAATGAAATCGGCATTAGCGACGCAGTGCGGCGCGATGTGCAGCGCATGGCGCGGGCGCTGGGCTACAAGAGTAAGCATACCAATGGCCAAGCCGCCGGCGATAAGCGCGCGGTGGCACTGGTGCCGCTGGGGAGCGCGACGAGCGGGCTATCGGGGTTCTATTTCGGGATTCTCGAAGGCATGCGGGCGCAGGCCGCCGAAATGGGCATGGTGCTCGATGTGCGGCTGGTCAATGAAGCGGTGGTGACGCTCGATCTGATCAAGAAACAGATGGCCCAGACCGATGCAGAAGGCGTGTTGCTGGCGGGGATCGACGCCTGGGATGGGCTGGTGCAATGGGCCGATGAGACCGATAGTTCGGTGGTGCTGGTCAATGGTGCGGACCCCAAAATGCAGGTCAGTGGCGCGGCTCCGGCCAATTTCTACGGCGCCTTCATGGCGACGCAGCGGCTAATCGATGCCGGGCATAGGCGCATCTTGCATTATGGGCAAAAGAGCCGGCCGACATTGCTACAGCGGCAGCGCGGCTTTCAGGCAGCGATTGCGGCAAATCCGGGTGTGACCGGGACGGTCGTTTATGGCGCGGAGTGCCGGACCGAGCAGCTTTTGGCCGATGTGCTGGCCGGTGTGCATGACGTGACGGCTGTGTTCAGTTGGAACGATATTGCGGCGGTGGAGATGCTCGAAGGGCTCTACGCTGCCGATAGCCCGCTGGTCGAGGGGTTCTCGATCATCGGGTTTGACGACCTGCCGATTGCCGGCATGGCGACGCCGCGGCTGAGCACGATACGGGTGGATCGCGAGGCGATTGGGCGCTCGGCCGTGCGGCTGCTGGTGCAGCATATGGATGGCGAGCGGGCCGTGCTGCAGGTGGAAACCGGCGTTAGCATGGTGGCTGGCGAGACTGTGTTCTCGATCTAAATCAGCGTTCTGACTTCAAAATTCATCATCAGCTTTTGGGTGCCCGGTACGGGTTTTCCACACTGGCACCGGGCCATCCCTTTGGGTTTTCGACGAAAAATGAACAAATTTGCGTAATTTGCGCTATTTGCGCAAAGTGCTTGATTTTGCAAATCTTGTGAAATAGCGTGGCCCTCGTTGAACTGGACGGCAAAAGAGCGCGTTGAGCGGCGGATGTCCGGGTTGAGTATGCAGGAGGGCGGCTTGGATTTGCGGCGCTGGAACGTCAAACATGTTCGCCTGACGCTCGACGGCGCGGCTGCTTTTGCGCCGTTTTCTCGTGATGCTGCCGAAATTCGGGCGCAGGTGGGGTCGCAGGCCATCGAGGCTTTGCTCGAAAGCGCCCGTGCTGACATTGGTGCTGACATTCCGGCACTGCCGGCCGAACTTTATCTTGAATATCAGCGCAATGGGCGGCGCGAGGGCTATGAAGATGCCCAGCGCGCGCGGCGCAATATGCTCTATCGGCTGACGCTCGCCGAATGGCTGGAGCAAAGCGGTGAATTCGTCGCGGCGGCAGAGAACCTGCTGTGGGCGCGGCTGGAAGAGACCAATTGGGCCTGGCCGGCGCATGCGCGGACGCTGGATTTTCCCGATCGGCCGACGGTTGATCTGGCGGCGGCGATGAGCGGGCTTGATCTGGCCGAGGCCGATTATCTGCTGGGCGACAAGCTCTCGCCGGAGTTGCGGGCGCGCATTCGCAGCGAGACTAACCGGCGCATAATTGCGCCCTTCCTTGAGCGCAATGATCATTGGTGGCTGCATACGACGCCAGCCAAGCAGGTCAATAACTGGACCGCCGTGTGCGTGGCCGGTGTGGTTGGTGCGGCGTGTTATTTCGAGACGGATCTCGATCGGCTGGCCGAAATCATCACGCGCGGGCTGCGTAGCCTTGCGGACTATCTGGACACGTTCGACAGCCAGGGTGGCTCGTCCGAGGGGCCGGATTACTGGTCCTATGGCTTTGGCAATTATGTGGTGTTGGCGCATTTGCTGGCAGAGCGGACGGGCGGGCAGATCGATCTGCTGGACTTGCCGCTGGTGCGCGAGATTGCGCAATTCCCGGTGCGGACGGTGTTGACGCAGGGGGTGTGGGCGAGCTTTTCAGATTCCGACAGCAATCCCAGTTTCCATCCTGGGCTATTGTCCTATCTGGCCAAGAACCTCGATCTGCCGGCGCTGACCGAATTGGGCACGCGCAATGACTTTGGCGTGGAAATGTTCAACCAGTTCGTCTGGCCGCTGCGCCAATATGCCTGGCCGCTGCCGGACAAGGCTGTGGCTTTTGGCGGGACTCCTCATGACTGGTTCGCCGATATGGGCTGGATGATCTCCCGGCTTGATCCCACCGATCCCAAATCGCTGCGGCTCGCCATCAAGGGTGGACATAATGACGAGATGCACAACCAGAACGATGTCGGTTCGCTGATCGTCGTGCAGGGCGGCAAGGTGGTGCTGACCGATCCGGGGCGGGGGCGTTATTCCAAGGCCTATTTTGGGCCCGAGCGCTACGCCAATATCATGACCTCGTCGCGCGGCCATTCGGTGCCGGTGGTCAATGGCTTCGAGCAGGCCGAGGGCGCCGAGCGCGCCGCCGAGGTGCTGAGCCACAGCAATGGGGCCGACCGCGATGAGCTGGCGCTGGATATGGCCGCGGCCTATCCGGCTGAAGCGGGCTTATGCCAATTGCAGCGCAGCGTGTCGTTTGACCGGCATGAGCCGGGCGGACGGATCGCGCTCACCGACCGTTTCGTTTTCGGTGGGGAGGGCGGCGCTTTTCAATCGGTGCTGGTGACCCCGCTCGCGGTGGATATCGGCGCCGGGGAAGTGCGGATCGGCGGGGCCGATGGCGGGGTGAAAGTCCGGTTTGACGCCAGCCAGGTCGAGGTCAGTACCGAGCATCATGCCGGTGTCGAAAAACAATATGCGCCATCGGTCGATCTGACCCGTGTGCTGTTCGCTGCCCGCGGAAGGGCAGCGCAAGGAGAAATTGCGCTCGATATCACGCCCATCTGAGGCGCGCGTCGAGGCATTGAGGTGCAGGAGGCACGTTTTGCATCCTGTGGGGCGGCAACTCATCGTCGCCCATTCGTGGAGGAATGACCCGGCGCACAAGCTCCGGGCAAGGGAGGACCACAATGAAACAAGACGTCCTGGTTCATCGAACCTTTAAGCGGCCCGGCCGTGGCCTCGCGGGGGCTGTCGCCCTGGCAGCCCTGCTGGCCGCAGCGGCCCCGGCGCTGGCCCAACAGCAATCGCCAATTCTGGATGCGTTGGTGGAAAGCGGTGAATTGCCGCCGGTCGCCGAGCGCCTGCCGACCAATCCGCTGGTGGTGGAGCCGGTAGACAGCGTCGGCACCTATGGCGGCACCTGGCGCTCAGCGCTACGCGGCGGGCTGGATAATGCCTGGATCGCCCGCACCGTCGCCTATGACGGGTTGGTGCGCTACGACCGCGAATGGAAAGAGATCATTCCCAATCTGGCCGAGAGTTGGGAAGTCAGCGAAGACGCGAAAACCTATACGTTCAAGCTGCGCGAAGGGCTCAAGTGGAATAACGGCAAGCCGTTTACCACCGCCGATATCGAATTTGCCGTGCAGTTGCACAAGGAGCCGACCTATGTCGGACCGGGCGGCTTCCTGCGCAATCCCAATAATCCCGTCGAGCTGGAAGTGGTCGACGAGACGACGTTCAAATTCATCTTTGAAAAGCCCAATGGCGTACTGATGGATGAATTGGCCAGCGTCAACGGGCTCACCATAGTGTCGCTGAGCAAGGATTATTGCGGACAGTTCTACCCGCCGATCAATCCGAAAGCCGCTGAAGAAGCCAAGGCCGCCGGGTTCGATACCTGGGAAGCCATGATGCTCAATCGCTGTGCCTGGGCCACGGAAACCATCCGCTGGGCCAACCCGGACCTGCCGTTCATGAACGCCTGGATGGTGAAGGAGCCCCTGACCGGCAGCGCCACCCGCGTCACCTTTGAGCGCAATCCCTATTATTGGAAGGTCGATACCGAGGGGAACCAGCTGCCCTATATCGACAACCTCGAAATGCGGGTGTCAGATTCAGTGGAAGAGCTGACGCTGCTGGCACTTAACGGTCAGATCGATTTCCAGGACCGCCATATCTCTACGGTCGCCAATCAGCCGCTATTCTTTGATGGGCAGGAAGCGGGCGACTACCGCATGGGTGAGGAAATCCAGTCCTCGTCCAACACGATGGTTATCCAGTTCAACCTCAACCACATCGACGCCAAACGCCGCGAGCTGTTCCAGAACAAGGATTTCCGCATCGGCATTTCGCATGCCATCGATCGCGCGGAAATCATCGATGTGGTGTTCACTGGTCAAGGCGAGCCTTTCCAGGTGGCGCCGCGTCCGGAGTCCCCGTTCTACAATGAGACTTATGCCAAGCAGTATACCGAATTCGATCCGGCCTTAGCGGCGCAACATCTCGAAGCGGCCGGCTTGGTCAAGGGCGCTGACGGCATGTACACCTTCGCAGACGGCTCGCCATTGGTGGTCACGATCGACACCATTGCCTCGCTTCGTCCCGAATGGCCCGACATGCTGGAACTAATTCAGCTGCAGCTTGAAGCCGCAGGGATCAAGCTCGAAATCAATAATATCGACCGCACACTCTATTATGACAAGCGGCCGATCGGCGACTATGACGCCCAGGTCTGGGGCGGCGACGGCGGCCTCGATGTGGTGCAGGAGCCGCGCTACTACATGGCTAACAGCCCCGAATCCGTATGGGCGTTCCGTTGGCAGGCTTGGTTCAATGGCACGACTCCGGATATCGCCGAAGAACCGGCGCCGTGGGCCAAGCAGCAAATGGACCTTTACAACCAGTTGCGCGGTGAAGGCGATCCGGCAAAGCGCACCGATCTGATGAAGCAGATCCTGACCATCGGGCAGGAGAACTTCCCGGTGATCGGCGTCAGCCTGCCCGGCAACACCTACTACATTGCCAAGAACAATATGCGGAACATCCCGCAGACCATGTTCCAGGCTTACCTGTTCCCCACCCCTGCACCCTACGATCCATTCCAGTGGTACTTCGCCGCTGAATAGCACTCCCTCCCCCACCCTCGCGGCTGGCGACAGCTGCGGGGGCTGGAATTCAGGTGCGGTGGCACGCGGCCACCGCACCCACCGGGCGGCATCTCCGCGCAAGGACGCTGTCGACTGTGAGTTCAGTTTTTAGGAGACGCTAAAATGCTGCGTTTCGTGACGGGCCGGCTGATTGCGATGGTCTTGACCATGTGGGCGGTGAGCTTTGTGGCCTTTGCCATCATTCAGCTGCCGCCGGGCGATTATCTGACCACCTATGTGGCCACGCTGAGCGCCAATGGAGACCGGGTCGACCCGGCCGCGATCGACGCACTGCGCCAGCAATATGGCTTCGGGGAACCCTATCTCGTCCAATACTGGAAATGGGTCACCGGCATCGTGCTGCGTGGCGATTTCGGGCAAAGTTTTGAATGGAAGGCGCCGGTGACCTCCCTGATCTGGGGGCGGCTGGGCAATTCAATCCTGCTCGAAGGGCTGGCCGTTGTCGTGATGTGGCTGGTGGCTTTGCCCATCGGCATCTATGCGGCCGTGCGCAAATATTCGCTGGGCGATTATCTGGCGACCATTGGCGGGTTCATTGGCCTGGCCATTCCCAATTTCTTCTTCGCGCTGATCCTGATGTATCTCAGCTTCGTCTGGTTCGGGGAAACCATTGGCGGGCTGTTTTCGCCCGGTATGGAGAATGCCCGCTGGAGCATTGAACGCATCTGGGACTTTTTAAGCCATGCCTGGGCGCCGATCCTGGTGCTGTCGACGGCGGGGACGGCCGAGCTGATCCGCATCCTGCGTGCCAATCTGCTCGATGAGCTCAAAAAGCCCTATGTCACCACGGCGCGGGCCAAAGGGCTCTCGGAAATGCGGGCAATTCTGAAATATCCCGTGCGAGTGGCGCTCAATCCGCTGGTCTCGACCATTGGCTGGCTGCTGCCGGCTTTGGTGTCGAGCTCGGTGATCGTGTCCGTGGTGCTGAACCTGCCGACGGCCGGGCCGCTGCTGCTGCGCTCGCTGACCTCCCAGGACATGTATCTAGCCGGGGCGATCATCATGCTGCTGGGCATATTGACGGTGATCGGCACACTGATCTCCGACCTGATCCTGGCCTGGATCGACCCGCGCATTCGCTATGGGAGCAAATAGATGGCGGTGGATACCATGACCGATATTGCCGAAACCATCGGGATCAACAAGGCCAAGCGCGAGAGCCAGTTTGCCCTGATGTGGCGCCGGTTCCGGCAACACAAGCTGGCGCTAGTGAGCCTGTGGATCATCCTGGCCTTTTACCTGGTGGCGCTGCTGGCCGAGCTCCTCGCGCCGTTCGATCCGGCCCAGTACAATCCCCGCTACACCTATGCGCCGCCGCAGGGCATTCAGTTCTTCTCGACCAACGAGGATGGCTCCTGGTCGTTCGGGCCCTACGTCAACGGCTATAAGAGCGAAATCGACCCCAAGGCGATGCGCCGCACCTTCGTTATCGACAACGAAACCAAAATTCCGGTCGAATTCTTCGTGCCGTCCAAGCCCTACATGCTGGCCGGTATCATCCCGATGTCGGTCAAGCTGTTTGGCGTGACCGAGCCGCGGGCGCCGCTTTATGTTTTGGGGGCGGATCGGCTGGGGCGGGACCTGTTGAGCCGGTTGATCCATGGCACGCGGATTTCGCTGTCGATCGGCCTGGCTGGCGTGACGCTCAGCCTGTTCTTCGGCATCATTATCGGCGGGTTCTCGGGCTATTATGGCGGCTGGTTCGATAGTGCGGTGATGCGGGTGATCGAGTTCATCCGCTCCATGCCCACTATTCCGCTCTGGCTGGGGCTGGCGGCGGCGCTGCCGAAAGACTGGTCGGCCTTGCAGACCTATTTCGCCATTACCCTGATCCTGTCGCTGATCGGCTGGACGGAGCTGGCGCGTGTCGTACGCGGACGGTTCCTCAGTTTGCGGACCGAGGATTTCGTGACGGCGGCGCAGCTTGATGGGGCCAGCGACTGGCGCATCATCACCCGGCATATGGTGCCCAGTTTCATGAGCCATATCATTGCGGCGGCAACTTTGGCCGTGCCGGGGATGATCCTGGCGGAGACGGCTTTGTCCTTCCTCGGACTTGGCCTGCAGGCGCCGATCGTCAGCTGGGGCACGCTGCTGCAGGACGCCCAGAATATCCGCACCCTTGCTAGTGCGCCCTGGCTGCTGGTGCCGGGGCTGTGCGTAGTGATTGTCATTCTTTCCCTCAATTTCTTCGGAGATGGATTGCGCGATGCTGCAGACCCCCATGGCCGATAAGCCACTGCTGAAAATCGAGAATATGTCGATCAGCTTCTCCTCGCCCGACGAGCCCGATATCGAGGCCGTGCGGCAGGTGGACCTGACGCTGACGCCGGGCAAGACGCTGTGCCTGGTGGGTGAAAGCGGGTGCGGCAAGTCGGTGACGGCGCGAGCGATTTTGCGATTGCTCGACAAGAACGCCAAGATCGGCAGCGGCCGGATTCTGTTTGACGAGCCGGGGGGCGCGCGGGTGGACCTGGCCGCGCTCAAGCCGGACAGCACCGCCATGCGGGCGGTGCGCGGCAATCATATCTCGATGATCTTTCAGGAGCCGATGAGCTCGCTGTCGCCGGTGCATACGATTGGCGACCAGATCGACGAGATGATGGTGATCCATGAAGGGCTCAAGCCCAAGCAGGCGCGCGAGCGCACTGTGACCCTGCTCGATCAGGTGGGCATTCCCGGCGCACGGGAGCGGGCGGATACCTATCCGTTCCAGCTGTCGGGCGGATTGCGGCAGCGAGCCATGATCGCCATGGCTCTGGCTTGCACGCCCAACCTGTTGATCGCCGATGAGCCGACCACGGCGCTGGATGTGACGACGCAGGCGCAGATCCTCGACCTGCTGCGGCAATTGCAGGCCGATTACGGCATGGCTATGCTGTTCATCACCCATGATCTGGGGGTGGTAGCCGAGATCGCCGACGAAGTGGCGGTGATGTATCTGGGCGACGTGGTGGAGCAGGGCAGCGTCTATGACGTGTTCGCTGCGCCCCAGCACCCCTATACGCAGGCGCTGATGAGCTCCATTCCCAAAATGGCGCGCAAGGCCGACCGGGTGCGGCTCGCGCCGATCAAGGGCACGGTGCCTTCGCCCAAGGATCGGCCGCAAGGCTGCGCTTTTACCAGCCGCTGCCCCTATGCCTTTGAGCCTTGCTCCACGGTGACGCCGGAGCGGACGGCGGTGGGCGCCAACCATCATGCACGGTGTCACCTGCTGACCCGGGCCAAGGCGGAGGTGCCGGCATGAGCACGCTGTTGAGTGTCGAGAACCTGTCAAAGCACTTCACGGTCAAATCCGGGCTCTTCGCACCGATGCGGCAGTTGGATGCGCTCACCGATATCAATCTCACTGTCGAGGCGGGGGAGACCCTGGCCATTGTGGGCGAGAGCGGGTGTGGCAAGACCACGCTGGGGCGCTGCATCATCAATGCGCAGCCCTCGAGCGCCGGGCGGGTGGTCTATCACCCCAAAGCGGGCGGCGATGTGGAGCTGACATCGCTGACCAAACGGCAGATCAAGCCGTGGCGGCAGGATATCCGCATGATCTTTCAGGACCCGATGAGCTCGCTCAACCCCAATATGCGGGTGTTCGATATCGTGGCCGAGCCGTTGCGCATCCATAAAGTGTGCAAGGGGCGCGAGCTGGAAGACCGGGTGGTGTCGACGCTGGCCAAGGTCGGTATTCCGGCCGATGCGGTGGGGCGCTATCCGCATGCATTCTCCGGTGGGCAGCGGCAGCGTATCGGCATTGCCCGGGCGCTGGTGTTGGACCCAAAACTGGTGATCGCCGATGAGGCGGTGTCGGCGCTGGACGTATCGATCCAGGCGCAGGTGCTGAACCTGTTGGAAGACCTCAAGGCCGAGTTCGGGCTGACCTATATTTTCATCAGCCATGATCTGGGGGTGGTCAACTATATCGCCGACCGGGTGGTGGTGATGTATCTGGGCCATGTGGTGGAAAATGCGCCCACCGAAATGCTGTTCGAGCGGCCGCGCCATCCCTACACCGAAGTGCTGCTGGAAGCCTTGCCCATTGCCGATCCGACGCGGCGCAAGGGGCGGAAAACCGAAGTGCGCGGGGAAATTCCCTATCTCGGCAACCGGCCCGTCGGCTGCCCGTTCCACACCCGCTGCAAATA
The DNA here is from genome assembly GCF_044987315.1 of Devosia sp. ZW T5_3. Lineage (NCBI taxonomy): Bacteria > Pseudomonadati > Pseudomonadota > Alphaproteobacteria > Hyphomicrobiales > Devosiaceae > Devosia > Devosia sp. ZW T5_3. The sequence goes on from NZ_JBJDRE010000012.1 coordinate 162,474, forward strand.
TGCCCAGGATCGCTGCCGCACTGAAAAGCCGGCGCTGCGCAAGATTAATGGCACGGCCCAGGAAGCGGCCTGCCACTTTGCCGAAACATTGGATTTGAAGGGCGCTTATGAAGACGCGTCCGTGACCAGGACTTATGCATAAATGACTTATGATCCAGCCACAGCCAATCCGCTTTATGGCAATCCGCTCAACACGCGGGAAGATGTCGAGAAGGGGTTGCGCGACCTGTTCAATCCGCTGCTGCCGTATTTTTCCGAGGGCGGGGCGCGGGTGCGGCTCGACGGCGGCGCCGCGCATTTCGACCGGGCGGCGGCGGACCTTGAAGGCTTTGCGCGGCCGCTCTGGGGGCTGACGCCGCTGGCGGCCGGCGGAGCGGAGTTCGATCATTGGGAACTCTATCGGCGCGGGCTGGCCAATGGCACCGATCCCGAGCATCCCGAATATTGGGGGCAGGTCAATTCCACCGACCAGCGCATGGTGGAGCTGGCAGCAATTGGTTTCACGCTGCGACTGCTGCCGCATCTGGTGTGGGAGCCGCTGCCGCAAAAGGCCAAGGATAATCTGGCGGCCTATCTCAAGCATGCGCGCACGTTTGATTACGCTGACAATAACTGGAAGTTCTTCCGCATCCTGGTCGATCTGGGACTGGAGGAATGCGGGGTCGAGTTCGATCGCTCGCTGACCGAGAAATATCTCGAAGAGCTGGACGGTTTCTATCTCGGCGATGGCTGGTATCGCGACGGCAATGTGCGCCGGGTGGACCATTACATCCCCTTTGCCATGCATTTTTACGGGCTGATCTACGCCAAGCTCGCTAGGAATGACGACAAGCGCGCGGCCGCCTATCGCGAGCGGGCCGGGCTGTTTGCCAAGGATATCCGGCACTGGTTCGATGAGGATGGCGGCACGCTGGCGTTCGGGCGCAGCCTGACCTATCGCTTTGCCTGTGGCGGCTTTTGGGGGGCCTTGGCCTTTGCCGATCTTGAGGCTTTGCCCTGGGGTGAGATCAAGGGGCAGTTCATGCGCCATTTGCGCTGGTGGAGCCACCAGCCCATCGCCAATCGCGATGGTGTGCTCTCGGTGGGTTATGGCTATCCCAATCTGATCATGAGCGAGAATTACAATTCGGCGGGGTCGCCCTATTGGGCGCTCAAGGCATTTCTGCCGCTGGCTTTGCCGGCCGACCATCCGTTCTGGACGGCGGAGGAAACGCCGGCGGTGACGCCGAGCGAGCCGGTGCCGCTCAAGCATCCGGGCATGGTGATGCAGCATACGGCGGGCAATGTGGTGGCCCTGTCGAGCGGGCAGCAGAACTGGCAGATGCGCTGGGGCGCCGAGAAATATGCCAAATTCGTCTATTCCTCGCGCTACGGCTTTTCGGTCGAGAGCGATGAGCGGGCCTATAATGCTGGTGCCTTCGACGGCATGCTGGGGCTGAGCGACGATGGCCGGCATTACCGGGTGCGTGAGAGCAATGAAGTGGCCCAGATTGCCGGGGACACGCTGTTTGCCGTGTGGAAGCCGTGGAGCGATGTGAGCGTTGAAACCTGGTTGATCCCGCAGGGGGATTGGCATGTGCGGGTGCATCGGATCACGACGCCACGGGCGCTGCATGGCACCGAAGGCGGCTTTGCCATTGGGCGGGCTGATCTCAACGCGGATAAACTGAGCGAGGGGAATGGGCGAGCGGTGGCGCGCAGCCAGAGCGATATCAGCGCGATTGTTGATCTCGGCGGGCAACGCGAGGCGCGAGTGCTCAAGGCCCTGCCCAATACCAATCTGATTGTCGCCAAGACGCTGGTGCCGCAATTGCGGGGGGACATCCCGGCGGGCACCACGGTTCTGATCACGGCGGCTCTGGCCCTGCCAGCGGGGGCGGCGGCAGAAGCCTCGCTCGACAAGGTGCCGGAAGCGCCCGATCTGGGCGTGCTTGAGGCACTGATCCGCGAGGAGGGCGTCGAAGTCAGTGCCATCCAGGTGGCGGAGCGGTTCTGATGCGGCCAAAACTCGCCTTCGCCCTGGCGGCGGACAAGACAAGATATGTGTTCGACGAGCAGGCGCTGGCCCGATTGGCCCAGACCTGCGACATCGTGCAGGCCGAGCCGCTGGAGGAATTTTCCAGCCCCGAGGCAAGAGCCATATTGGGGCAGATCGACATCCTGGTGACGGGCTGGGGGTGCCCGGTGGTGAGTGCGGCAGTGGTGACGGCAGCACCCAATCTGAAGCTGATTGCCCATGCAGCCGGAACGGTGAAATTCACCCTGGACCCCGCAGTCTACGAAGCGGGCATCGTCGTAACGCATGCGGCCGATGCCAATGCGGTGCCGGTGGCCGAATTCACCCTGGCCTCGATCATCTACGCCAATAAGCGCGTCTTCGAACTGCGCGATCTCTACCGCGCCGATCACAGCCGGCGCTCGACCTATGCGGTGATGGACCAGCCGATCGGCAATTATCACCGCACCATCGGGCTGGTGGGGGCGTCGCGCATCGGGCGGCGCGTGGCCAAGTTCCTCGAAGGCTTCGATTTCACCGTGCTGTTGAGCGACCCCTTTGTCAGCGCCAGCGACCCGATTGCCAAAAGCGTGGAATTAGTCGACCTCGACACCCTGATGGCGCGTTCGGACGTGGTGAGCATCCACGCCCCATCCTTGCCCTCGACACGGGCAATGATCGGCGCTCGCCAGCTCAAGCTGATGAAGGACGGCGCAGCCTTCATCAACACGGCGCGCGGCGCGTTGATCGACGAGGCAGCGCTAATTGCCGAATTGCGCACCGGGCGCATTCATGCGGTGATCGATGTGACCGATCCCGAGATTCCCAGCGACGGTTCCCCGTTCTATGATCTGCCCAATGTGTTCCTGACCCCCCATGTGGCGGGCGCCGTGGGCACCGAGCGGCTGCGGCTGGGGCAGATGGCAATCGAGGAAATCGAGCGATTTGTTGCCGGTGTGCCGCTGGAATTTGCGGTGGCGCCGGAGGCGTTGGAGCGGTTGGCCTAGATAGGCCGGTAGGACATAAATGACTTTGCAATCCGTCAAACCATCTGATGATTACGACCCAGACCGCGAGGCGAGGTTGCAATTCCTGACCTGGGATCGCACCCCGGCGGAAATCGATGCGCCCGAACATCGGGCGCGGTTGGCGCATCTGGCTGAGGTGGCCGGCGCGAGCTTTGCGCCAACGGCCTATGTGGCAGCGGACGCAGCGATCTTTACCACCCACCTGGTCCTGGGCGAACACAGCTGGATCGCCGGCCATGCCCTGGTGCGGGGCGATGTGGAATTTGGCGCGCATAGTACGGTCAATCCCTATGCGATGATTTCGGGCAAGGTGCGCTGCGGCAACGGCGTGCGCATTGCCAGCCATGTCTCGATCGTCGGTTTCAACCACGGGTTCGACGATCCCAGCGTGCCGATCTATACGCAAAAGCACGAGACGCTTGGCATCACAATCGAGGACGACGTGTGGATCGGCGCCAATGCGGTGGTGCTTGATGGCGTCACCGTCGGCAAGGGCGCGGTGATCGCGGCGGGGGCCGTGGTCAGCAAAAACGTACCAACCATGGCCATTGTTGGCGGCGTGCCGGCCAAGGTCGTTCGCTATCGCGGGCAGGGGAAAACCAGTCGCAGCGATGCGGTGGCCGCGCTCGGGCGACTGGGTGCAGCCGCCAAGGTGCAGTGGCCACAGATTCTGGCGCGACACCGTGAGAACGGCGAATATGTATCGCGCGAGGCTGATGGGCAGGCGCGGCGCAGTGCCCGGCACCGCAATGACGCTATCGAGATCGCCGCCGGGTTTGGCGAATTGCCCGAGGGCCTTGATCCAGCGGCGACGCTGGCTGAGTTGCAGGCCTTGCAGGACCCGGTGACTGGCCTCTTCCCCGATCCGCATCGACCTCCCGCACCAGGGCAGGCCATGCGCGACGACGGACTGGCGCTCTATAATGTGCTGTCGGTGGGCTATGCCATTGAGGTGTTGGGCGGCCAGCCGCTGCATCGCATCGCCGCGGTCGAGGATTTGAGCGCCAATGAGCTGTGCGACTGGCTCGACGGACTGACCTGGCGGGACCGCGCCTGGAGCGCTGGTTCGGCGGTGGATGCCATCGGCACGGCGCTCTATTTCAACGCCCGCTATTTCAGCAGGGGACGGACGCGGGAAACGCTGTTCGGCTGGCTCGCCCTGCACCAGGATCGCGGCACGGGGCTATGGGGCTCGCCCACGGCGGCCGAAGGCCTGCTGCAGCCGGTCAACGGCTTCTACCGGCTGACGCGGGGCACCTATGCGCAGTTCGGCCTGCCGGTGCCGCAGGCCGAGCGAGCCATCGATTCCGTACTGCTGAACTATCGCAGTTATGGTGGCTTTTCCGGCCCAACCTACACCGCCTGCAACCTGCTCGACACCATTCACCCGCTGCTGCTCTGCCTCCGGCAGACCGATTATCGCCGACCCGACGCCGAGGCCATCGCTCGCGCGGTGATCGAGCGAGCCGAGCAGCGCTGGGTGGCCGGCGAGGGCTTTGCCTTTGCCGATGGGCAGCAACCGGGCCTGCAGGGCACCGAGATGTGGTTATCGGTTGTGCATCTGGCGGCGGACCTGCTGGGTATTGCCGATAGTTTTGCCTTCTTGCCCAAGGGCGTACATCGCACCAAGGCTGTGGGGTTGGGATTGTGAGCGACAAAAAAGCACTCGTCGTTTGGGGCGGCATGGAATTGCACACGCCCGAGCGCGGCGCCCATGTGGTGCGCGAACTGCTGGAAGCCGCGGGCTTTTCGGTATTGGTGACGCACGACTATGACGCGCTGGGTGCCGCCGATGTCGGCGAGAATGATCTGGTCGTGCCGGTGATCACCGATGGACAATTGCCGCGCGAGAAGATGGCCAATCTCGTCACCGCGATACGTGCGGGGACGGGGCTGGCTGGTTATCACATGGGGCTGGCCACGAGCTTTCGCGACAGCGTGCCATTCCGCTATGCGGCGAGCTGCTATTGGGTGTCCCATCCAGGCAATATCATCACCTATCGCGTCGATATAAGCCGCAGCGATCACCCCATCATGGCGGGGATCGACAGCTTCGAGCACACTTCGGAGCAATATTACCTCAACTACGATCCGGCGGTTGAAGTGCTGGCCACCACCACCTTCTCCGGCGAGTTCGACCCCTGGCGCAAGGATGTGGTGATGCCGGTCGTGTTCACCACCAGTCACGGCGCGGGCCGGGTATTCTATTCCTCGCTGGGGCATACCGCCGATGAGCTGGACATCCCGCAGGTGCGGACCATCCTTAAGCGCGGGCTGCTCTGGGCAGCGCGCTGAGCTATTGCTGGGCCTGCTGCGCCTGCCGCCGCAGCACCTCGGATTCCGGCAGCGCATTGGCATATTTGAGTTCGCGATTGGCGCGGTTCCAGAACGCCGGATGCACCTTGTCAAGTGCGCCCGCATCATGCGGGGTCAGGCCGAGCTGCGTGGCGGTCGCTGCGTCCAGATAAAGCACGACATTCTGCCGATACCAGGCGGGAATGGCGTCGTCGGTCCAGATCTGCGGCCGGAGCACATCGAATGGTCGATAACCATGAGCCGCGAAGAGGCCAGCCCAATAGCTCGGCCATTGCTCATTGCTGTGCCCAACGCCGCCCTGGCCGGGGATCGCGGCGCTGAACAGGATTGCCGGGGCGAGCGTCACGAGATCGGCGACAAAGCCGGCGGCGCGCGCGGGACTCAGATGCTCGGCCACTTCGAGCGACATGGCCAGATCGACCCGCGGGCCGGTGAAGTTTTGCTCCAGGTCCTGCGCGGCAAAGACGATGCGCGGATCGTCCAGCATATCCCGAGTGACCCAATTGCCTTCCATGCCGAATACTTCCGCCGCACCATCGGCCAAGGCCGCGGCGAGAAAGGTGCCGGTGCCGCAGCCGATATCGGCAACCGAGCTGCGCGCCAGGTGCTTGGGCAACGCGGCGAGCAGCCTGGCGGCGGCATGGGCGGTGTGGGCGCGGCGATTGTCGTAGAAATCGGCCGGGTAGATAGAGGCGGTCATCGATGCGGCTCGCCGGTTGGAAAGGCTAGCCGATGATAAGCGGCGGTTGGCATGCAGGCCAGCGATCAAATGTTTTTGCGCATGGGGAAAGGGGGAACCTCGGCCCCGCCCGCCCGTTGCCGAGCAGCGTCCGAATGATCAGGGGCGCATGGCGGGCATCATGCATAAGAACACGGCTCTGGCCGAGACGGTCAGACGGACCGCATATTTCCTGTGGGAGAATGACGGGCGACCGGCCGGGCGAAGCTTTGACTATTGGCTGCGCGCCAAGGAAATGCATCTGCGCCAGATCGCCTATGACAAATGGCTGGCCGAAGGCACGCCGCCCAATCGGGCCGAGACCCATTGGTATCAGGCCGCCCGCGAGCTGGGCGAGAAATGAAAACGGGCCCCGCAGGGCCCGCTCATATTCGTCTGTTCGCCAGGATCAATCCTTGGCACGTTCGACATAGGAATTGTCGTCGGTGAGGATGACGATGCGGGTGCCGACGCCGATATGGGGCGGCACCATGACCTTGAGGCCATTGTTGAGCACGGCGGGCTTATAGGACGAGGACGCCGTCTGGCCTTTGACCACGGGCTCGGTCTCGACGATCTCGAATGTCAGGCGCTGCGGCAGTTCCATCGACAGGGCCACGCCCTCGAAGGTCTTGAGGTGAACCTTCATGCCATCGGTGAGATAGGCGCGCTGATCGCCGATCACATCGTCGGCGACGGTGATCTGCTCATAGGTGGCGGGCTCCATGAAGTGGTGGCCTTCGCCGTCCGAATAGAGATAATCATATTCACGATCATCGACATCGGCCTTCTCGACCATTTCAACGGTGCGCCAGCGGCCGACGACCTTCACGCCATCGGAAATGCGGCGCATGTTGACGTTGGTGATCGAGTTGCCCTTGCCGGGGTGGACGTTTTCCGCCGTCAGGATGACATGCAGATTGCCGTCCTGTTCGACGACATTGCCCTTGCGGAGCGATGAGGCGATGACCTTGACCATCAATTCTTCCTTGTTCAAGCGGTGGCGGCGGCCTAGAGGAGCGGCAATGGAGCCGGGCCGGGCGCGCTGATATTTTTCTTTGGTGCTGCCCGATACAATAATTCCGGCCAAACCGCCAGACCCGAGCCGAGAAAGAGCCGATCGATTGTCTTCCGCCCCGTTTTCTCCCCCGGCTTCGCCCTGGTGGACGCCCCAGGTTCATGCCGACCGGCGGCCGTTGCTGCTGGGCCGCAATAAGATCGACGCGGCGTTGCGGTCCTACCTGGCTGCCAATGACTTCCTCATGGTGGATCCACCGGGGCTGCAACGCTCGCCGGGGAATGAAACCCACCTGCATGCCTTTGCCACCACCGCCATCGGCAATGACGGCGTCGGGGAGACGCTGTTTCTCCACACCTCGCCCGAATTCACCATGAAAAAGCTGCTGGCGGCGGGGGAGACCCGGATTGCGAGCCTTGGCCACGTCTGGCGCAATCGGGAGCGCAGTGCGCTGCACCATCCCGAATTCACCATGCTCGAATGGTATCGGGCCGGGGAGGACTATGGGGCTGTCATCGCCGATTGCCTCAATATGCTTAAGTTGGCCACTGAAGCTGTAGGCAGCAAGATGCTGCGCTACAAAGGCCGGGAATGCGATCCCTTTGCCGAGGCGGAACGGCTGAGCGTCGTGCAGGCCTTTGAACGCTATGCGGGCATTGATCTGTTCGCGACCATGGACGCGGCGGGCAATACCGTTGGCGAGGCGCTGGCATCAGCGATGCTGGCGGTGGGCCTCGATGTGCCGGACGATCGTAGCTGGAGCTATCTGTTCAGCCGGGTGCTGGTGGAAAAGGTTGAGCCCAATCTGGGACTGGGCCGAGCGACCGTCCTCGATCGCTACCCGTCGGCCGAAGCGGCGCTGGCGCGGCGTGCGGCGGATGACATGCGGGTCAGCGAGCGGTTCGAGCTTTATGCCTGTGGGGTGGAATTGGCCAATGGCTTTGGCGAATTGACCGATGCGGGCGAGCAGCGCCGCAGATTTGCCGCCGAGATGGATGAAAAGTACCGCATCTATGGGGAGCGCTATCCACTCGACGAGGATTTCCTCAAGGCGCTGGACCTGATGCCCGAGGCCAGCGGCGTGGCGCTGGGGTTTGATCGCGTCGTCATGCTGGCGACGGGTGCGCCGCGGATCGATATGGTGCTGTGGGCGCCGGTGGTGGAATGAGAGATTTTTGATGGGTGCCGGCAAGGCCAGTTTGAAGAGTGCGGATGATCTGGTGGCAGCCGGATTGGTTGCGCATGCGCAGCGCGACGGCTTGGCGGCAGTGGCCAAGCGCTATGCCATTGCGCTGACGCCGGCCGTGGTCGGTCTGATCGACCGAAACGACCCGGCCGACCCGATGGCGCGCCAATTCGTGCCGCAGCTGGCCGAACTGGTCACTACCCCGGAGGAGCGGGCCGATCCGATCGGGGACTTGGCCCATTCGCCGGTCGAGGGAATCGTGCACCGCTATCCCGACCGCGTGCTGCTCAAGGCCGTGCATGTCTGCCCGGTCTATTGCCGGTTCTGCTTCCGGCGCGAAATGGTGGGGCCGCAGGGGCTGGGCACATTGACGCCAGAGGCCATGGACGCGGCCATCACCTACATCGCCGATCATCCCGAAATCTGGGAAGTGATCCTGACCGGCGGCGATCCGCTGGTGCTGTCGGCGCGGCGATTGCGCGACATGATGGAACGGCTCAAGGGCATCGACCACCTCAAAATCGTGCGCTTTCACACCCGCGTGCCGGTAGTGGAGCCGGAGCGGGTCGATGACGCGCTGATCTCCGCCCTCAAGGCCAGCGGCAAGACGACCTATCTGGCGGTGCATGCCAATCACCCCCGCGAGTTTTCCGAGACCGCACGAGCGGCGATTGCGCGCTTGGCCGATAGCGGCGTGGTGCTGATCAGCCAATCGGTGCTGCTCAAGGGCGTCAATGACGACGTGCCGACGCTGGCGGCGCTGATGCGCGGGTTCGTCGAAAACCGCATCAAGCCCTATTATCTGCACCACCCCGATCTGGCACCCGGCACCAGTCATTTCCGGGTATCGATCGAAGACGGCCAAAAGCTCGTCGCCGCCCTGCGCGGCACGATTTCGGGCCTCTGCCAGCCCACCTACATCCTCGACATCCCCGGCGGCCACGGCAAAGCCGATATCGGGGCGAGCAGTATCTCCGGTGGAGACGGCTGCTTCACCGTGCGCGATTTCCGTGGCGAGGAGCACCGCTATCCGCCGGTGTGACATCGCGGACGGGAAAATAGACCCGATTTCGCTTGTCCCCGGAGCCGTGCTAGAACGGCGTCCCGGTCATAGAGCGTTCAGTTGTCGCGATGAATCCCATTCTTGGCGTTGTGTTGATCCTGGTGCTGATCGGGATCAGTGTGGTTATTTCGCTATCCGAGATCGCTTTCGCGGCGGCGCGGGAGGTCCGCATCCGGGCGCTGGCCGAGGCGGGCAACAGCAAGGCGCTGCGGTTCGTGGCGCTGCGGGCCAAATCGGGCCAGGTGATCACGGCGCTGCAGATTGCGACCAATGCGGTGTCGATCCTGGCGGGAACGCTGGGCGAAGACACGCTGGGGCCGGTATTCGGCGCGGGGCTGCTGGCGCTGGGGGTGCCGATGGGCGCGGCTGGCATTGCCGGATCGGTGCTGGCATTTTGTCTCGTCACCGGCATGTTCGTGCTGTTTGCCGATCTGACGCCCAAGCGGATTGCCATGCTGGTGCCCGAGGATGTGGCGCTCTCGGTGGTGTGGTTTCCCGAGCTGGCGGTGCGGCTGCTCAAGCCTTTGGTGTGGCTCTTCGGCAAGATGTCGGATTGGCTGATCGGGCGGCTCAATCTCGAACCCAAAGTGCCGGCCGATGCGGTGACCGCCGAGGATTTCCGCATGATCCTGGCCGGTGGAGCGGCGTCTGGCGTGCTGATGAAGAATGAGCATCGGCTGATCGAGAATGTGCTGGCGCTCGAATTGCGCAGCGTCACTTCGATCATGACCATTCGCGATGACATCGTTTATCTTGATCTCAGCGATCCGCTCGAAGTGCAGCAGGACAAGGTGCGGCGGCGGCCGTTTTCCCATTACCCGATCTGCGATGGCGGCATCGACGCGGTGATCGGCTGCGTGCGGGCCGAGGATGTGCTGGCGACGGTCATGGACCGCTCCGAGCAGGTGGATTTCGCCAGGGCGCGGCGCGATGTGCTCTCGGTGCCGGATACGCTCAATGTGTGGGAAGTGCTGGCCGAGTTCCAGGCGCAGAGCACCGGCTTTGCGCTGGTAGTCAGCGAATACGCACTGGTCGTGGGCGTGGTGACGTTCAAGGATCTGATGGGCGCACTGATGCAGGGGCTGGCCAATCCGTTCGAGGAACAGGCGATCCTCAAGCGCGATGACCTCAGCTGGCTGGTGGATGGCGTGGCGCCCTTCGTGGACGTAACGCGCACCCTGGGCATCAAGCATCTGGAGGCCGAGGCGAGCTACGAGACCATTGGCGGCTTCATCGTCCACCGGCTGCGCCGCGCGGCGCGCAAGGGCGACAAGGTCGAGGCGGCGGGATACGTGTTCGAGGTGGTGGATGCCGACAAGATGCGGCTCAACCAATTGCTGGTGACGAAAGTGGCGGGAAAGAAGGCATCGGGGCAGTAACCACCGCTAGCCCACCTACCCAACCACAATGTACCGGCCCCTTACAGCCAGCCGCGCTTCTTGAAATACAGATAAGGCAGCACCGCCGAGAGGATCATCAGTGCGATGGCGAAGGGATAGCCGAATTCCCATTTCAGCTCGGGCATGATGTCGTAGTTCATGCCGTAGATGGATGCGACCAGCGTTGGCGGAAGGAAGACCACGGCGGCGACCGAGAAGATCTTGATGATCTGGTTCTGCTCGAGGTTGATCAGGCCCAGCGTCGCGTCGAGCAGGAAATTGATCTTGCTCGACAGGGTGCGTGCATGTTCACCCAGCGAAACGGCGTCGCGCTGGATTAGCTTGACCAATTGACGGGCGTCGCGTCCGGCCCGTGTCGTGTCGCCGTTGGGCGCAATGTGGAAGGCCATCAGCCGCGAAATGCTGACCAGGCTTTCCTGCACCATGGTGAGCAATTCGGCCTTGGCGCCGATCCGCTCGATGATGGAGCGCAGATCCTGCTGCAATTGCTTGGCGGTGCTGCTTTTCTTGCCGAACACGTCGCGCGAGATCTGGTCGATCTCGTTGCCGACGCGTTCCAGCGCATCGGCAGTGCGATCGATCATGGCCTCGAGCAGGCCCAGAAACACCTGTTCGCCCGAGCCGCAGGCAAGGCTCTTGGATTTCTGCGCGCGCAGCGTGAAGGCCAGGAACGGCTTGGGCTCGGCATAGCGCACGGTGACCAGCGTCTCGCCCTTGAGGATGAAGGTGATCGGGGTCTTTTGCGGCTCATCGCTATCGAGCTTGTGCAGGCCGGTCATGGTCATGAATTCGGCGCCATCCTCGCTATAGAGGCGGGCGGAAAGCTCGATTTCCTCCATCTCGGCCTGGCTGGGGATGTCGATGCCCAGCAATTGCTCGACGAGGCGATCTTCCTCGGCGGTGGGCTGGAGAAGATCGAGCCAGACCAGGCCGGCAACACCGGCGGGATCGAGCGGAAGGGTGCTTTGCACGAGCCGTGCGGCTTCGTTGTGATATGCGCGCAGCATTTTGGTAGGCTCCTAAGGTAGACCGCGCGCGGACTACCGAGCCGACAATATTGTCAGGTCGAGAAGGCCGTGTGCGGGGTCGAAGATCGACTTCGACTGTCGGGGTTCATCTGGTTTCTCGCGTGTGAAAATGGCTGGGCCATCGACGGATCGTGCATGCGCCCGGATTCTGTTTCTGTCAATTGGGGTTACGGAAATGAGCTATGCGCCGGCGAAGCCCCCTCTAGCGCGCGACCAGCGGGGAAAATGCCGGACATGACGACGAAGCCGGGAATGCGGCGGACGCGGTCGGTCCAGCGGCGCAGGGCCGGGTAGTCCTGGCGGGAAATGCCGCCTTCTTCGCTCAGCATCACATAGGGAAAACAGGCGATATCGGCGGTGGTGGGGTGGGCCGGCGCGCAGAGCCAGTCGCGGCCTTCGCGTTCGCCGAACCACAGATGTTCGTCCATGATGCGGAAGATGCGGTGGGCGGATTTCTGGGCTTTTTCGATATCGAAATCATAATCGAAACCGAGCGCCAGGCGGGCAGCAGAGGCCGTGGCGGTGATGTCGTCGCCAACGGCGTGCCAGCGCAGCATTTCGGCAGTGATGGCCGGATCATCGGGAAACCAGCGGCCGGTCTCGTCATATTTCTTGGCGAGATAGGCGAGGATTGCGCCGGAATCGGACAGGGTCAGCTCGCCATCCCTAAGCACGGGGAGCTGGCCGAAGGGATTGAGCTGTAGGAACCAGTCGGCCTTGTGCTGGCGGCCGGGAAAGAAATCGACCGGCACGATATCGTAGCGCAGCTTCAAAATGCTCATCAGCAAGCGCAGCTTGTAGCAATTGCCCGAGAGTTCGAAGTCGTAAAGGGTGATGGTCATGGGTCAGATATCCAGAACGAGGCGCGCGGACTTGGCCCGGCTGACGCAGGTCATCATGCAGGTGTTGGAGGCCTTCTCGCTGTCGTTGAGATAGACGTCCTGATGGTCCACCTCGCCCTCTATCACCGCGGTGAGGCAGGTGCCGCAGGCGCCCTGTTCGCACGAAGAGGGGACGGTCAGGCCGGCGTCGCGCATCACCTCTAGAATGGTGCGCCCCGCAGGAACATGCAGCGTCATGGCCGAGCGGGCCAGCTCGATTTCAAAGCTCGAGCTGTCGTCGATGATCTTGTCGTTCTTGAAATATTCGAAATGGATGGCTTCGTCGGGCCAGCCCTGTTCGGCGGCGGTGGTGCGGACGGATTCAAGCATGGCGGAGGGGCCGCAGACATAGACATGCTGGGCGCGGGACCAGGTGCCGAGCGTCGTAGCGATGGTGGTAGCGATCTCGGCGCGGGGCAGGCCCTGGTGGATGATGACCTTGCCGCTGAGCGCTGCGAGCTGGTCGCGGAAGGCAGCTTGCTCGCCCGTGCGGACGAAATAATGCAGCTCGTAGGGCAGGCTGGATTTATCGAGGAAGCGGGCCATGGAAAGCAGGGGCGTGATGCCGATGCCGCCGGCGATCAGCACGGTACGGGTGGCGTCGCGGCGCAGCGGGAAATTGTTGCGCGGCTCGGAAATGGCGAGGACGTCGCCTTCGCGCACGCTATCGATGAGGATTTGCGAGCCGCCCTTGCTGGCACTCTCGGCCTTGACGCCGATGACGTAGCTCATCAATTCGCCGGGGCCATTGGTGATCGAATATTGGCGGATCAGGCCATTGGGCAGGTGCAGGTCGATATGGGCGCCCGGCTGGAAGGTGGGCAAGTGGCCGTCGCGCGCGGCCAGCTCGAAGCCGGTGACGCCATCGGCGGATTGCCATTTGCGCTTGACCACAACCGGCATGGTATTGCCGCGCGGAATGGCGATTTCGGGCATGGTGGCCAGATCCGCCGAGACCTTTTCGAACACCGGTTGCAGGGCTTCGGGAGTGGGCTTGCGGGCGGCGGCGCGTTCGAGGCGGTCGCGAAGCCTGGTCAGGACCTCATTGTGCTGGCGCAGGATGGCGAGGTCGGGTTGGCCGGCTACGAGGCCGCGGATGACGGCGCGATTGGCATCGACCGGCTGGACGAACCAGATCGTGTCGCCGGAGCGGATGGAGAGACCGGGCAGGCGTTCGGCATCTGGGGTGGCAAGGGCGTCGAGCACGTCTTCAGGCGCGGCATTGACGGGCATGGGGCGGAGGGCAAACCAGTCGCCGGTTTCGGCGCCGGGGAAGGGCGCAAAGGGCAGCTCGTCGTTGGCGGCGGACCAGACCAGACCATAGGCTTCACGCACCGGATAGGTGCGGTTCTGGATGC